>CAJKSU010000019.1 GCA_905202605.1 uncultured Eubacteriales bacterium
GGGCGGGCTACTCAGCCGAGCGGCCGTCGTCGGCGAGCAGCGTGGAAGCGGTAGTGAAAACGCCGCCAGCTGCCGAAACACATTGCCCTCCGTCATATTCCGAATGATCGTTTTTTCCATGGCTCTCTCCCGTTCCGCAAAAATATTCCTAATTGTAATTATTATATCACAGAAGGAGCATGGAGAAAATCGTCATTTTCATCAGAAAATTATCAATTACAACGAGCAAAAGGACAGCGGTTCGCTTGAATCCGCTGTCCTTCTGTTTTATAGATAATACATATAGCCGGTGGTGCTTTTTTCAATGGCCTTCTGTGCCAGCTGCTCCAGCGTAATGGCGGAAAGGGTCCTCTGTACTGTATCATCCAGCACGTGAAATACATCCTCCATCATCACCTGCTCCATATACGGCGCCTGCTCCCCCAGCGTCTCCGGCGTGGCGTCAAACAGACTGGTTTCCGTGGCATACAATATCTCATATACCGTAATCTCCGCCGGTGCGCGTTTCAGGGAATAACCGCCTTGAGGGCCTTTGGTAGCCTGAACAATGCCCTCCATTTTCAGCCGGGTAAATACCTGCTCCAAATAGATCTTTGATATCTTCAGCGATTCTGCAATCTCCAGCACCGTAAACTTGGTCTGGGTCGGGTAGCGCATCGCAAAATACACCATTGCGGACAGCCCATAACGAGCCTTTGCGGAAATTCTCATATTCATTCCTCCAAAAGGCAACGAAGAATACTCTCTGCCCAATTGCCTATATATCCGATATGATTTATTATATTATATTTTCTCCGCCTCTGTCAACCGATATTTCCCCGAATTGTCTTTCAAAAAATACTTACGCAGATTAAAAATTTGTGCTATACTTTATTCCTGTTCGGAATTCCACCGAAAATTGAAAGTCGCAGTGAAACGCAGTAACGAGACGAAATCCTTGTTACTGCGTTTTTTGCGTTTGAAAAGGAGTTTTTTATAATGCCCAAAACAAAGCTGCAAAACATCATCTTTACCATTATTATGGCTACAGTCATGGTATACGGTATGATCGTCTATAACGTTTCCCTGAACACCGGCGGGGTACATGGGGAAAACTTTCTGCTGGCGCTGCATGAGATGCCCATTATGGTTCCAATCGCCTTTCTGCTGGAGTTCTTTGTGGTGGAAAAGCTGGCAACCCGGCTGGCCTTCTCGTTTATGCAGCCCACGGATCGCCCACAGCTGATCACCTATGCCATTTCCACCATGATCGTGTGCATCATGTGTCCGGTGATGAGCCTGATTGCAACGCTCCTGTTCAAGACGCCGAGCTTTGGCACATGGATCGAAACCTGGGGAATGAACATGCCCATGGCGCTGATCTGGCAGCTGTTATACTGCGGTCCGCTGGTACGTCTGATTTTTCGGACATTGCTCCAAGTCCGCAATGAGACCTCCGCCTGACCTCTCATACTTTTTGCATATTCTTCACAGATTTCTCCGGGAATTCCCCGGAGAAATTGTACTATTTCAAACAAAAATCGAGGATTTTAAAAGTCTTTCGCCACTCTTGACAGTTTTGAACCATAGTGATATCATACTTTCTGATGAATGTAAAATATTGCGTAGAATCTCCACATACAGGTTTTATGCGGTATTTTATGTCACACAGCTTGCACATGCTGTGCGAAATATATAAGGAGGAATATGCTATGAAGAAAAAATTCTTGAGCATTCTGCTGGCACTATGCATGGTACTCGGCATGATGCCCACAGCGTTTGCAGACGATGTCGCTGCATCCGGAAACGCTGCAAAAGTTGGCGGCACAGAGTATCAAACTCTGGCTTCTGCCATTGCGGCAGCGAAGG
Organism: uncultured Eubacteriales bacterium; assembly: GCA_905202605.1. Taxonomy (GTDB): domain Bacteria; phylum Bacillota; class Clostridia; order Oscillospirales; family Oscillospiraceae; genus HGM13006. The sequence continues at coordinate 1,849 of CAJKSU010000019.1, forward strand.
ACGGCGATACCGTCACGCTGCTAACAGACACCACTGAGGATGTTTCCATTTCCGGCATCAAGGATCTGACGCTGGATCTCAGCGGCAAGGCCCTGACCAATTCCGGCAAGGGCAAGGCCACCCTGTTTGTAGGCGGCGGCACTTCCGTTTCCGTCAAGAACGGCTCCATCGTCGGCGGCGCAAGCTACTATAACATTCAGTGCGGCACCGAGACCGATCCCACCGGTTCCCTTGCGCTTTCCGATGTGACTGCCACCGCAGGCAACACCGGCTCCTCCATGATCGACAACTGGGGAACCCTGACCATCCAGAGCGGCACCTATACCGGCGGCCTGAACACCGTGAAGAGTGAGCCGAGCAGCACCCTGACCATCAACGGCGGCGACTTCTCCACGGATGTGTACAGCAGTGCTGGCTACACCGGTGTTATTCTCAACTACGGTCACGCAGTGCTGAACGACGGCACCTTTGCCTCCACCGGCACCGGCAAATACGGCTATACCGCAGCTGTCATTGCTTCTCCCGACAACAAAGAGAATCCCACCACCACTACCGTGATTAAGGGTGGTATCTATACCGTTGCCAATACGAGATCCACCCTCTCCGTCCGGACGATCGGCTCTGCCTCCTCTATTCTGGAGATTTACGCCGGTTCCTTCAATCCGAAGCCCTTTAGCTATTCCATTGCCCCCGGCTATGCCGTGGCCCCCAAGTCCAGCACAGATCAGTACTATACCGTTGCGCCCGCAAAGAAGGTCACAGTAAATTCCGCTGAGAACGGCAAGATCTCCAGCCCTCCCTCCTACGCAGTTCCCGGCAGTCAGGTTTCTCTGAGTATCTCTCCCGCAACCGGATATACGTTGGATACCATCACCGTCAAGAAAACGGACGGCACCGAGGTAACCGTTACCGGCAACAGCAAAACCAAGAGATTCACCATGCCCACCGATGATGTAACCATCAGCCTCACCTTCAAGAAGGTCGATTACGCCATCACCCTCAAGCAGGGCGTGGGCGGCACCATTTCCACCGAAAAGTCCACCGCGAATTACAACGAAAAGGTAGCTCTGACCGTTACGCCGGATCCGGGCTATACGCTGAACAAGCTGACCGCATCCCCCACCAGCGTAAAAATTGCAGAGGATTACACCTTTACCATGCCCAGTAGAGCGGTCACCATTACCGCTTCCTTTACCGCAATTGACTACACCGTTTCCACCGCTGACACGGAACACGGCACCATTGCAGCTGACCTTACCACCGCTACCGTTGGCACCACCGTTCCGGTAACGGTAACCCCCACTGAGGGCTATGCGCTGGATACGCTGTATTACACCACCGAAGGCTCCGATGAGCAGCACGCCATTGAGGCCAAGGACGGCGCTTACAGCTTCACCATGCCCGCCGCAAACGCTACGGTTCATGCCACCTTCAAGGCAATTGATTACACCGTAACTGCCGCTAAGGTAGCCAATGGTACTGTCACCGTCGATCCGGCAGCCGCCACCATCGGCTCCACTGTTTCTGTCAAGGCAGCGCCCGCAGAAGGCTACGAGCCCGATACGCTGTATTACACCGCAGAAGGCTACGATGAGCAGCATGCCATCGAGGCCAAGGACGGCGTTTACAGCTTCACCATGCCCGCCGCAAACGTTACTGTCGTGGCTGCCTTCAAGGCAATTGATTACACCGTTACCGCTGCGGAAGCAAAGGACGGCTCCATTGCAGTCGATCCGGCAACCGCCGCCATCGGCACGTCTGTTGCGGTCAACGTAACCCCCAACGATGGCTATGAGCCGAAGACCCTGTATTACACCGTCGAAGGCTCCGATGAGCAGCACGCCATTGAAGCCAAGGACGGCGCTTACAGCTTCACCATGCCCGCTGCAAACGTCACCGTCCATGCCATCTTTAAGGCCATTTCCAAGCCCGGCGAGAACGTAACCATCAATGTAGCAGAAGCCCCCGTAGATACCAAGGTTTCCGACACCATTGATGACAGCACAAAGGAAAAGCTGGAGGCTGTTGCAGGCAACACCGCAGTGACCGGTGTCGCCGATGCCGCCGACCAGAACAAGATTCTGGCAGATGCCGCGGTCGATCCCTCTGTAATTAAGGATTCCAATGTGGATATCTCCATTTATGCCGAGGTAAACGCCACCGAGGCTGACCTCACTAAGGGTACGCTGACCTTTGCGGTTTCTCCCAAGGCTGATGTTACCGTGAACGGCAAAACGGAAAAAGCTGGCATTGACGTAACCAACGACATGCTGGACGGCAGCGCCATCACCGTAAAACTCCCCATCCCCGAAGGCTTCACCGTGGAAGAGGTTATCCACACCGCAAAGGATGGCACCAAGGAGTACTATCGTCAGGACAGCACCACTCATCCCTTTACCATCGAAGGCAGCGGCAAGGATCAGGTTGTCGTCCTGAAGGTAACCCATTTCAGCACCTTTACCATTAACGCCAAGGCACACACCCACACATGGGACAAGGGCACTGTGATCAAGCAGCCCACGGACAAGGCGCCAGGCGAAATGCTTTACACCTGCACCACCTGCGATGAAACCAAGACCGAGCCGATCCCCGTTGTGGCAGTCAAGTCCCTGACCGTTGCTCCTGAAAAGGTCACACTGACCAAGGGCGACAGCAAGACGCTGACCCTCACCACTGACCCCAAGGACGCCACCGGTACCCCCGTATGGACCTCCAGCAAGGAATCCATCGTGACCGTGGACGAAACCGGTAAGGTCACCGCAGTTGGCACCGGCAAGGCAGTTATCACCGCAACTCTGGGCGACCAGAGCGCACAATGCGAGATCACTGTAGTATGCAGCGCCGAAACCTGCCAGTACTATACCGATGTTCCCGCAGACATGTGGTGCCACGCTGCCGTGGACTATGTTACTGAAAACGGCATTATGCAGGGCTATGGCAACAAGATCTTCAACCCCGGCAAGGATCTGACCCGTGCACAGCTGGCAAAGCTCCTCTATAATCTGGAGAATCCCAGCGAAAAGGCCAAGACCGGCATTGCCTTCAGCGATGTAGCAACGGGTGAATGGTACTATGACGCCGTCATGTGGGCAGCATCCGCAGGCGTGGTCAAGGGCTACACCGACGGCACCTTCCGTCCGAACACCCCGATAAGCCGTCAGGAAATGGTGACCATGATCTATCGTTACGCACAGTACAAGGGTCTGGATACCACTCATGACGCAAACGGATGGACCAGCTTCGAGGACAGTGCTGCCATCGGCAACTTTGCCAAGGACGCCGTTGCCTGGACTGCTGAACACGGCATTGTCAACGGCTATACCAATGGCACCTTCAAGCCTCGCGGCACCGCCTCCCGCGGTCACGTGGCTCAGGTCATGATGAAATTTGCAATTGCCTACGATTTGAAGTAATACCGAGTATCATCCCATCGCGAATACCAAAGCTCCCGCTCCGGGAATACCGGGGCGGGAGCCTTTTTATACATTCAATTCTGCACCCCGTCTTTTCGATCGGAGCGGACTTTTTATTGCTTTTATGTTCTTGATCATCTCATTGTTTTGCCTGTCTCAGCGCATTCTGCGCGCTCACAGAGCGTACCGAAATATGCGGTATTCTTGTTCCGTATAAAATGCCCCCAGTCAAGCGCCTAAGTGCTCGACTGGGGGCCATGCTATGCTATCCGGACAGGGTTTCCCGTGCGGATAGACGGTTTCTTACTGGAACAGCACCTTGTCCGCCATGTTCTTAATCACCTGAGCAACCTGTGCTCTGGTGGCATAGCTTCTGGGATCAATGGTGTTGTTGGTCTTACCTCTCATCAGTCCAACGCTGACAACCCACTCAACGTCATCATAGGCCCATCCGCTGATCTTATCCAGATCGGTATAGCGATCCATGAAGTTTGCGTTGTCAACCGGCAGGTTGTAGCCCTGAACCGTGCAGAAGCGGTGCATCAGTGCTGCCATCTGCTCACGGGTAATCAGCTCGGAGGGGCGGAAGGTACCGTCCGTGAAGCCCTTGACAATTCCATTCTCAACGCCCCACTTTACATAGGGTGCATAGTAGGCGTTATTGTTCACATCGCTGAAATTGCTGGCCTGCGTATACTGGGTCACATCCACATTGGCGATACGACCCAGAACCGCTACAAACATACCACGGTTCATATTCATGTTGGGTGCAAACAGCGTCTCGCTCACACCCTTGAAATAGCCGCGATCTGCCACGAAGGTAACAGCGTCATAGCACCACATATCCGTACGAATGTCCGTGAAGTAGGAAGATCCATGGAGTACAAATCTTACGGTGATATCCACATCCTCATCCGGCATGGTGAAGGTGTAGGTAGCACGGTAGTTTGCATCCAATGCAGTTCTTGCCACTGTAACAGCCTTACCGCTCTTGGTGGTTACTGCAACATTCTCTACTCTCCAGCCGTCATCGGGATCCGCGGTAAATACCACGCGCTCGCCATAATTCGCCTCATTGCCAGCCATCAGCTGAATGGTGCCGTGTTCCGCACCGGTGAAGGAAATGGCGTGGGTATCCGCTGTATGACTGTTGATGGTGTAAACCGCAGTGATGATCAGATCCTTGGTAACAGAGTTGTAGTCGGTATCCCAGCGCACGAAGGTGTATCCCTCCCGTGCGGGAGTTTCGGGTGCCGTTGCGGCAGCCTGATAGGGAACCTGCTGGCTGCTGAGCACCTTGCCGTCCCAATCCTTGAATACTACGGTGTACTGATGCTTTGCAAACTCTGCGGTAATAGTAACATTCTCCGCAGGCATGGTGAAGTAATACTTGCCGTCCTCGGACTTATCTACGTTGTAGACCTGCCCGCTGTCGCCGGTAACTACAACGCCCACCAGATCATAGCCATAGCTGGCAGTAACCTCGGCGCTGATGTTGTCACCGACATTGGCAATATTCTTGGAAGCAGTGACGGTTCCGCCATTGGCCTCGCCAATCACCTTAGTGGAAACAGTGTAGCCGATCTTCTCCAGAACCACATGAACGGTTACGTCCTTCGCCGGCATGGTGAAGGTATAGGTACCGTCCTGATTATCGGTTACCGCCGCCTCTGCGGAATCCACGGACTTGATCTCCCAGCCCTCATCGGGGGTAACGGTCAGGGTGACCTCGTCCTTATAGTCATAGCCATAGGACAGGGTATCCTTATCATCCAGACGAATCTCGCCGCTGCCCTGAAGATCCACGGTGACCAGATAGTTCCGCTCTGCGAATACCGCAGTTACCGTTACATCGTTCTCTGGCATAATGAACTTGTAGGTTCCGCCAGCAACCAAATCTGCAGGCGTCTCGGTGAAGGTAATGGTCTGCTTTTCACCGGCTGCATCCATATAGGTTGCTACAACGGATTCAATCATGTAGCCCTCTTCGGGTGTTACGGTGACGGACGCTTCCGCATTGTAGTCCACCTCAGGGGTATCCACAAGAATCTCGCCGCCCTTTGCCACCGGTGCAGCAATGACCTGATAGCGGATTGCTTTAAAGGTCGCCTTTACGGTAACATCAGAAGCAGGCATGGTAAAGTCTGCGGTATACACGCCGCCGGCATAGATCCGGGAGAGCGTATCTTCCTTCTCCGCGCCGTCTGCGGTCTTGTAGGTATAGGTCAAAGTATCCAGCTCATAGCCGATTGCAGGGGTGATCTTGACCCTTACCTGAGAAGCGGTATCTGCGTTCACCGCAGCAGCAGTGGTGCCGTTTCCAGTCAACTCAATGCTTGCCTTGGCTGCGTCATAGTCTGCGGTTACCTCATAGGTCTTGGGCTTAAAGGTAACGCTTACGTTGACGGTCGTGCCGTTCTTGCAGGCAGGCATATCAAAGGTGTAGGTTACCGCCTTGGTATCCACAGAGTCGATTGCAGTCTCGCTGCTGCTCTTGAAGTCGATATCCTTTACGGTTCCGTCTGCCGCAGTATAGGTGGCCTTGACCTGATCCACCATGTAGCCGGTTTCAGGTGTTGCGGTGAAGGTGACCAGCTCCTGATACTCTGCGTTGTTGGTACCGGCAACTGCGCCGTGCTTTCCTTCGCTCAGGTCAGCAGGCGTGTACAGGATATCATAGCTGTTGATGGTGTAGACTGCAACGATCTCGGTGTCCTGCGTAATATTGAACTGGGACATGTCCTCCGTTGCATCCGTAACATTGGGGGTGGTGTAGGTGGAGGTCCAGCCTGCAAAGGTGTAGCCATCTCTGGTGGGGGCCTTTGCGGGTGCGGTGGGATGATCCATATAATCCACGCCGCTCTGGGTCTTCAGCTCGGTGCCGTCCCAATCCTTGAATACCACGAAGTAATGCTCCTTGGTATACTCGGTGCTCACCGTAACGTCCGCAGCGGGCATCTCGAATACGACAACGTACTCGCTCCAGACCTCCTGGTTCTTGTTCATGCCGGACTGCACCACAGTGGGGTTGATGTACTTGATCTTGCCGTTTTCGTCCTTGTAGGTGATGTTCAGCTTCTTCAGGCCATAGCCATCTGCGGGGCTCATCTTGACATAGACGCTGTCGCCTACATGAACCTCGGTGAGGTCATTCTCCTGAAGATTGTCCTCTGCGTAATCGCCGTCGTCGCCGCCAAAGCCAACCGTTGTTGTGCCGTTGGCACCGGCCTTGGTGGTGATATCCACGGTGAAGTCCACCTTTACGAATTCGGTTTCCACATAGACGTCATAACCGGGCATGCTGTCGATGGTGTAGGTATAGGAACCATCGCCATTGTCCTGCACGGTAACGCCGATTGGGCTGTAGCCCTGAACCGGGTTGGCGTACTTCTCATTGTATGCGGTCTTGCTGGAATCATAGATATATTCCTTGTTGCCCAGCTCGTCCAGCTTATACAGCTTGAAGTAGGGAGCAGTTGCGGAGTTGCTGCCGTCCTCATAGGTGAGGTCTGCAATCCGGTAGCCCTTATCGGGGATCACACGGACTACCGCCTCTTCGCCGGTCAGGAAGGGTGCAATGTTCGCCTTGGTCTCGCCGACCCAAACCTGTCCGCCGTCAATGGTGCGCTCCGCGATTACATTGTGCGCATCGGCGCTGAACTCGCAGAATACATCCACATCGGATGCGGGCATGGTGAATTCATAATAGTAATCGCCCGCTGCATCCACCTGGAAGAAGTTCGCCGTAATTAGGTCGTTGCCCGCAGTAATCGCCAGTCGGCTGGTCAAGGGAGTATATCCCTCATCTGCATGCAGCTTCACCGTGATCTTGTCGCCAACATTGGCATCATCCAGCGTCTGTGCGAAGGTAGTGCCGCCATCTTTGGATACGGTAATCTCGCCGTGATCTGCTACCCATGCAGTGACGGTGTAGCTTTCCTTCTGATAGGTGATCTCCACATTGACGTCATAGCCCACCATCTTGAAGGAGGCCGTCGTCTCGGTGGTATCGGTATAGGTCTGATCAAAGGCTACGCCCTGATTGCCGCCGTCCACGGTATACGTTGCCTTGACAGAGGCGATGGTATAACCGGGCGCTGCGGTGATCTGGATCTCAGCCTGCTCGCCCTGCTTTACAGGAAGGTTCGCGGTCTGATAGCCGTTGATGGTGTAATCGCCGCCCTCGGCAGGAATCTCATTGACGCTGACCGAATAGGTCTTTGCCTCGGTATAAGCGTTAATGGAAACATCGTCTGCGGGCATCTCGAACTGATAGGCATATGCGCCGGTCGCCGCATCATAGCTGACAAGCTTGAGATAAACTGCGCCGCCAGCCTTTGTGGTCACGGTAACGCCGGTGACATTATACTTGGGGCTGGGAACCGCCGTCAGGGTCACGGTTTCGCCGGTCTGAACCGCCGCAGAGGCGCTGCCGCCGTTGCCCGCCGCAAAGTTCACGTTGACGTTGCCGGGCGCCATGACCGTCAGCTCGTCCAGCTCTGCCGCATAGTCAGCGGCTCTTGTGATGGTGTAGGTCTCTGCCTCGTAGCATGCACGAAGCACGGTGTTGTCACGGATTACCATGGTCTTTACATCGTTGACCTTCGACCATGTACCGGTAGCATTATCGAATACATCCCAACCGCTGAAGGTATAGCCGGCACGGGCAGCAGGAGTAGGGATCTCCGTCTCATCCACAGTCTCGCCGTTCTGAACCGCAGTGGTTTTCAGCAATGCGTTGTCATAGTCCACGAACTGAACCGTATATACATCCTTCTGCGCCGCCGTAGCAACCGTTACATCAGAAGCGGGCATGACGAAGGTGTAGATCATGGTTCCGTCCGTCTCAGTCCGAACCAGACTGATGGGCAGGTAGTTTGCACCGGCCTTCACTGTAATGGTCTCCAGACCATAGCCATTATCGGTCTTTACCGCAACATGCACAGACGTGCCGGTCTCTGCCTCAGCAGGGCTAGCCGTCGCATCGCCATTTGCATCCAGAATCGTCAGCTCGGTGTTTGCGCCGGGAACTGCGGTAACATTATAGATATTCTTAACGCAGATCACGTGGAGCGTTGTCTCCGCTGCGGGCATCTTGAAGCTGTATCTGCCGTTCTGATCCGCCGCTATGGGAGTCTTTACAGTTACAACGCTGCCGTCAATCTCCTCATTAGTGGTGTAGTACACCTCGGAAACGGCAAAGCCGTTCTTCGGCTCCACTGCCACGGAAACAGGAGAGCCTGCCTCCAGAGAGGGCAGATTGTTGTTGTCAATGGCCTCGTTGACCGTACCCTTATAGGTCAGCTTAATGGACTCGCAGTTCTGTCCGTCCACATGAAGCTTAAAGGTATCGCCAATCCACTTGGCATTGAATACAATTACATGATCATCGTCCTCCGGTACAACGTAAGTCGTACCAGCACTGAGACTCTCATTGCTGCGATACCAGCCTTGGAAAGTGTAGCCGGTCTTTGCCGGAGCCTCCGGCACGGTAATGCTGTCACCAGCGTTTACATAGAACACATTGCAGAGCCGTCCGTCGCCATCCTTGAACTTGACAAGAATCTTCTCCGCAGTCTGCCACAGTGCAGTAAAGGTTGTGTTCTCCGTTACCTCATAGCCATCCGCCTCGGCATCATAGAGTGCGCCGTGCTGATTCTGCCAGCCTACAAATACATAGCCAGCTCTGGTAGGTGCTGCCGCCAGAGTGATTCGGTCACCATACTGTGCGCTGGTGGCAGGAGCCGCCGCAGAGGTTCCGCCCGCCAGATTGTAGGTGATGGTATAGGTCTGCTTTTCATATTCCGCGGTATAGGTCGTATCGCCGTTTACCGCGCTGGTGGCCTCATAGGCGCCCACCGTCTCATTGCCGTTCTTCCAGCCGATGAAGGCATAGCCCTCCTTGGCAGGAGCCGCAGGTGCGATGGTAGATGTGTTGTTGGCAACCTGACGCTGCTCAATTACCTTGCCGTCGGCCTCAAAGGATACGGTATAGGTCTTGGGCGTCCACTGTGCGGTAAAGGTTGCGCTGCCGCCAACCTTATAGCTTTCGCCAGCGGCATAGATGGTCTTTGCCGTATTGTGCTTCCATCCGGCAAATTCATAGCCGGCCTTTTCCGGTGCATCAGGCAGGGTAACAACCTCGCCGTATGCGGTGTCGATGGGATCGACATGGGTGCCGCCGTCAACGTTGAACACCAGCGTTGCAGCCTTGGCAGTAAAGCCGGCGTACAGCACGGTATCCGCTTGAATTGCAGCGCCGTCATAGGCAGTCTGAAGCTCCGCATCCACATACCAGCCATCGAAGTCATAGCCGGCCTTGGTGGGATCGGTCAGTGCGGGAACTGTCCCCTCTGCCACCTGAAGCACATCAAGCATGCGTCCATCCGCAGGATCAACCAGCTTCACAGTGTAAGTTTCCGGAACGATCTCTTCCCACTGTGCGGTGAACTTCATATCGCCGGTCACAAGCACCTTTGCGCCTGCGTCATAGACCAGCGTTGTTGCGGCATTCTTCCAGCCCTTGAACACATAGCCCGTTCTGGTGGGTGCGTCATACAGGGTTACGGTGTCGCCATAGCTTGCGGTCATGGTGTCGTCCATGCCCTCGCCCTGATTCAGGCTGAACTTCACCTCAAACTGCTGAGGAACAAATGCCGCATAAACGGTGGTATCCTGAGTGATCTCTGCGTCAAAGTCAAATGCGTCGCCGTTTTCATCGGTCCAGCCGTCAAAGGTATAGCCGTCCTTGCTGGGTGCTGCGGGCTTTGCGGCCTTGTCGCCCTTCTGGACCAGCTGTACATCATACAGGATGCCGGTAGCTTCATCCGTGAATTTCACCAGAGCATAGTTCCGAAGCTCCGATACAAACTGACCGGTGATCTTTACATTGCTGGCCGGCATGGTGAACTGATAGGTGTAGGTATAAACGCCCTTCGCCGCATCATACTCCACGCTCTGGAGATCGGTGGTTACCGCACCGGTCTCTTCTCCTGCATCATCTACCGTTGCCACAGCAACACTCAGCAGATTATACTGTGCCTTGGAGAGTACCTTAAAGGTAACACGCTTGCCAGTCTCTGCCTTCACATTTGCCGTAGGATCTGTGAGGATCAGGTCAGGATCTACAGGAAGCTCCTCATCGTCTACAAAGACGTTCTTTGTAATATTGAACTCCGCTGCTGTGCTGTCCAGCTGATAGGTTCTGTTTTCCTTAATGTCGGTCACAGCCGTACCAGGCTGAACCTTGTCATTTGCGTCATCCTCATTTACCCAAATCAGGGTATAGCCGGCCTTCGCAATATTAGGAGCCGTTACCGTACCTCCGTACGTGATGGTTTCTGTCTTGTAATCGCTGCCGTCCAGTCCGATAAACTTTACGGTATACTGCTTTGCCTCAGTGGTTGCCATAATGGTCACATCGGAAGCAGGCATGGTGAACTGATAGGTAATCTTGCCGTTTTCGTCAATGTCGAGGGTACGAATATCCACAGCATTGCCGTCTGCATCCTTCACCACAGAGTTCGCGACCTTCTTGCCGGTTTCGGGGGTCACGGTATATTCTACCGTATCGCCCACAGAAGCAGGATAGTCGTTCTTAGGCTGCGTTGTCGTAGTCGGATTTGCTTCCGACCCGTCGACCTTCGTGACTTCAATGATATCGGTATTATTCCGATGTACCATATAGCTGTTGCTGCGGAAGCATGCATAATACACCATGTCCACATCCACAGTCATAGGTTCTGTGCCAAGCCGATCGCCGGTTGCGCCAACGCCGCTGAACCATCCCGCAAAGACATAGCCGGCATCGGGAGTCAGTGCAGGAGCATCCGCTTCGGTAATAGTATCACCGTCAGACACCGTAAGCTGCCCCGCCATATTGTCGCCGTTCATAAAGGTAACGGTATGGGTGCCCGGCAGTGCAGCGGCAGCCACCGTAACACTGACGTTTTCAGCAGGCATGGTAAAGCTGAAGCTTCCATTCCCGTTGTCCGTCACTGTAACGTCTGTTCCGCCTTCTGTCTGAGCCTTCACAGAATCCGCATCCAGCGTATAGCCGCCATCCGCAGTCACCGTAAAGGTTACGGTCTGACCCTGCGCATAGCTACCGCCAAGACCGGTCACTTCAACGTTTTCACCCTTGGCATATGTAACCTGATAAACAGGAGAAACTGTTCCGCCAATGGTGCCGCCGTTGACTGACAGAGACTGATTGCCGGTTACGTCCCCATTGATCTGTCCAGCCGTTACCGTGACAATGTCGCCCGTAACACTGCCGTTAATGGTACCGCCTAAAATCTCAATGGTATCCGTACCAGCCGAATCTGCCGCATCAGCATGCTTCATTACATTATTCAGAGTACCGCCGTTAATTGTGGTCGTAGTCGTATCGCCCAGATCGCCCTCAATAACAACGGAGTTATCCTCTGCGATGCTGCCGCTGTTCATGGTAAAGCTTGCGTTTCCGCTGCCGTTGGCATCTACATTGACGCCGCCCCAGCCGTTTCCGCTAGTTTCCAGATTAGTGGCCTCCACCGTGGAACGATTCACCAGAACACCATATCCGGTATTTCCGGTGGATGTTACTCTGTTCAGGGTTGCCTCTGCATCGTATACTTGAACACCATGCTTTGCATAACCATTGCCATTCACAGTCAGGTTCTGAATGGTTGCATTTACGCCAGACGGAACCAGAAGCAGCGTGGCATTCTTGTTGCCATTCGTGGCGTTCAGCGCAAAGCCTGCACCGTCTATCGTGATGTTTTTGCTCACCGTGATAGTGCCAGTGTTCGCCGCTGTCCCAGACATATCTACGTCAATGTTGCCGGTCAGCGTGATAGTATCATTATCTTCTGCAGTGTTGATTGCATCAAGCAAATCCTGCAAAGTGCCAACCGAAGCATCTGCCGCAAATACCGCCGTAGGCAGCATGGACATGAGCATGCACACTACCAGCAGCATACTCAAAATTCGCTTCTTCATAGCTTTCCTCCTTAATCAAAGAGTTCCGGCTGCGGCTCCGCTTCACGTTCCCGTTCCCATTGAACCGCCGCCATTTTCTATCCAGACGCAGTTGGGCAGACTGCGCCTATGATTACAATCAATTTTAGAATGCGCATGAATTTCTGTCAATCCATCCAAAGTATGAGATTGGGGTACTTTTTCCGTGAAAATTTCTTTTTCTTCGACGTTTTTAAAATTTCTACACAGGCTTTACAAACAGCCCCCGGAGCCGCACCATACAGCTCCGGGGGTCTCACCCAATCCAGCGTGCCGCCCCTCAATCATCAGACAGCAGCAGCTCCTTAAATTTTTGAAATGCAACAGACTGGGAGCGCGAGGTATTCTCCACCATGGCGATCTGCCGCTCCGGAATCGTCTCCATGAGCGGGATCTCAAACACCTCGTCCCGCATCAGCGATGCCGCCGCCATCGGCTCCGGCACAAACCCGATTCCAAGATTGTACATCACCATGGGCAGCACCTGATCCATGGTTGCCGCCTCCATATCCACCCGAAACGTCAGATCATGCTTGGAATAGAGCCGTTGATAAAAATCAAAGGTGCTGGTTCCCTGCCCCAGACACACCATGGGGATCGACGTCAGCTCCTGAAGCCGCCGCTCCTTCCCCGCCAGATTCCGATAGTTGCTGCCGCCGATCAGCACCTCTCGAAACGACATCAGCGGCGTAATCTGGAGCAGTGGACTGCGCTGGCATGGCGTTGTAATTACTGCACAGTCTGTTCTGTGCTGGGTAAGCGTCTGGATGGCCTGCGGTGAGGTGTCATTGGTAATCCGCAGCTGAATGTTTGGATAGCTGGCATGGAACGCCGCCAGCTTTTGCATAAGCAGCAGATGCAGCGCCGTTTCGCTGGCGCTGATGGAGATCACACCGTTTTCCAGTCGGCAATCCTTCCGCAGCTCCTCCTCCCCCTCCGTCAACTGATCGTAGGCCAAACGCACATGGGCAAACAGCTTTTCTCCCTCCGGCGTCAGTGACACCCCCCGGTTAGAACGTACAAACAGCGAGCATCCCAGCTCCTGCTCCAGATTGTTCATACAGCGGGTTACATTAGGTTGGTTGTTACCCAAAACCGCCGCTGCTCTGGTAAAGCTGCTCTGCTGCGCCACATGGTAAAAAATGCGGTAGTAATCGTAGGGAACTGCCATAAAATTGTCCTTTCTGCCATATATTTTTGGTATGTTAACGATACAAATTATATATTTTACATCTTGCTAAGATAACAGTATAATACCTGCGTCTCAGAAATGCAACCATAGCGTTGAATCCACTATATAATGTATCGGATTCGGCAGACAGGCTGCAGGAAAGGAGTAACCTATGAAGCACAAAAAGTTCCTGATCGGCTGGATCATTGTTGTGGCGATTCTCGTGGTTGCCAGCTTGCTGGTTCCATCTCCAGCCTCTCAGGAGACAATTCAAGAGGCCATGCGGGACGCTGTACTGCACGAAACCGGGCGTGTAAGCCTGTTTGGCCTGAAAAACGTGAATCCGGGACTGATCTCCGGCATGGTTGTCACAGCGGTTCTGCTGATTGTCGCCGCACTGATCCGCATCTTTGCGATTCCCCGATTCAAGAATATCCCCGGTCGGTTCCAGATGCTTGTGGAGCAGCTGGTTTCCATGTTTGACAATCTGGCAAAGTCCAATTCGCCCCACCGGAACGGATTTCTGGGCGCTTATATCTTTGCCGCAGGCGTCTATATCTTTGTGGGAACCCTGTTCGAGCTGTTCGGTGTGCAGGCTGTTAGCATCAGCGGCGCATCCATTTCCCTGCCAGCCCCGTTGTCCGATGTCAACGGCGCCATCGCGCTGGGCTGTCTTTCCTACCTGATCATTCTCTCCGGCGGCATTGCCGGAAACGGAGTGAAGGGCATCGGCAAGACTCTGAAGGATTTCTCCCTGCCCATCTCCATGAGCTTCCGTCTTTTCGGCGCACTGCTCAGCGGTCTGTTGGTAACTGAACTGATCTACTATTACATCCAGCTGAGCTTCGTGCTCCCGGTACTGGTCGGCGTTCTGTTTACTCTGCTCCATGCCCTGATCCAAAGCTACGTCCTTACCATGCTCACCGCTCTGTTCTATGGTGAGGTTTCGGAACCAAGCCCCAAAAAAGCAAAGAAAAAACACGCATAACAAAAACAACTTAATTTGATGGAGGTTTTTAAAATGAAAAAGCTGAAACTTAGAATTCCCGCTCTGCTGCTGGTGATCATCATGATCATGGCTCTTGCCGTTCCTGTTCTTGCCGCAAACAGCTCTGACGCTGCTGCTGCCACCACCGAAGCCGCCGGCGGCCTCTCCACCACCGCTGCGAAAGCGCTGGGTGCCGCAATTGCCATTGGCCTTGCTGCCGCAGGCGGTGCAATCGCAATGGGCGTTGTCGCCGGTAAGTCCGCAGAAGGCATTGCCCGCCAGCCAGAAGCACAGGGTCAGATCCGTACGACCCTGATGCTGAGCCTTGTGTTTATTGAGACTGCAATCATCTATGCGCTGTTGGTTGTTATTCTGATTATCTTCGTACTCTAAAGGCAGGTGCGAGCCGTGAATATTCCACTTAATATCGACTTTCAGCAGATTCTGCTGCACCTTTTGAACTTTGCAATTCTGGGTGGCGGCCTGTATCTGCTGCTCTATAAGCCGGTAAAGCAGTTCATGGAAAAGCGTGAGGCTTACTACCGGCAGGAGCACGACGATGCCGAAACAGATCGTGCTCAGGCGGAGGAATACAAGAAGAACTATGAAAAGCAGCTTCAGGATCTGGATGCTCAGCTTCAGCAGAAGCGTCAGGACGCGCAGCAGGAGATGGAGCAGTACCGTCTGGAGCAGAGAAAGGAAGCACAGGCTCAGGCTGACAAGCTGGTAGCCGACGCTCATGCGGCTGCACAGCGGGAGCATGATAAGCTTCTTGCCCAGAGCCAGAAGGAAATTCAGGAGCTTGCCATGACCGCCACCGAAAAACTGCTGCTGACAAAGCAGGGCGGCGATCCCTACGACCAGTTCCTGAATAAAGCAGAGGAGGAGCAGCATGGCTAAGGAAACAACCTCTGTGCTGACTGCTGTTCTCCATGGCAGCAAGGCTCCCACCGAGCAGCAGCTCCAGCGCTTTACCGACTTTCTGACTGCAAAATACCAGCAGCCCGTTTCTCTGACCTTTGAACAAAATGACGCCCTTGCCGACGGCTTTATCCTTAACGCCGGGGACGATGTATATGACTGGAGTCTGGAGGGCAGACTCCGCCAGTTCCGTGAGCGTCTGGAGCAGCTGAAGCCTCAGGCCGAAAAGATCATCCCCCTGATGCGGGAGGCAGTAGAAAACTTCACCCCAGAGGTGCTTGCTCAGGAAACCGGTGAGGTCCTCACCGTGGGAGATGAAATCGCTACCGTTCGCGGGCTTCCTCATGCAGCATATGGAGAGATTCTCCTGTTCTCCAATGGCGTCAAGGGCATGGTGCAGGATCTCAAGCGAGACGAGATCGGCTGTATTCTGTTTGGAGACGGCGACGAGATCTCCGAGGGCAGTATTGTCCGCCGCACCGGCAAAACCGCCGGTATTCCCGTAGGCGATGCCTTCCTTGGACGTGTCATCAATGCGCTGGGCGAGCCCATCGACGGCGGCAGCGAGATTCCCCCAGAGGGCTACCGCCCCATTGAGAACCCCGCCCCCGGCATCATTGACCGGCAGCCGGTCAACACCCCCATGGAAACCGGTCTGCTTGCCATCGACTCCATGTTCCCCATTGGCAGAGGCCAGCGTGAGCTGATCATCGGCGACCGTCAGACTGGCAAGACCGCAGTGGCGCTGGACACCATTCTGAACCAGAAGGGAAAAAATGTGGTGTGCATCTATGTTGCCATCGGTCAGAAATCCTCTTCCGTGGCGCAGATGGTGGAAAACCTCAAGGCACGGGGCGCCATGGACTACACCATTGTGCTCCACGCACCCGCCAGCTCCTCTGCCTCCATGCAGTATATCGCCCCCTACGCCGGCTGTGCCATGGGCGAATATTTCATGTATCAGGGGCGTGATGTGCTGATTGTCTATGACGACCTTTCCAAGCACGCTATTGCCTATCGTGCGCTGAGCCTCCTGCTGGAGCGCTCTCCCGGACGCGAGGCCTACCCCGGCGATGTCTTCTACCTCCACTCCCGTCTGCTGGAGCGTTCGGCTCATCTGTCCGACGAACTGGGCGGCGGCAGTATGACGGCGCTTCCCATTGTCGAAACTCAGGCGGGCGATGTTTCCGCCTATATTCCCACCAACATCATCTCCATCACCGACGGTCAGATTTTTCTGGAAAGCGACCTGTTCTTCTCCGGTCAGCGTCCGGCTGTTAATGTGGGCATCAGCGTATCCCGTGTCGGCGGCGACGCCCAGACCAAGGCAATGAAAACCGCTGCGGGCGCCATCCGTCTGGATCTTGCCCAGTATCGGGAGATGGAGGTATTCACCCAGTCCTCCAGTGCTATGGCCGACACCACCAAGCGTCAGCTCCAGTACGGTCAGGGTCTGATGCGGCTGCTGCGGCAGGCGCAGTATCATCCCTACAGCCAGCATCAGCAGGTGATCCTTCTGGTCTCTTCGCTGCACCAGCTGTTCCTGCCCGTTCCGGTGGATAAAGTCAATACCGCTGCGTCCGAGCTGCTCCAGCATATTGAGCAGAAAACGCCGGAGCTTTGCAGCCGCATTGATTCCACCGGCAAGCTCACAGATGAGGATCGGGATCAGATCATAGCTCTGGCAAAGGAATTTCTGACCGAAGCCTATGCCGGAAAGCGTGGTGCATAACGATGGCAAGCACCAAGGAGATTAAGAGCCGCATGGAGAGCGTTAAGGATACCAAAAAGATCACCAACGCCATGTATCTCATCGCCTCCACAAAGCTTCGCCGCGCCCGCTCTGAGCTGGATCATACCCGCCCCTATTTTGAGGCGCTGCGTGGAGAGATCAAACGGATCTTTCGCACAGCCGGAGATGTAGACAGCCCCTATTTCTACCCCATCGGACATGAAGAGCCGCTGGAGGGGACCTACGGCTGTCTGGTCATCACCGCTGACAAGGGTCTGGCGGGCGCTTATAACCAGAATGTGCTAAAAAAGGCGGAAAAGCTGCTTTCCCAGCACCCCGACACCAAACTTTATGTGGTCGGGGAATACGGACGGCACTATTTTCAGCAGCACCACATTCCCGTGGAGCATAGCTTTCTCTATACCGCCCAAAATCCAACCATGCAGCGAGCGAGAGAAATCTGCTCCATTCTGCTCAGCGCCTATGAGCGCGGCGAGCTGAAGGAAATTTTCGTTATCTATACGGACATGGAAAGCAGCCTTTCGTCTGCCGCCCATTCCACCCGGCTGCTGCCCTTCCACCGCTCTCACTTCTCCACCTCGGTGAAGGAGAAAAAGGAAAAGGCAGTCACCGCCCCCTTTGAATTTATCCCGTCCGTCACGGCGGTACTGAACAACGTGATGAAATGCTATATCTCAGGCTTCATTTACAGTGCGCTCATCGACAGCTTCTGCTCTGAGCAGAATGCCCGAATGACCGCCATGGACGCAGCCAACCAGAACGCTCAGGAGCTGCTGGATTCCCTTTCGCTCCAGTACAACCGGGTACGTCAGGCTGCCATCACCCAGGAAATCACTGAGGTATCGGCAGGTGCGAAGGCGCAGCGCGCCCAGCGCAGGAAGGAAGTGTGATACAGATGAAAACAGGTACCATTGTACAGATCTCCGGCCCTGTCGTAGACGTTGAGTTTGCGCCGGGACATCTGCCCAGAATCCGGGAAGCCTTGAGCGTCAAGCTGGAGGGCAAGGAGCATATTATGGAGGTTGCCCAGCATGTAGGCGACAATACGGTTCGGTGCGTCATGCTCTCCGGCAGCGATGGACTGTATCGCGGCATGCAGGTGTTGGCTCCCGGCAAAACCATCGAGGTTCCCGTAGGGGAGCAGACCCTCGGGCGTATGTTCAACGTACTGGGGCAGCCCATTGATGGCGGCGATCCCATCCCTGAGGATTCTGAGCATAAGAGCATTTACCGGAATCCCCCGGCCTTCTCCGAGCAGAGCCCCGCGGTAGAGATCCTTGAAACCGGCATTAAGGTCATCGACCTGCTGGAGCCGTATCCAAAGGGCGGCAAGATCGGTCTGTTCGGCGGCGCAGGTGTCGGCAAAACCGTTTTGATTCAGGAGCTGATCCACAACGTTGCCATGGAGCACGGCGGCTATTCCATCTTCACCGGCGTCGGTGAGAGAAGCCGCGAGGGCAACGATCTCTGGAAGGAAATGCGGGAAAGCGGCGTATCCGATAAAACCGCACTGGTGTTTGGTCAGATGAACGAGTCCCCCGGCGTTCGTATGCGGGTCGCTCTGTCCGGCCTTACCATGGCGGAGCATTTCCGTGACGAGGAGCACAAGGATGTGCTGCTGTTTATCGACAACATCTTCCGTTTTGTACAGGCAGGCAGCGAGGTATCCACCCTGCTGGGTCGTATGCCCTCCGCTGTCGGCTATCAGCCCACCCTTGCCAACGAAATGGGCGAGCTGCAGGAGCGTATTACCTCCACCAAGGACGGCTCCGTTACCTCGGTTCAGGCTGTTTATGTCCCCGCAGATGACCTGACCGACCCCGCAACCTCCACCACCTTTGCCCATCTGGACGCCACCACGGTTCTGAGCCGTAAGATCGCCGAGCAGGGCATTTATCCTGCTGTGGATCCTTTGGAGTCCACCTCCCGGATTTTGGAGGCCGACATTGTAGGTCAGGAGCATTACCGCATTGCCCGTCAGGTGCAGGAGACGCTCCAGAAGTACAGCGAGCTTCAGGATATCATCGCCATTCTGGGCATGGATGAGCTGAGCGACGAGGATCGCGTGGTAGTCACTCGCGCACGAAAGCTCCAGCGTTTTCTGGCTCAGCCCACCCACGTAGCCGAAAAATTCACCGGTATTCCCGGTATTTACGTTCCCCTCAGCGAAACTCTGCGGGGCTTCAAAGCCATTGTAGATGGTGAGATGGATCAGTACCCGGAGGCCGCCTTCTATAATGTCGGCACGATTGACGATGTTGTGGAAAAGGCGAAAAAGCTTGAAGCAGGTGAACTGTAATGGAGAATTTCCCGGTTCACATTCTCGCAGCTGACGAGCCGTTTTACGAGGGTCCCTGCCAGTCCATTTCCATCCCCACCACCACCGGCATGTACGGCGTTCTGGCGCATCACACCAATGTGATTCTTGCCATTGTTCCCGGCACGCTGATCTATCGCTGTGAAGGTCAGGAGGAACAGCTTGCCGCCGTATCCGCCGGTCTGATGAAGGTAGAAAATGGCGAGGTGCTGATTCTGGTAGACTCCGCTGAGCATCCCGATGAAATTGATGCCAACCGCGCCAGGCGTGCTGCAGATCGAGCCAAGGAGGAGCTGCTCCAGAAAAAGAGCATTCAGGAATACCGCATGGCTCAGTCCAACCTCGCCCGCGCCCTGAGCCGCCT
Organism: uncultured Eubacteriales bacterium; assembly: GCA_905202605.1. GTDB lineage: Bacteria > Bacillota > Clostridia > Oscillospirales > Oscillospiraceae > HGM13006. The sequence continues at coordinate 21,776 of CAJKSU010000019.1, forward strand.
TCAGGTAAAGAGTGCGGCCAATAAGCACTGATTAAAGGAGGAGATCCCTTTGAAAAAGAAGCATGGGCAGATGTCTGAGGCTTTTCTCACCGCCGCCCTGCTTTCCGTCTCCGGGGGATTGCAGGACGCTTACACCTATATTGCCCGCGGTCAGGTCTTTGCCAACGCGCAGACCGGAAACATCGTGCTGCTGAGCCAAAACCTGTTTTCCGGCAACTGGGCCCGCGTGCTCCACTATCTCTTTCCACTGTGCGCCTTCGGGCTGGGGGTTGCAGCCGCCGAGGCAATCCGCTGGAAGTTCCAGAAGATCCGTGCCGTCCACTGGCGGCAGCTGGTGCTGCTGGTGGAAATTCTGCTGCTGCTGGCGGTGGGACTGTTGTCTCAGCCCCTGAACATGCTGGCAAACGCCTTGGTTTCCTTTGCCTGCGCCATGCAGGTTCAGGCATTTCGGAAAGTGGATGGCTATGCCTTTGCCAGCACCATGTGCATCGGCAATCTCCGCAGTGGAGTAGAGTCCCTGATGGCAGGCAGCCGGAATCGGAATCGAAAGCTTATCACAAAAGCTATCCACTACTTCTCCGTGATTCTTCTTTTTGCGCTGGGTGCCGGAATCGGAGGTTTGTTGATTCCCCGCTTTGGCGATAAAGCCATCTGGTTTTCCTGCCTGCTGCTGACCCTTGCATTTCTGGTGATGTTCATCCGGGAGGATCTGGAGGAAAATCCGGGAATTCAGGCCGCAGAAAGCAGCATCCATCAGGAGCTGCGGCAAATCGGTCAGGATCTTCACAAAGAGCTGGATCAGGAGCACGACGCCATTGCTGAAGAATTTCGTCATCCACGAAAATAATAACAAGAATCCCGATCATCGAGTGTCTGAAGTGTCCGATGGTCGGGATTTGTCGTTATATATGTTGTATCCCGCCGGAAGTGCTTCCAGTCCATCCGGTCACAGCAGCAGTTGAATCCGCTCCTGTCCCCGGTAGACCTCTCGGATACAGTCAAACAGTATTTCATCCATGGTCTGCCGTTGCGGCTTGGTCAGGCAGCAGCAAACCCGATCCGGCGGTGGTTGAACCAGTCTGGAGCAGTGCAGAGGCACATGCTGCATCACATAGTCTGCCACAGACTGCGGTACCACAGCCCAACTCATCCCCTGCGAGAGCATATACTGGAGGAATGCCGTGGAATCTACCTGAAAATGGGGACGTGGCATCCGAAACCAGTATCGGTGCCAGCGGTCAAATCCAGGTGTCCAGTTCATGTAAATCTCCCGGTTCTCCTCCAGTTCCGAGGGAGAAACCTCCTCCGGCAGATCCAGATTTCGATCCGACAGCAGCACGAATTTTTCCCCGCTGAGGTTTACCGTGTCAATATTTTTGGAATAGCGGGCGTCCGAAATAAACGCAATGTCTGCCTGCCCCCGCTCCATATAGAGGTACGCCTCAGCAGAGTGCAGGCTCAGCATCCGTACATCCACCTCCGGATTCTGCTGCGTCAGCAGCTGCAATACCGGTGGCAGCAGACATACCTCAATGCTGTCGTTGGTGGCAATGGTATAGCTTTTCCGGCTGAGCCGGGCAGGAATCTCCTGCGCCTCGTTCCAGATTCCCATCCACTGGGTCGCCAGCGATACAAATTGCTCTCCCTGCGGTGTCATGGTAATCTTCCGAACGCCGGGACTACGCTGGAGCAGTGGATAGCCCAGTTCCTGCTCCAGTGACTGAATCCGGCGGCTCAGCGCCGGCTGGGTGATATACAGGTTCTTTGCCGCTGCACTGAGACTCCCTGCCTGCACCACAGCAAGAAACGATTCCAGTTCTGTTCTTGTCATATGCTCTCCTCAAATATGATGATATAGTATATTATATACGGAAATTCTGCATTTTACAATCTTGTTCGCATAAAATACCATCGAAAAAATATGCCGCGCGGTGGAACTCCTTGCAGTTCCAGTGCGGTTGTGGTATTGTAATGTCAGAAACACGCGAAATGCGCCGCAGCGCTTTTCCCCGGAGG
>CAJKSU010000020.1 GCA_905202605.1 uncultured Eubacteriales bacterium
CCCACGTCGATCACGGATTTTTCGTAGAAATTCGCAGCGCCCAGCAGGGCAATGCAGTCAAGAAAATGGAGCCGTGCCACCTGCTCTGGCTCGGTGATGGCGGTGAGATTCATGACCTGATTCTTTTCCACCAGCGCCGCACCAAAGGCACAGAAGGTATCAAGCTGGGCATCGGTCAGCCTGCGCTCCAGCTGCGGGAGCCCGTCTGCCAGCGCCTGCTTCATGGATGCGGTATCCATTTACTTTTTCAGGGTCAGGGCGTAACGAACCTTTTCGGCGATGCCCTGAGCGTTGAGCTTGTAGGCGTCCAGCACAGCCTGTGCCTTGCCGGAACGACCAAATTCGTCGTTGACGCCGTGACGAACCACGGGAACCGGACAGCCCTCAGACACGACCTCTGCTACAGCGGAGCCAAGACCTCCGATGATGTTGGCTTCCTCGGAGGTAATGATGCAGCCGGTTTCCTTTGCGGCCTTCAGAACAATGTCCTTGTCGATGGGCTTGATGGTGTGCATATCGATGACCCGCAGGGAGATACCCTCGGAGGCCAGAGTCTCGGCGGCTTCATAAGCGCACTGCACCATCATGCCGGTAGCAATCACGGTGGCATCGGTGCCGTCCCGGAGCATGCTGCCCTTGCCCAGCTCAAAGGTGTAGCCGGGGATGGTGTCGGTGACGGATTCTACAGCCAGACGACCCAGCCGCATGTAGGCGGGACCCTGATAATCCAGCAGCGCCTTGACCGCCAGCTTCATCTCAGGACCGTCACAGGGGGACAGCACCAGCATGCCGGGGATGGCGCGCATAATGGCGTAGTCTTCGATGCACTGATGGGTCGCACCGTCCTCACCCACGCTGAGGCCGCCGTGAGAGCCGATGACCTTGACGTTGAGGCCGGGGTAGGCGATGGAATTGCGCACCTGCTCCCATGCACGGCCTGCAGAGAACATGGCAAAGGAATTAACGAAGGGGATTTTGCCGCAGGTGGCAAGTCCGGCGGCAACGCCAGCCATATTGCCCTCGGCGATGCCCATATCAAAGAAACGCTCCGGATATTTTCCTGCAAAGGTTTTGGTCATGGTAGAGCCGGACAGGTCGGCGTCCAGAACCACAAGCTGCGGATAAGCCTCGGCAAGCTCCGCAAGAGCCTCACCGTATGCGGCACGAGTTGCAATTTTCATGTTACGCCTCCTCCAGTTCATTCAGAATGGCAGTAAGCTCGGCAACGCCCTGAGCATACTGCTCGTCATTGGGAGCCTTGCCGTGCCAGCCGGCGTTGTTCTCCATGTAGGAGATGCCCTTACCCTTTACAGTCTTGGCAAGGATCACGGTGGGCTGACCCTTCGTCTCCTGCGCCTCCTTGAAGGCGGCGTTGATCTGGTCAAAGTCGTGACCGTCGATCTTAATAACATGCCAGCCAAAGGCCTCATATTTTTTGTCCAGCGGCTCGGAGGGCATAACATCGGAGGTTTTACCATCGATTTGAAGGCCATTGACGTCGACAATGGCGCAGAGATTGTCCAGATGATACTTGGAAGCGGACATGGCGGCCTCCCAAGTCTGCCCTTCTTCAATCTCACCATCGCCCAGAATGGTATAGACCCGGTAAGACCTATGATCCATCTTTCCGGCCAGCGCCATGCCCACAGCGGCGGAGATGCCCTGACCCAGAGAACCGGTGGACATGTCAACGCCCTTGACGTGAACCATGTCCGGGTGACCGGAATAGTGGTCGTCAATGGAGCGGAACTTGTGGAGATCGTCCACGGGGAAGAAGCCCCGGAGCGCCAGCACGGAGTACAGGGCGGGGGTGCAGTGACCCTTGGACAGTACAAAGCGGTCACGGTTGGGGGCGTGGGGCGCATCGGGATCGATGCGCATAACGCCGAAATACAGCACGGTCAGCAGATCCATGCAGCTCATGGAGCCACCGGGATGTCCGGAGGCCGCCTCATGGACGCACTGGAGCGCCAGCAGCCGGGCGCGGGTCGCAGTAGCCAGTGCCATCTTATGATTCTGATCCATAATATCCTCTCTTTCAAGGTGATTGCCGGAGCGCGGCAATCAGAATTTGATTCGTTCTGTGATATAAGCGGCAACCTGGTCGATGGGCATGCGCACCTGCTCCATGGTGTCACGGTCACGGACGGTGACGCAGTTATCGGCGGGGGTGTTCTCATCGCCAACGGTCTGGAAATCCACGGTGATGCAGAAGGGAGTGCCGATCTCGTCCTCACGGCGGTAGCGTTTGCCGATGGAGCCAGTCTCGTCATAGTCGCACATGAACTGCCCTGACAGCTCGTTATAAATCTCGGTGGCCTTATCGCCCAACTTCTTGGACAGGGGCAGTACGGCGCACTTGAAGGGAGCCAGCGCGGGATGGAAGTGCATGACCACGCGCACGTCGTCATTGCCTTTCTTGTCCTGACCGACTACCTCTTCATCATAGGAGTTCACCAGGAAGGCCAGCACGGAGCGCTCAACGCCAAGGGAAGGCTCGATGACGTAGGGGATATACCGGGTGTTCTTCTCCTGATCGTAGTAGGTGAGATCTCTGCCGGAGGTGTTCTGATGCTGGGTCAGGTCGTAATCGGTACGATCCGCCACGCCCCACAGCTCGCCCCAGCCGAAGGGGAAGAGGTACTCAAAGTCGGTGGTTGCCTTGGAGTAGAAGCACAGCTCCTCCGGATCGTGGTCACGGAGACGGAGATTCTCTTCCTCCATGCCCAGAGACAGCAGCCACTGCTTGCAGAAGTTCCGCCAGTAGCTGAACCACTCCAGATCGGTGCCGGGCTCGCAGAAGAACTCCAGCTCCATCTGCTCGAACTCGCGGACACGGAAGATGAAGTTGCCGGGGGTGATCTCGTTCCGGAAGGACTTGCCGATCTGACCGATGCCGAAGGGCAGCTTTTTCCGGGTGGTGCGCTGAACATTGACGAAGTTTACAAAAATGCCCTGCGCAGTTTCGGGACGGAGGTATACGGTGTTTTTCGCATCCTCGGTAACGCCCTGAAAGGTCTTGAACATCAGGTTGAACTGACGGATATCGGTGAAGTTGTGCTTGCCGCAGGTGGGGCAGGGAATGTTGTGCTCCTCGATATAGTCCTTCATTTCAGTCTGAGAGAAGGCGTCGATGGGCTTGTCCAGAGTGATGCCGTTTTCCTGCGTCCAGTCCTCAATGAGCTTATCGGCACGGAAGCGCTCATGACACTCGCGGCAGTCCATCAGAGGATCGGAGAAGCCGCCAAGGTGGCCGGAGGCGACCCACGTCTGGGGGTTCATGAGGATCGCAGAGTCCAGACCGACGTTATAGGGGTTCTCCTGCACGAACTTCTTCCACCAGGCGCGCTTGATGTTGTTTTTCAGCTCAGCGCCCAGCGGACCGTAGTCCCATGTGTTGGCGAGGCCGCCGTAGATCTCGCTGCCGGGGAAGACGAAGCCCCGGTTCTTGCAGAGGGCAACGATTTTGTCCATGGTCTTTTCAGTATTTTTCATGGAAATAGCTCCTTTCGTGTGAACAAAATAAAATCGCCCCAAGCAAAAGCTTAGGGCGAACAATGTCCGTGGTACCACCTAAATTCGGATCCTGAATGACCCGCACTTGGCGCCTGTAACGGGGGCTGCCGGCGACGCCTACTAAACACTCAGGTGGTTCGGGCCGCAGCTCATGGGGGCCTTTACTGCCTGCCTGCTGAAGATTTGCACCGACCATCTTCTCTCTGAAAGACGCAAAACAGCTACTATTCCCATTCATCGCATGTTTCATATGTTTGATGCCACTATACCATTTTTCCGGGGGAATTGTCAAGGCGGCAGCGCCCGGTTTTCAAAATTTAAGCGGTATGGTCATTCTGAAGTGGATTTGATGCAGGGATTTGTGCAACTTTTTATTGGGATGACCCGATGAAGCGTGGCAGGCAATGAAATTAGGATATCCCCCTTGGGCGAAAACTATGCTATAATGCAAAGGACAGGGAAGGAACGATCCCTATGACAAGGAAAAAAGCGAATCGTGTGCGCTGGATCGCTGCGCTGATCCTATTTTTATGTACCGCAGGCATTTATGAACTGGCAAAGCATGCGCCGGGGCCGCTGATGGCCTGGTATTGGCAGGAGATCGGTAATAAGTAAAAAACAAGCGGGACCGCAGCTGCGATCCCGCTTTATGATTCGGAGTAAAAAAACCACGAAGGTGTTGCGCAGCACCGGCCCCCTGGCAAGGGCCGGATCGCTGTGCGGAATGTGCGGCTTCTGGCTTCCGCACATTCAAAAGAAAAGAAGGAGATATGAATACGTGGTCCATGGCACTGGCATACCATGTTTTGTTTGGGACGTATCACTTGTTACATACGTCCTGACCACGGTGCCATCTTAACATATCATCCCGACGCTGTCAATACCTTTTCAGCAAAAAATCGCATAAAATATCAATTTGGTAGGGAAGTTGCAAATCTGCACAAAAATTTTCCACTGAGCCTGTGACCGTTCCGCACGGTCAGGCGTTTTATAGGTGAAAGCGCTTTCAAACGAAGCAGAGAGGAGGAAATGCCAATGGATGAAATCGGACGGTTTGAAGCCTGCTATGCCAAATATGGCGCCATGCTGTTCCGTCTGGCACTCAGCCAAGTAGGAACGAAAGAAGCAGCCGAGGACGTGGTACAAGAGGTGTTTCTCAAGCGGATGAGCAGACGTGACTTTCGGGACATCGAGCATGAAAAGCGTTGGCTGATCCGGGTGACCGTCAACGAATGCCATTCCCTTTGGCGTAAAGAGGGGCGTGCCAAAGAGGTCAGCCTGTCCGGATGCCTTCCGGCGGCAGAGATTTCTCAGGAGGAAAGGCTCCAGACGGAAGCCATGCTGGCCTCCATGGAGCCGGAAACCAGACTGATTTTCCACCTATATTATTACGAAGGATACAACCTGTCGGAAATCAGCGAAATGCTGGGCTGGTCCATGTCCAAGGTGAAAATGCGCCTGAAACGGGGACGGGACCGGCTGCGGATGAGTTGGGAGGAATCATGATGCGTGATTTTGAGCGATATAAAAAGGTAATGGATCAGGTGCAGCCGCCGGAGACGCTGGAACAGCGCATTCGGACGGAGCTGCGGGGGAAGCAGTATTGCCGCAGAAAGCCCATACGGGCTGCGGCAATCGCGGTGGCGGCGGTATTGGCGCTGACCGTCAGCGCGGGAGCGGCCTATGCGGTGCGGCATTGGGACGAGATGCTTTCAAGCTATTTCCAGCCCACAAATCAGGAGCAGCAGGCGCTGGACAACGCCATGCAGGATATTGGCATTACCGCAGAGGGCAGCGGCGTGACCATTACGGTGAAGCAGATTCTGGGCGACAGCCAGAGCATGTACGTGACCATGGACATTACCCTGCCGGAGGACATGCGGCCTGAGGCAGTACAGTTGTCCGAGCTTCGGGAATTGGCGGAGAAAAACGGCTATCTTTGGGATGGAGACGAGGACAACTGGGGCGTTTTGCAGCGGTTCAAGACGGAATGCGATCAGGAAGCCGGAACGGCAGTGGGCTTAATGGCCGTTGGTGTTGCCCAAATGGGAGATCAGGCGGAACTGGGGACACTGGAGAAGGCCGGAGAAGCGGTCATCGAAACCGGAAACGACTTCCGGGAATCTCCCATGCCAACCGATGCGATCCAATGGGGCGATGGAGTCAGCGCCAACAGTCAGGGCTACAGCACCCGCCTGTCGGGGCAGAAGTACGATGCGGAAACCGGCATCTTGACTGTCATGATGCTGCTTAGTGCAGACGAATCTCTGGCGGGGGATAAATGTGCGCTGGCTCTGTGCGGATTCCAGTATGAGGACATCATGGGCTGCTATTCCGAACCCGACAATGGCGAGGAGAAGCCGGTGGAAACCACCTTCAAGGGGTTAGATGCACCAATTCTGCTGGAGTTCACCGCGGATTATACACCCTATGAGCAGGAATATACCGTTTGGAAGGACGGCGAGGAAATCGGTACCATGCTGCTGTCTCCCGTCACGGTGTATATTGAGGTGCATGGAACGCAGTCCAAGGAGGAATACAGCTCTCTGGAGACGGCTGCGCTTCGCAGCAAGGACAAATCCATTCTGTTTGAGGATTTCCACAGGAATAAACCTGTGATCGTTTTGAAGGACGGAGCACAGATCACGGTGAATCCGGACACTGCTGACTGGCAGGAGGCAACGGAGCGCGGCTATTACCGTCCGGAGCAGCTCTTTGCACTGGAGGATGTAGAGAAAGTACGGATGGAGGGATTTACGTTCGTTCCGGCGGAATCCTGAACGGAAATTCCACCAGAAAAATCCTGAAAATTTACGTCCATGAAATGCTTGCTTAACATAACTGACATATTTACGGCAAAAATGGGAGCATGACCATAAAATCTGTGGGACACAATCCACAAAAAGTGCGGTAAGAATCCGTTGGTTTGCGCATTGACGGCGGTTTCGTATTCTCCTTATAATGTAGAAGACGAAACCAGAACCAGAAGGAGGCAAACCAAATGAAAAGGAAGATCCTTGCAATGCTCATGGCGGCGGGAATGCTGCTGGGACTACTGGCGGGCTGCGGCAATGACACCAGCCAGAGCACGAAAAACGCTGAGGCGGAAAAGCCCGCATCCGCTCGGGCGGAAGCTCCTGTGACCGAGGAGCAGTCCGCAGCACCGGCTCAGGAGTCCGTATCCGATCAGGAGGAGGCTTCGACCATAGAGGCCGATGAGGACTATGTTTACACCGGCGAATGGGCCAGCTATCCCCTGTGCGACCCCGGCACCAAGACGCTGACCATGTGGTGCGAGTTCCCCGGCTTTTTGAGCATGGTGGGCATTGATTCCTATCAGGACTGCTCTGTATTCAATGCGGCGGAGGAGGCCACCGGGGTCCACATTGAGTTCACCGAGGTTTCCATGATGAACGCATCCGAGCAGTTCTCTCTGCTGTGTGCGGCCAACGATATGAAGGATATCATGGGAGGCGTTGGCTCCTACTATGGATCCACCGCCGGCGCCATTGAGGAAGAGATTATCATCGACATGGCAGCACCTGCCGAGGAGTACATGGGCAACTACATGACCATCCTCAACGACCCCAAGTACGCCGCTTATAAGGAAAAGGCCTATAATGCCGAGGGACAGCTGGCGGAGATCACCTCGATTTCCGACGACTTCAAGCCCACCAGCGGCGCACAGATCCGCAAGGACTGGCTGGATGCATTGAATCTTCCTATGCCGGAAACCTATGATGACTGGGAGAACACCCTCCTTGCTTTTAAGGAGAATTACGGCTGTACCAACGCACTGCTGCTCTCCGGTGTGACCCAGATGACCAACCTGATTGCAGGCTACGGCACTGCAGGCGCTGCGGAAGCGGCAATGGGCAGCTCCAGCGCAGTGAATATGTATCAGGTGGACGGCGTGATTAAGAACGGCTATCAGGACGACAGCTATCGTGCATACCTCACCATGATGCATAAGTGGTATGACGAGGGCCTGCTGTCCCGGGACTTTATCACCGCATCCTCTGACGGCTCCCAGAACAACACGGATGGACTGATTCTCTCCGGTGATTCCGGTATCTGGTTCTCTCAGGGCAACTTTATCACCCAGTACGAGACGCAGGCACAGGTTTCTGAACCGGAATTCTCCATTGAGGGTATTACCGATCCCTATTCTCCAGAGTATAACCCCGAAAAAACTACACACTTTACAACTATGACCGGCGGTAACGCAGGCGGCAACGGCGCAATGAGCATTTCTACCAACTGCGAGGATGTAAAGCTGGCATGCCAGTGGCTGGATTACTTCTGGACGGAGGAAGGCCAGCTCCTGTGCAACTACGGCATTGAGGGCGAGGGCTTTGAGTACGACGAAAACGGCACTCCCCAGTTCACCGATTTCGTCGTCAACGGCGGCAACTTCCAGTTTATGATGACCGGATACACCCTGTCCGGCGTTCCCTCTCTTCAGGACTTCGATAAGTCCTTCTTCACCTATGGCGATAATGTCCTTGAGGCCTTTGACACATGGGCTTCCTGTGTGGATGACCTTTACACTCTGCCCGCAGCACTGACGCTGAACACCGAGCAGAACGAGGCATACAGCTCCAAGTTCAATGACATTAACACCATGGCAGAGGAACGGATTGGCAAGTTTATTACCGGTGAGATGGATATCGAGACCCAGTGGGATGCGTTCCAGCAGGATCTTACTTCCATGGGAATTCAGGACTGCATCGATATCTATCAGGAGGCATACGACACCTATATGGCGTCCAAGGCCTGAGCCGGAATATCGCTCAGAGTACCGCATAGAATTACTGGCAGGGTCTGCGATTGCAGGCCCTGCCATTCTGTATGCCTGCGGAGAACAAAGCCTGAAATTCTACCAATTTCTTAGGGGGAAATTCTCAAAATCTTAACAAATAGTTACTGTTCAAACAGGCGGCGCTATGGTATAATAATCGGGTACTGTATATTTGTTGCAACATTGTATGGAGGCGTTACATGCGAAAGCGGATTACTGCGCTATTTCTTACGGTGGTGCTGCTGCTGACCATGATTCCGGGCGTAATGGCGGTGGATTCCTCCGCCATTACGGATATTCGGGGGCATTGGGCGGAGCAGTCGATCCTCTGGGCGCTGGATGAGAATATATTTCAGGGAACCACAGATACTACCTTTCACCCCAACGGCACCATGACCCGCGGAATGTTTGTCACCGTTCTTGGGCGCATGGCTGGGGTGGAGCCGCAGGAGTATCAGGATATCTATCTGGAGCAGCTGTTTACCGATGTTTCGGCAGGCGCTTACTATGCCCCTTATGTCAATTGGGCGGTGCGCTATGGCATCGCAAAGGGAACTTCGGACGGAAGGTTTTCTCCCGATACGCCGGTAACCCGTCAGCAGATGGCGGTCTTTCTGGTGCGCTTTGCCTCTATTTATAATTATGAGCTGCGGAGCGTGAACAATAACGTGGCAGATTCCTTTCTGGACGCTGATTCGGTGTCTGGTTATGCTGCGGAGGCAGTGGAAACCATGCGGATGACCGGCCTGCTCAATGGTCGGATTCGGGACGGCGGCTACATATTTGACCCCAACAGCAGCGCCACCAGAGCGGAATGCGCCGTGGTGTTTCAGCGCCTTGTGAGCAGCATGCAGCCATGGGACAATCGAGAACTGACTGACCCGAATGGTATTCAAATTACCGGAGATACCGATTCTCTCGGCGTCGGTGAATGGACGTATCTGGAGGCGGCGGTGTCTCCGGCAGAGGCCACCAATCAGACGGTGACATGGGTTTCGTCCAATCCCGCAGTGGCGACGGTGGGGCTTTCCGGCAAGGTCACGGCAGTGGGCGAGGGTACGGCGGAGATTTACGCCTATACATGGAATGGGCTGTATGAAAGCTGGAGTATTACCTGTACCCGCCGTGCTGACACGGCCTATGACGGCGAAACCTATGCGGAAAAGTGCATTCGTGTATTTGGGGAGGAGGTTCCCAACCCAAGGCGCTATTACCAGACAGCGCAGGAGGCTGCCAGCCATATGGTGACCATTACGATTCGTGTCTGGGATTTTACTGACAGCAGCAGAACCACAAAGACCACCAAGTACTTAACGCTTCAGGTGCATGAGAACATGGCGGATACCTATACTGCCATTTTTGAGGAAATCTATAACGGCAGTGAGCAGTTCCCCATTAAGGCCATCGGCTGCTACCGCTGGGAGCCCGGCTCGGAGCATATGCCGGGTTTGGCCGTGGATATCAACCCCATTGAGAACTATGAATGCACGCTGGACGGCACGCCAACCACTGGATCCTATTGGAAGCCCGGTGAGGATCCCTATTCGATTCTGGCGGACGGCGACGTGGTGAATGCATTCCGGAAATATGGCTTTGGCTGGGGCGGCAACTGGCGCACGAAAAAGGACTATATGCATTTTAGCTATTTTTCCACTTGATTCACATGGTAGACGCCGCAACGCGGCGTCTACGTTCATAATCGGCACTATGACCCGGATCGGGGCGCAGGCAACAGAAAGGAACGTATCCCTATGGGAAAGAAAGCACCGGCAGCGCCGGAGGTTACAAGGAAAGCACAGACCATTCCGGTGTACAATCCGCCGCATACTGAGGGGCTGGACGAAGGAAGCGTCCGACTGCGGGTACAGGCGGGGCTTCGGAATGTGCAGGTGGAATCACCCACCAAGTCGGAAAAGCAAATTATTCAGGACAACTGCCTGACCTATTTCAACCTGATTTTTATCATTCTGGCAGCATGCCTTGCAGTGGTGGGCGCTTTTGGAGATATGCTTTTTCTGGGCATCGCCATCACCAATACCGCCATCGGCATTTTTCAGGAGATCCGCTCCAAGCGCACCATTGACCAGCTGACGCTGATGACGGCACGCAAGGTGCCGGCAATCCGCAGTGGGAAGCGGGTTATGGTGGAATCGGATCAGCTGGTGCGGGATGATATTGTGGAGTTTGCCGCCGGAGATCAGATCTGTGCCGATGCGGTGGTCCGCGTGGGACAGGTGCAGGTGAATGAATCTCTGATTACCGGCGAGGAGGACGCTATCGTCAAGCGGACTGGCGATGTACTTTTATCCGGCAGCTTTGTGGTGTCCGGGCGGTGCAAGGCACAGCTAACGCAGGTGGGGGCAGACTCCTATGCCTCTAAGCTGACCATAGAGGCCAAGAAGGATATCAAGGTCGGTGCCTCTGAAATGATGGCATCTTTGGATAGGGTTATTCGGGTCATCGGCATTGCCATGATTCCGCTGGGCATCGTCCTGTTTATCAAACAGTTCAAAGTGCTGGAACTGGGACTGCAGGCCTCGGTCAAGGCAACGGTTGCGGCGCTGATCGGCATGATCCCGGAGGGGCTGTATCTCCTCACCAGTGTGGCGCTGGCGGTCAGCGTGATTCGGCTGGCTCAGAAGCATGTGCTGACGCAGGATATGAACTGCATTGAGAATCTGGCGCGTGTAGATGTACTCTGCGTGGATAAAACCGGCACGATCACGGAAAATGTTATGGAGCCGGGGGATCCAGTCCCGCTGGGGGATGTGGAGTATCATCGGGTTACGGATATTCTGTCGGAAATTTATGGCGCCGCAAAGGCGGATAATGACACCGGACGTGCCATGGCGGATAAGTTCTGTAAGGAGCCGAAGTGGACGGCGAAGAAGATCATCCCGTTCTCCTCGGCGACAAAATGGACCGGCGTAGTATTTGAGGAGCAAGGCAGCTTTCTGGTGGGCGCACCGGAATTCATTATGAGCGCCCGTTATGACGAGGTTGGTGAAGCGGTGGAGAGTTGGAGCAGCCGGGGCTACCGGGTGTTGCTGCTGGCCTATTATGACGGGGTGCCGGAACCGGGAAATCTGGTGGTGGGGGCGGTGACACCGCTGGCGCTAATTCCACTGACCAACCGCATTCGTCCGGAAGCACCGGAGACATTCCGATATTTTACCCAGCAGGGCGTTTCCATTCGGGTTATTTCAGGAGATAATCCGGTGACTGTTTCGGAGGTGGCGCGGCAGGCGGGCATTTCCGATGCAGATCTGTATGTGGATGCTTCGACCTTACAGACGGATGAAGAAATTGATGAGGCGGCAGAGCATTACGCGGTATTCGGACGCGTTACTCCGGAGCAGAAGCGGAAGCTGGTAAAGGCCATGCAGAAGGCGGGGCATACCGTTGCCATGACCGGCGACGGCGTCAACGACGTGCTGGCACTCAAGGATGCGGACTGCGGAATTGCCATGGCCTCCGGTGCAGATGCGGCATGTCAGGTGGCGCAGCTGGTGCTGCTGGATTCCGATTTTTCCACCATGCCTCAGGTAGTAGACGAGGGACGCCGCGTCATTAACAACATTCAGCGGGCTGCATCGCTGTTCTTTGTAAAGAATATTTTCTCATTCCTGATTTCGGTCATTTCACTGTTTGTGGATATGCCGTATCCGCTGGTGCCGCTGCATCTTTCCGTCATCAGCGGTCTGACCATCGGCGCACCGGCGTTCTTTCTGGCGCTGGAGCCGAACCATGAGCGGGTTAAGGGAAAATTTATTACCAATGTGTTCTTAAAGGCATTGCCGGGCGGCCTGACCAATGTGATCTTGATCTTGCTGATCGAGGCGTTTGTGGCGGTGTTCCATTTCCCCACGGAGCAGCTCTATACCATGAGCGCGGTGGTGCTTGCGATCGTCGGCCTGCGGGTGCTGTATCAGGTGTCTCAGCCGATCGACTGGAAGCGAGGCGTCCTGATCGCCGCGATGGCGCTGGCGGAACTGGTCTGCTTTACGGTGCTGTCGCCGATCTTTGGATTTACGGCACCCACATTGAAAACGGGACTGGTTCTGGCGGTGTTTATGATGCTGTCCTTCCAGATCATGCGGACGGTGCTGATGATTTTTGAAAAAACGGAGCTTTTGATTCAGAAGCTGCGGGAAAAACGTCAGGAACGGATGACGCTCCCTGTGTTCCGCAAAAAGCAGTGAGGCATTTTGTGCGCAGATTGCGGGCAAACTTTTGACTGTGACCTGAATTATGTTGACGGAACGGGAAAATCAGGGTAGAATGAATACGAATGCGACAAAGAAAAGAGGGATTTCTGTGAAAACGGTCATGCTGGTGTTTGGAACCAGACCGGAAGCGATTAAGATGTGTCCGCTGGTCAAAGAACTGAAAAAGCGGGATAATCTGAGAACCGTGGTATGCGTCAGCGGCCAGCATCGGCAAATGCTGGATATGGTTCTGGATACCTTTGACGTAAAGCCGGAATTCGATCTGTCAATCATGAAGCAGCGGCAGACACTGTTCGATGTGACCACGGAGATCCTCTCGTCCATCCGCACGGTGCTGGAGGAGGTCAAGCCGGACGTGGTACTGGTACACGGCGATACGTCCACCACCTTTGTGACGGCGCTGGCCTGCTTTTATATGCAGATCCCTGTGGGACATGTGGAGGCCGGACTGCGCACCTATAACCTCTATAGCCCCTATCCGGAGGAGTTCAACCGGCAGGCAGTCAGCATTATCAGCCAGTTCAATTTCGCACCCACGGAAATGGCGCGGCAGAATCTGCTGCGGGAGCAGCGGGATGACAGCAAGATCTATGTCACCGGCAACACCGGCATTGACGCCCTGCGCACTACAGTGCGGGAGGACTATTCCCATCCGGAGCTGGAATGGGCTGCGGGAAGCCGGCTGATCCTGATTACAGCGCACCGGCGGGAGAATCTGGGGCAGCCCATGGTGCATATGTTCCGGGCGATTCGCCGGGTGTGCGACGAGCATCCGGATATCAAGGTGATCTATCCCATTCATATGAATCCTGTAGTGCGGGAGATCGCAGAGCAGGAGCTGGGCGGCGATGAACGAATTCACTTGATTGAGCCGCTGGATGTGTTGGATTTTCACAATTTTATGGCACGCTGCTTCCTGATTCTGACGGATTCCGGCGGTGTGCAGGAAGAAGCGCCGTCCCTTGGAAAGCCGGTGCTGGTCATGCGGGATACCACCGAGCGCCCGGAGGGAATTGCCGCCGGTACGCTGAAGCTGGTGGGAACAGATGAGGAGAATATTTACCGTAGCTTCTGTCTGCTGCTGGAGGACGAACAGACTTATACCGCAATGTCGGAGGCATCCAATCCCTATGGTGACGGGCATGCGTCGGAGCGGATTGCGGATATTTTAGAGAGAGAATTGGAAGGATGAGAGTTGCATGAGCGATTCCAAGGGTGGAAGATGGGAATTTGATCAAGAGGGAAACGTACACTATATTCCCCCGGAGGAGCAGAGCGGGAACGATTCTGAGGATCGGGTGGACGGAGCCTACCGAAAAAGCTATCAGTTTCATTCGACGGATAATCACTATAATATTAACATTCAGAAGGATAGTAGACGGAGGAAAAGCAATAATGATAAGGGCTGGCACTGGCTTTTTATTGTGCTGGGCTTTATGATGTTCTGGCCCATTGGACTTGTATTGTTGTTTTTGGAAATTTCAGGCAAGTGGCCGGGGGATAAGCAGGTGCAGCGGGAAATTGACCGGGCTGCCAATGCCGCAAAGAAGGCCGCAGCGCAGGCCAAAACTGGCTACCAGCAGGTGCAGCAGAATTCAAAGCGCCAGACTGCGCAGCCTTCGCAGTCCTACCAGAGCGCGCAGACCGCAAAGCCGGGGAAAAAGGACCGGAATCAACAGCGCATGGAAGCGAAGGCTCACGGGTTCGGAAATATCCGGCTGCTTCGTGTTCTGGGCGGCATTTTGGGCGGCGTATTCGGCTTTGCCTTTGTGATGCAGCTGATTGATGAGGTGACCTATTTCTTTGACCTTGGGTATCTGCTGCGGCAGACGCTGCCGCTGCTGGCACTGTGCCTTGCCGGCCTTGCGCTGTTGGGCATGGCGGGAAGTCGGACGCGGAAGATGAAAAAATTCCGGAAGTATTTGACCATGATCGGGCGGAAGGACGAGATTTCTATTTCGGCGTTGGCAAAGGCCATGGGTAATTCCGAAAAGAAGACCGCTCAGGAGCTGGAGGAAATGCTGGAGCGGGATTACTTTGACAGCGGCTATATTGACGTGGCGCGGAATGTACTGGTGCTGAAGGAGGGCGGAATTTCCGAGGAGCCGGAACCGGCGCCGCAGAATACATCTAACGAGCAGGCGGAAAGCGTTGCGGACAGCACGCTCAAGCATATCCGTCAGATCAACGATGACATTGACAACCCGGAGCTGAGCCGAAAGATTGACCGCATCGAGGAATTGACTGCAAAGATTTTCCGGCTTCTGGAAGCGAGACCCGAAAAGGCCGGAGAGCTGAAAAGCTTCATGAACTACTATTTGCCTCAAACGCTGAAAATTCTGGAGAATTATGCAAAGCTGGAGGAGCAGGATGTGGACGGCGAAAATATCCGGGAGACGAAGCAGAAGATTGAAGGTATGATGGATAAAATTGTAGATGGCTATGAAGCTCAGCTGGACAAGCTGTTTGAGGATGATGCGCTGGATATTTCGGCGGACCTCAAGGTCATGGAGAGTATGCTGGAAAAGGACGGCCTGACTGCCGATAACGAACTCAGGCTTTGAACAGATCGCTCTGCGGATTCTTCCGCAGAGCGATTATAAAATTCCGGAAAACCCTTGACATCGGAGCATAGATGTGCTAAAATGTCCAAGTTAAAAGGAAGTAGGAGCGGCAGCACCGCACCTCACCGCCAGCCAAAGCGACGCGGTTGATAGCGAAATGCCACAGAATGTGGTCTTGAGCTTCGTGCGGGTGCTTTGCAGCATCCGCGTTTTTTGTTGGAGGTGTTTCATATCAGCAAACTAGACCATCAGCTTAATGAGGATATCAGAGACAAGGAAATCCGTGTGATCGACACCACTGGTGAACAGCTTGGTATTATGTCCCCGCGGGACGCTCTGGCAAGAGCCTACGATCAGGGGCTGGATCTGGTAAAGATCTCTCCCAACGCCACCCCGCCGGTGTGCAAGATCATGGACTACGGCAAGTTCCGCTTTGAGCAGACCAAAAAGGAAAAAGAGGCCAAGAAGAACCAGCATGTGACCGAGATCAAGGAAGTTCGCATGTCTCCCGGTATTGACACCAACGACTTTAATGTTAAGGTCAAGAGCGCACTGAAGTTCTTGAAGGATGGCAATCGAGTCAAGGTGACGGTTCGGTTCCGTGGTCGTGAGATGGCGCATACCGATATCGGCAAGACGCTGCTGGCACAGTTTGGCGAGATGTGTGCTGAAACCGCCAATATCGAGCGCGCCCCCAAGCTGGATGGACGTCATATGTCCATGTTCCTTGGACCCAAGACAAATAAGTAAATCCCTTTTTTATAATACGGAAGGAGTTACACCATTATGGCGAACAAGATTAAGACGCACTCCGGTGCAAAGAAAAGATTCAAGATGACCAAGAACGGCAAGGTGAAGAAGGCCTGCGCATTCAAGAGCCATATCCTCACCAAGAAGGAAACCAAGCGTACCCGCCGTCTGCGTCAGGGCGGTTATGCCGACAAGACCAACGTTAAGGCTATCAAAGAGCTGATTCCCTACAAATAATCAACGCTTGCTACACTTCTAAGGAGGATAACATAAATGGCTAGAGTAAAAGGCGCAATGATGACGCGCAAGAGACGCAACAAGACCCTCAAGATCGCAAAGGGCTACTGGGGCAGCAAATCCAAGCATTTCAAGATGGCGAAAGAAGCCGTCATGAAGTCCGGCAACTATGCGTTCCGTGACCGTCGCGCGAAGAAGAGAGATTTCCGTAAGCTGTGGATCACCCGTATCTCCGCGGCTGTTGCCCCCTATGATATCAACTACTCCCGCTTCATGAACGGCCTCAAAAAGGCTGGCATCACCATGAACCGGAAGATGCTCTCCGAGCTGGCAATCAACGATGCTACCGCATTTGCAGCTCTGGTTGAGACCGCAAAGAAGGCTCTTTAATTTGCATTCTGCCGCCGCTGGACAAAATCCAGCGGCGGTTTTACTTTTAAGGCAGCCCGACACAAATGCGTGCCGGGTTGCCTTGATTTTTTTGTTTGAATACTTGACATTTGGACTGTCGTTGTGGTTGAATAGATAGAAATACTTAGAATTCGGAGAAAAAGCAATGAGTGTAGAGAAAACGCTTGTAAACGATATGTCGCAGGGGCCGGTGTTGAAGGGGCTCATCCGGTTTGCTATTCCGATGATCCTGGCCAACCTGCTTCAGGCCGTTTACAGTATGGTGGATATGATCGTGGTAGGCCAGTTCGACGGGCCTGCGGGACTGTCGGCAGTGGGCATCGGTGGCCAGCTCACCAACCTATTTCTGGCGGTGGGCATGGGCTTTTCTAATGGAGCGCAGGTGGTCATCTCCCAGCAGGTGGGCATGAAAAGCAAGAAGATTTCCAAGACTATTGGTACGCTGCTGACCACGGAGCTGCTGCTGGCGGTGATCGTGGGTGCCATCGGCATTGTGTTCCATCAGGGCATCCTGGGGCTGATGAACACGCCCGAGGCCGCTTGGGATGAAGCGGTGGGCTATCTGGTGATTTGCAGCTGCGGCATGATTTTCATCTACGGCTATAACGCCCTGTGTGCCGTGCTCCGGGGCATGGGCGAGAGTAAACTGCCCATGGTGTTCATTGCTGTGGCGTCGCTGGTGAATGTGGTGCTGGATCTGATTTTTGTGGGCGGCCTTCACTGGGACGCATCCGGCGCTGCGGCGGCAACGGTGATTGCTCAGGGGGTGGCGTTCTTCTGCGCGGCGGTGTTCCTCTACCGACATAAGGAGGCCATGCAGTTCGATTTTCGCCTGCGCAGCTTTGCCGTTGACCGGGAGCAGCTGGGAGCGCTGTGCCGGCTGGGTATTCCCTCGGTTGTGCAGCAGTTTTTGATTACCATTTCTATTACATTTGTCAATGCACAGGTGAATGCGTTTGCTGTGACGGCCTCTGCGGTGGATTCCGTGGGCGGAAAGCTCAACATGGTGGCAAATATCATCACCGGCGCCATTTCCACCGCTGCGGCAACGATGATTGCCCAGAGCTTCGGAGCCAGAAAGATGGATCGGGTGAAGCATGCGTTTCGGGCCTGCATGGCGATCTGCATGGTCTGGTGGGTGATTCTCTCCGCCTGCTATCTGCTGTTCCCCCGGCAGATTTTCGGGCTGTTCACCACCGATGAGCAGGTGCTGGAGCTGGCGCCTACCTATCTCCGGTATGCGGTGATTTGGCTGCTGGCGCTGTGCAGCATGGATGCCCCCTTTGCGCTGGTGCAGGGTGTGGGCTATGCCAGCTTTAATCTGGTGGTCGGCCTGCTGGACGGCGTGGTAGCAAGAATCGGCCTGAGTATGGTTTTGGGTCACGTTATGGGGCTTACGGGCTTCTGGCTGGGCAACGGTCTGGCCGGATTCGTGACCACCATCGCCATGGGAATCTACTATCTCACAGGACGATGGGAGAAACGGGAGACGATTACAAAATAAGTATGTGATCTTCCACAAAAACAGCGGAATATCCTGCGGAAACCTTGGCTTGCGGCACTTTTTCTCCTGTGATATAATCAATGTGCATGCTGAATAATATGATATCGAACTAATTGCAAAGGAGTATGTCACATTGGAGAAAACAATGATTAATGACCTGACCACAGGCAGTGTCGGAAAGGAACTGCTGCGGTTTTCGTTTCCGTTTATGCTGTCCAATGCCCTACAGACGGTGTATAATCTGGTAGATATGGTTGTTGTGGGGCAGTTTGTAGGAAGTGCAGGATTGACCGCAGTGTCTCTGGGTGGTCAGATTACGTGGCTGCTCTGCTGTCTTGCCATCGGCTATGCCTCTGGCGGTCAGATTCTTATCTCCCAGCTGGTAGGCACCCGGGATCATGAGGGCATCCACCGAACCATCGGCACGCTGTTTACCGCCGTTGCGCTGTTCTCGATTCTGTTTACGGTGCTGGGGATCGCGGTGCATCGCCCACTACTTAGGCTCTTAAATACCCCCGCCGAGGCCATGGAACAGGCGGTGGATTATGTGGTGGTTTGCAGCGCAGGAATGTTCTTTGTCTACGGCTATAATACCGTGTCGGCGGTGCTGCGCGGCATGGGAGACTCCACCCGGCCGTTTCTGTTCATTGCCATTGCTGCAATTATCAACGTTTTTTTAGATCTGCTTTTTGTCGGTGCCATGGGGATGGAGAGCGGCGGCGCAGCGTTGGCAACGGTCATTTCTCAAGCCGCATCCTTTGTGATCTCTGTGATTTATCTATACATTCGGAGAGAGAGTTTCGGTTTTGATTTTAAGCTTCGTAGTTTTGCGATCGATGGCAAGACTTTTAAGGCCCTATCCTATCTGGGACTTCCCCTGACAGTACAGACCTCCGCTATCAATATTTCCATGCTGTATGTCAGTGCCGGGATCAACACCTATGGCCTGGTTTATGCATCGGTTTTTGGTATTGGAAGCAAGCTGTGCTCCGTGATGTTCATTATCACAAACTCCATTTCCACCGCTAGTGCCACCATGTTTGGCCAAAATCTCGGTGCTGGAAAACACGACCGCGTACGGCAGGTATTCTGGTTTGGAAATCTGTACTGCATGGTATTCTTTGCAGTAGTTGCAGTGGTATGTCTGGCATTTCCAGAGGCGATTTTCCGACTGTTTACTGCTGATGCTGATGTAATCGCAAATGCCGGACGCTATATGGTGACTGTGGTCGTATTGTTCTTTGGGTTTGCAGCTATGACCTCTGGAATTGCGCTGATCAACGGCATTGGAAATGGCAGCTTGAGCCTGATTACGGCAATGCTGGACGGCGTGATTGTCCGGATTGGACTCTGCATTCTGCTGGCAGGTCCCTGCGGCATGGGCGTTTGGGGGTATTTCTGGGGGCATGCTCTGGCCGGCTTTGTCAGTGTGATCATCGGTGATTTCTACTACCTCAGCGGTCTGTGGAAAAAGCGGAAGCTGATGGTGGAACAGTAAAGGAGAAGCAATGGAACAAATCATCCTGCTGGTAAAGAAATACTGGAGCATTCTCAGCTATCTGTTTTTTGGCGTGGTAACCACTGTGGTGAATATGGCTGTGTACTATGTAGGCTATCATGTCTGCGGCCTCAGCAGCGACCTGTCAACTGTGATTGCATGGGTGCTGGCGGTGCTGACGGCGTTCTTGACCAATAAGCCATTCGTGTTCTGCAGTCACGACTGGTCACCCAAGGTGCTGCTGCCGGAGGCGGGGAGCTTTTTCGGGTGCCGCCTTGGATCCGGTGTTGTGGAGCTTGCGGTGATGCATATCACGGTGGAGATGCTGGGTCTGCCGGGGATGCTCATGAAGCTGCTGGTCAATGTGATCGTGGTGATCCTTAACTACGTGGCAAGCAAGCTGCTGGTGTTCCGGAAAAAGTAATTGAATAGAAGAACCGCTGTGGTCTGAGCATTCAGATCGCAGCGGTTTTGCATGCAATGAGGTTAAATATGGCGGAAGCCGATTTCCCCTGTTTCGCCGTTCATGCTGTCCACAATGGCGAGAGACTCCAGATGGATGCCCTTCTGGCGGAAGCGGTCACCGGCACCCTGAAAGCCCTTTTCAATGGCAATTCCAACCCCTGCCAGATAGGCGCCGGCTTGATTCAGAATGTCCATCAAACCTTCCAGCGCTTTTCCATTGGCAAGAAAGTCATCGATGATCAGCACCCGGTCGTTGGGGCCGAGATACCGGCGGTCTACCACTACATCGCTGATGGTCTTGTGGGTGAAGGATTCCACCTTTGCGGTAAAAACATCCTTGCCCAGATTCAGGGACTTGGACTTCTTTGCAAATACGACAGGACAGTGGAAGCTCTGCGCAGCGATGCAGGCAATGCCGATGCCCGATGCCTCAATGGTGAGAATCTTGTTGACACCTTCTCCGGCGAACAGCCGAGCCCATTCCTCTCCCATTTTCTCCAACAGGTCAATGTCCATCTGATGGTTCAAAAAGCTGCTCACCTTCAAAATATTGCCGGGATAAACCTCGCCATCCTGCATAATCCGTCTTTCTAACAGTTCCATGCTTCCGCCTCCATATTCGGCATGTGCCGCTTAGTCCTTACTGTTTGCCAAATAAACAGTATAAAACATTATAATACGCATTCCCCAAAAGCACAAGGAAAAATGTCAGAAATTCTGGTCTGCGCAAAATCGATTGAACCAGTTCTGCGGTTCAGCCAATGCAGTTTATTTTTGCGCCCGGAGATAATCCTCAACCTCCTGAAGCTGCTGGGGGGTGTTGACGCCGATGATCTGCATGCCCAGATCGACACAGCAGAGGCCAATGGCGCCGCCGTTCCGGCGGATCAGCTCCGGTACATCGGTGAGGTAGTATTCGCCCTGTGCATTGTCGTCCTTGAGCTGACCGAGATGCCGCAGCAGCGTCTTGCAGTCAAAGGCGTAAACGCCCGCATTCAGCTCCCGGATATTCTTCTGCTCCGGGGTGCAGTCCTTGTCCTCTACCACCCGAAGGAAATTTCCGCTTTCATCCCGGAGAATGCGCCCGTAGGGCAGCTCCTGATTGCTGGTGCCGGTGAGGAAGGTGCAGGGACAGCCGCTTTTCTCATGCGTTTCCAGCAGCGCCTGATAGGTTTCCTTCCGGATCAGGGGCATGTCGCCGCAGCAGACCAGTACGGTGCCGTCAAAGTCCCGGAGATATTCCTGAGCGCACTGGACTGCGTGACCGGTGCCGCGTTGCGGATCCTGTACGGCATAGGGATAGTCGGGGAAAGCCTCCATCACCTTTTCACGGAGATAGCCTGCAACAATGATCGTGTTCCCCTTGGGGAGAAAATCCAGCGCAGAGAGAACATAGTGGAGCAACGGCTGACCGTCGGCAATCCGCATAACCTTTGGCAGGTTGCAGGCCTCGGACTGGAGCCGGGTGCCCTTTCCGGCGGCAAGAATGACGGCTTTTACAGGCTTCATGGTCAGTCCTCCAGTCCGCTGACGATGGCGATACCGGCGCTGGCGCCGATCCGGTCGGCTCCTGCTTCGATCATCTCCATGGCCTCTTCATAGCTGTGGATGCCGCCGCTGGCCTTGACCTTCAGGCCGCCTGCGGACTTTTTCATCAGTGCCACATCCTTGGCCTTTGCGCCGCCTGAGGAGAAGCCGGTGGAGGTCTTTACAAAGTCGGCTCCGGCGTTTTTAGATGCCTGACAGGCCTTTACAATCTCATCCTCGGTGAGCAGGCAGGTTTCCAGAATGACCTTCAATACCTTGCCGGGGCAGGCGGTGCGAACGGCCTTGATATCGGCCTCTACAGCGTCCCAATTCCCGTCTTTGGCAGCGCCCACATCCAGCACCATGTCGATCTCATCTGCGCCCAGTGCGGTCATAGCGCCTGCCTCCGCAGCCTTTACCACGGTGCAGCCCAGCGGGAAGCCGACCACCACGCAGAGCTTTACATCGGAGCCGGAAAGGCATTCCTTTGCCAGCACGGCGCGTCCGGAGTTGACACAGACGGAACAGAAGTGATATTCCTTGGCCTCGTCACAGAGCGTTTTGATCTGCTGGGCGGTGGCGTTGGGCTTTAACAGGGTGTGGTCGATCATCTTTGCAAGATCCAGTTTTGTCATGGTTATTCTCCTTTTTCTGTGGGAATCCGGAAAAAGCGTTTTCCGTTTTCCGTGGTAATGGCGGCTACCTCTTCGGTGGAAAGCCCCTTGATTTCCGCAATTTTCTCTGCCACCTTCGGCACATAGCCGGAATGGTTCCGCTTGCCGCGGTAGGGGACCGGGGCGAGGTAGGGGCAGTCGGTTTCAATCATAATCCGCTCCATGGGAACGGCGGCAATGGCCTCCAAAGCCCGGCGGGCATTTTTAAAGGTGACCACGCCGGTAAAGCTCACATACCAACCCAGCCGCACCAGCTCCTGCGCCATTTCGGCGCTGCCGGAAAAGCAGTGGAATACGCCGGGAACCTTATCCGCCCATTTGCGGACGATTTCCAGACCGTCCCCGTGGGCTTCCCGCTCGTGGATCACCACGGGTTTTCCCAGCCGGTCTGCCAGCGCCATCTGGCGGTCAAACCAGTGCTTCTGGATACCGTGGGGAACATCGTCATAGTGATAATCCAGACCAATTTCCCCAATGGCAACCACCTTGGAATGCTGGGCCAGCTGACCGTAGGTTTCGAGATCAGCCTCGGTCATGTCCCCGGTGTTTCCGGGCCATGCGCCCACCACGGCATAGACAAAAGGATACTGTTCCGCAATGGAAATGGCCTTCTGCGAGGACGGAATATCGCAGCCGATATCGTTGATCAGGGTAATGCCCTGGCGGTAAAGCTCCGGCAGAAGTACGTCGCGGTCTTTGTCGAAGGCTTCGTCGTCATAGTGGGCGTGTGTGTCATAAAACAAAGGAATTCCTCCTGAATGGGTGAATTATTGCGGCTTTTTCCGCATTTCCAGATACACCATCAGCACGGCGATATCTGCGGGGCTGACGCCGGAGATTCGGGAAGCCTGCCCGATGTTCAGCGGGCGGATCTTACTGAGCTTTTGCCGTGCTTCCAGTCGAAGTCCTGTGATGGCGTTATAGTCGGTGTCCTCCGGGAGCAGGTGCGCTTCCTCCTTCTGGAACTGCTCCACCTGCTTGAGCTGACGCTTGATGTACCCGGCGTATTTCACCTGAATTTCCACTTCCTCCTGAATTTCCGGAGGAAGTGGGGGACGCTGGGGATCAAAGGGCGCAAGCCCCAAATAGCTCAGCTGGGGACGGCGCACCAGATCGCCCATCCGGGCGGAGCCCTTTACGGGCGCAGTGCGCTGGGAGGTGAGATAGGCACTT
>CAJKSU010000021.1 GCA_905202605.1 uncultured Eubacteriales bacterium
AATTATTATTATAGCTTATTATACGAAATCCCGCTTGTATAAAAGATATAAAATATCGATACGTTATTGTGAGTTTGCATAAAATGCAATGCTCCGCCCAGTCAGAGAACGCAAACGCACCGGCTTCCCGCAAAATCGGGGAAGCCGGTGCGATCAAACTTACTTATTCTTCTGCAAACAGAGCGGTGGAGAGGTAGCGTTCGCCGGTGTCCGGGAAGATCACAACGATCCGCTTGCCCTTGTTTTCGGGACGGGCGGCGACCTGAGTGGCTGCCCACAGGGCGGCGCCGGAGGAAATGCCCACCAGAATGCCGTCAGTATAGTATTCATGTTATGCGGATGGAAACGCGGACAAAAAGGTCAGCGGCAACATCGTGGCAGGGAGACGACAAAACGGTAATATTTCATTGGGCATCCCTCATTTCCTACTGGATTTGTAGGCTTATGATAACATGCAAAACATACCGCGTCAATAGGAAAACGAGATAAGAATTGCAATTTCAGAAATTCCTAGTATAATGATATCAAAAACGGGAGGAGGCTGCGCCATGGAACCAAGACTGACTGCTATAGAAGAAAACGAGGTTCTTTTGTATCTGGGCTATAAGGGCGGCGAAATTCCCGCGGACATTACAGAGGAGATCCACCGGTGTATGGACGTGATGATGAAAGCAGCACGTCCCCGGGCAGTTTGGCGACAGTTTGATATACGCCCGGACGGTACGCTGAAGGGAACGGATTTTGTCCCTCAAGGGAAGGACATCCGTGCGCTGCTTCAGGAATCCAGACAGGTAATCCTGCTGGGGGCAACGCTGGGAACTGAGGTGGAGGCACTGCTTCGGCGGGCGCAGATCCGGAATATGACCGATGCGGTGATTCTGGACTGCTGCGGCAGCAGTGCCATTGAAAACGTACTGGACAACCTGTGCGAGGACATCGGCGGGCAGGTCGGCGGGTATCTCACGGATCGGTTCAGCCCCGGTTATGGGGACTTTCCCTTTGCCCAGCAGCCGGAACTGTGCCGGGTATTGGATCTTTCCCGGCGGATCGGCGTTACCCTGTCCCCCGGCGGGCTGATGATCCCGCAGAAGTCCGTGACAGCGCTGGTCGGCGTGGCGGATCGGCCTCAAAGCAAGCGGTTTCGGGGCTGTGCCTATTGCAGCCAGTTTAAAAATTGCACCTATCGAAAGGGGAATCGTACCTGTGGAAACCAATAGCTTTACGATTTTGGACGGCGGCATGGGAACCATGCTTCAGGCGGCCGGGCTGCCGGTAGGGCAGTTGCCGGAGGTTTGGAATATCACTCACCCGGATAAGGTTTCGGAGATTCAGAGAAAATATGTGGAGGCGGGCTCCCATGTGATCTACGCCAATACCTTTGGCGCAAACCGGCACAAGGTGGCGTCTTCGGGTTATACCCCTGCAGAGCTGATTGCCGGGGGCATTCAGGCGGCGCGGATCGCCGCCGGGGATCGGGATGTAAGGGTGGCACTGGATGTCGGCCCCATCGGGCAGCTGCTGGAGCCGCTGGGAACACTGTCCTTTGACGAAGCCTATGACATCTATCAAGAGATGGTCATTGCCGGAGAACAGGCCGGGGCGGATCTGGTGATTTTTGAAACCATGAGCGACCTGTACGAGGTAAAGGCGGCGGTGCTGGCGGCAAAGGAGAATACGAAGCTGCCGATATGGGTGACCATGACCTTTGAGGCCACGGCGCGCACCTTTGTGGGCGTTACGGTTCCGGCAATGGCGCTGACGCTGACCGGGCTGGGCGTAGACGCGCTGGGCTTTAACTGCTCCCTTGGCCCCAAGGAACTGATGCCCATGGTGGAGGAGCTGCGCCAGTGGACGGATCTTCCGCTGATCCTAAAGCCCAATGCGGGGCTTCCCGACCCGGCGACCGGGGAATACACCATTACGCCGGAGGCCTTCGCAGAGGAAATGAAGGGCGCTGCGGCGCTGGGCGTGACAATCCTGGGCGGCTGCTGCGGCACCACGCCGGACTTTATCCGTGCGCTGAAATCGGCGGTAGAGCCGCTGATGCCCACTCCCCGCCCCAAGGCCAGCCGGCACGGCGTATGCTCGCCCACCTGCGTAGCGGAGCTGAACGGCGTCCGGGTCATTGGCGAACGCATCAACCCCACCGGAAAGAAGCGATTCCAGCAGGCCCTGCGGGAGCGGGATATGAGCTATATTCTGGAGCGGGGCATGGAGCAGCAGGACGCGGGCGCAGAAATTCTGGACGTCAACGTGGGGCTTCCGGGGATTCAAGAGGCCGATATGATGGTGCAGGTAGTGAAAAACCTTCAGTCTGTGGTGGAACTGCCCCTCCAGATTGATTCCTCTGATCCCGCCGCCATTGAAGCAGGGCTTCGATCCTATAACGGAAAGCCCATTGTAAACTCGGTCAACGGCAACCGGGAGGTACTCGAGCAGATCCTGCCCCTGTGTAAAAAATACGGCGCTGCGGTGGTGGGGCTTGCCATGGATCACGGCGGCATTCCCCAGACGGCTGCAGCGCGAATCGAGATTGCCCAGCGGATTCTGGACGCAGCGCTGGAATTTGGGATCCCCAAGGAGGATGTCTATATCGACTGCCTGACCCTGACCGTTTCGGCGCAGCAGGAGCAGGCGGTGGAAACGCTGGAGGCCGTGCGCTATGTGACCAAGGAAATGGGACTGCACACCGTATTGGGTGTCAGCAATATCTCCTTTGGCCTGCCCGCCAGAGAGCATATTACCGTGAGCTTTCTGACACAGGCCATGTACGCAGGGCTGGATCTTCCCATTGTCAACCCCAATCAAAAGGCAATCATGGACGCAGTGACCTCCTTCCGGGTACTCTCCGGTCAGGACAAGGACAGCGCGGCCTATATTGAGCGCTTTGCAGGAGAAGCCTCCAGCGTACCTGCGGCATCTCAGCCCACTGGACAGATGACCATTGAGACCGCCATCGCTCGGGGACTCAAGCAGGAAACTGCCGCCCTGACGGTCAAGGCGCTGGAAACCATGACGGAGTTGGATGTGGTCAATACCATGCTGATCCCGGCGCTGGATCTGGTGGGAGATCGGTATGAAAAGCAGGAGATTTTCCTGCCCCAG
Organism: uncultured Eubacteriales bacterium; assembly: GCA_905202605.1. Classification (GTDB taxonomy): domain Bacteria; phylum Bacillota; class Clostridia; order Oscillospirales; family Oscillospiraceae; genus HGM13006. The sequence goes on from CAJKSU010000021.1 coordinate 3,106, forward strand.
CTGATCAACGCGGCGAACGCGGCCTGCGAGGGCTTTGAGGTCATTAAAAAGCGCATTGCCGAAAAGGGCGCAGGCTCGGTGAGCAAGGGAAAGATCGTAATCGCTACGGTACACGGCGATATCCACGACATCGGAAAGAACATTGTAAAGGTCGTTTTGGAGAACTACGGCTATACCGTCATTGATCTGGGCCGGGATGTACCGGTGGAAACGGTGGTGGAAGCGGTGATCCGGGAGGACGTAAAGCTGGTGGGGCTGTCGGCACTGATGACCACCACGGTGGTGAGCATGGCGGAAACCATCAAGGCGCTCCGGGAGAGCGGTCACGACTGCAAGATCTGGGTTGGCGGCGCGGTGCTGACGCCGGAGTACGCCAAGGAGATTGGAGCTGACTACTATGCCAAGGACGCCAAGGAGAGCGTGGATATTGCCCGGAAGGTGCTGGGATAACAAAGGGGATAAGGTCAATGGATGTTAGAACGTTTTTAAAGGAGCATACGCTGATTTTTGACGGGGGCATGGGAAGCTATCTTATGACAAAGTACCAGCGCCCGGCAGACGGCTGCGAAACCACCAATCTGGAAGCGCCGGAGCAGGTGACGGAGGTGCATCGCGCCTATCTGGCGTCCGGGTGCAATGCCATTAAGACCAACACCTTCGGTGCAAACCGGCTGGCGCTGGGAGAAGATCGGTGCCGGAAGGTCATTGAAGCGGGCTGGAAGCTTGCGGTGGATGCAGCAGGGGACGCATTTGTATTTGCGGATCTTGGCCCGGTACCCATGACCGACGCCAAGCGGGCGCTGGAGGAATACCGGTTCTCGGTGGACGTATTTTTAGCACTGGGGGCAAAGAGCTTCCTGTTTGAGACGCTCAGCAGCTTTTCCTGCATTGGAGAGATCGCAAAATATATCCGGGAGCGGGAGCCGGAGTCGTTTATCATCACCTCCTTTGCCTCTCAGCCCGACGGCTTTACCAGAGCCGGACAGCTGGCCTCGCACCTGATCCATCAGGCAGAGGAGAATCCGGCGGTAGATGCAGTGGGACTGAACTGCGTGTCCGGGGCAAGGCATATGATCTCGCTGGTGGAGCAGCTGGGGACGGTGGAAAAGCCCCTTTCGGTGATGCCCAATGCAGGCTATCCCACAGTGCTGGGCGGCCGGACGATTTATGAGGGTGACCCGCAGTATTTTGCCGGACAGATGGGGCGGCTCTATGCCATGGGCGTGCGGATTCTGGGCGGCTGCTGCGGTACCACGCCGAAGCATCTGGCGGCAGTAGTGGAAACTTTGGGGCAGGGTGCACCCAAGACCATCAAGGTCACTGCGCCGGAGCAGAAAAAACCCCAGCCGAAGCGGAATCGCTTCTGGGAGACGCTGGAGCAGACCGGGAAAAAGCCCATCGCGGTGGAGCTTGACCCGCCGGAATCCGGCGATGTGACAAAGTTCATGGCGGGGGCAAAGGAGCTTAAGGCGCACGGCGCGGATATCATCACCATTGCCGACTGCCCCATTGCCAGAGCCAGAATGGATTCCAGCATCCTTGCCTGCAAGCTGCACCGGGAGCTTGGGGTGGAGGCGCTGCCCCATATGACCTGCCGGGATCGGAACCTCAACGCCACCAAGGCGCTGCTGCTGGGACTGAGCGCCGAGGGTGTACATAATGTTCTGACCGTCACCGGCGATCCCATCCCCAGTGCGGATCGGGATGAGGTAAAAAGCGTATTTAATTTTAACTCCAGAATGCTGGCACGGTATATCAACGGTCTGGGAGAAACCGTGCTGACCACCCCTTTCCGGGTGTTCGGCGCACTGAATCTCAACGCCCGAAACTTCTCGGTGCAGCTTCGGCTGGCTCAGAAGAAAGAGGAAAACGGCATGGTAGGCTTTCTGACTCAGCCCGTTTTAACCCGTCAGGCGCTGGAGAATCTGAAGCTTGCCCACGAAACTCTCCATGGTAAGATTCTGGGCGGAATTATCCCCATTGTCAGCCAGCGAAACGCGCTGTTTATGAACAGCGAGGTAGCAGGCATCACCGTAGATCCTGAGATCATTGACCGGTATGCTGGGCTGGATCGGGCGCAGGGTGAGGAGCTGGCGGTTCGGATCTCCACTGCCATTGCAAAGGAGATCGCACCCTATGTGGACGGTTTCTACCTGATGACGCCCTTCGGACGCACGGGACTGATGGCTCGCATCATGGATGAGCTCCGCCAAAATAATCTCTGATTTGATAATCCCCCCCCTGAACTAACACGTCCCCCCAACACTGGGCAACCAGTATTGGGGGGACATATTCAATGCTGTCCGTTGGCTGGTGTTCTGTTTTACTGAATTTCTGCCTGAAGCTCCCAGAAGGCAACAGCGCTGGCAGCGGCGACATTGAGCGAATCAACGCCGTGCGCCATGGGGATCATAATCGTGTGATCACAGCCGGAGACAGTTGCCGGAGAGAGTCCATCTCCTTCTGTTCCCAGAAAAATCGCCAGCTGGTGTTCCGATTTTACCCCAGCATCGGTGATGGAAACTGCACGGCTGTCCAGCGCCATGGCGGCGGTGGAAAAGCCGAGGCCGCGGAGGACATCAAATGCATCCTGCGGCCAGCTGTGGACATCGGTTCCAAGATAGGCCCACGGAACCTGAAAGACCGTCCCCATGCTCACCCGCACCGCACGCCGGTGAAGCGGATCACAGCAGTGAGGACTGAGCAGCACTGCGTCCATGCCCAGGGCGGCGGCAGAGCGGAAAATAGCGCCCACGTTGGTGGGGTCTACGATCCCCTCCAGTACGGCAACCCGGCGGGCGTTCCGGCAGATATCGGCAGCATTCATAGGCGCGGGACGGCGCATGGCACACAGAACGCCGCGAGTCAAGGCAAAGCCGGTCAACTCCGCCAGCAGCTCCCGCTCCCCGGTAAAGACCGGAATATCGCCGCAGCGGGGCAAAAGGCTGTCCCGAACGACCGGAAGCTTTCCGCGCTCCAAGAGCATGGAAACGGGAACATACCCGGCGTCCAGCGCATGGGAAATGACCTTGATGCTTTCCGCGATGAACAGTGCTTTTCCCGGATCACGCCGGGAGCGGAGCTGCGCCTCGGTCAGGCGCACATAGGGAGAAAGTTCCTCCCGGCTCAGGTCGCTTAGCTCAATGATTTGTGCCATGGGATTCTCCTTTATGGATGGGATGGATATGCAGCAGCGTGTCAAAGGCCTGCGCCACGCCGTCCTCCAGATAATGTCCGGTAACGGCATCTGCGGCGGCAAGGCAGACAGGACTGCCGTTTGCCACGGCAACGCCCAGTCCTGCCCAACGGAGCATATCCGCATCGTTGTCGGCGTTTCCAAAGGCACAGACGGCAGACTGGGGAATGCCAAGGTGAGCTGCCAGAAAGGCAAGTCCCCGATGCTTTCCGCAGACCTCGTTGGAGATTTCAATGAGATGAGGAACGGAGCTGGTGATATAGACCCCGGGCAGGGCGCGGAGCCGCCCCAGCATTTCCGCCTTTACCTGCAAATTCCCCACGATCAGATCCAGACTGTCCAGCCGAGTATGATGAGCAAGCAGAAATTTCCGAATGTCGGCAACCGGACGGCGGGTGGCCTGAACGTATGCCGCCGTGGTCGTGCCGCAGAGATAGACCGCAGGATCACGGATATAATCCGTCTGGGCATAAGCGCAGCCGTCTACAAAGCCCTCATAGGTCAAAAATGCTCCCTTGCTCAGCCGGAGTACCTGCTCCGCAGTTTCAGGCGGGAGAAAATGCTGCGCCAGAACGGCATGGGCGGCAAGGTCATAGACCATTGCGCCGTTGCCGCAGATGGCATAGCGGATGCCGGGGAAATGGGTCATCTCCTCCGGCAGGGTGTCGAGGGAACGTCCGGAGGCAATAATGATTTCGATTCCGGCGGAAACGGCTGCCTCCAACGCAGCGCGGTTGCCAGGGGACAGACAGGACTGCTGGTTCAGGGTGGTTTCATCCAGATCGAGAGCAATGAGCTTTGGCGTCACGGCCATCACCACAGCATCAGCTTCTCGGCCTGAGCTTGCAGCTCGGCACGGAAGTCGGGATGGGCGACCGCAATGAGATTATGCACCTTCTGCCGAACGCTTCTGCCCCGGAGCGGGGCAATGCCGTATTCCGTCACCACATAGTCCAGCTCATTGCGGCTGAGGGTGACGATGCTGCCCGGTTCCAGCTGGGCAGTGATGGTGGAAACGGTACCGCCGTGCTTGGTGGAGGCAGTGGCGATAATGTTTTTTCCACCCTTGGAATGAGCCGCTCCCACCGCCATATCCGCCTGTCCGCCGGAGCCGGAATACTGCCGGGAGCCGATGGACTCCGAGCAGACCTGACCGGTCAGGTCTACGGAAAGGCAGGCGTTGATGGACACAAAGTTGTCGTTCTGAGCCACGATCTGGGGATTGTTGACCGTTTCACCCCGGAGCATCCGGACGCAGGGGTTTTCCTCCAGCATATCGTAAAGCTCCTGTGTTCCATAGGCAAAGGTGCCGACAATTTTTCCGGGCATGAAGTTCTTCCTTCTGCCGGTGATGACGCCCTGCTTAACCAGCTTTACCATGGAGTTGGTGATCATCTCCGAGTGAACGCCCAGATCGTGTTTGTCCGTCAGTGCCAGCGCCGCCGCGTCGGGAATGCCGCCGATGCCCAGCTGAATGCAATCGCCGTCATTGACCAGTGAGGCAACGTAATGTCCGATGGTCATTTCCAGCTCGCTGGGGGTGCTTTCCGGCAGATAGGGCAGCGGCGTTTCGGCCTCCACAATCATATCCACGTCCCGGATATGTACCTCGGTATCGCCGTAGATCCGGGGCAGATTGGGATTTACCTGCAGGATTACCCGATCTGCGGCGTCCAGAAAGGTCTTTTCGTGGATCAGGCACAGGGGGATCATAAAGTAGCCGTGGCGATCCATAGGGGTAGCCGCAGCGATAAAGACATTACAACCGTTAACCTCGATCCATCGACTGGCGCCGTTGTGGAGGTCGCCGGGGTAGTAACTGAGCAGCCCCTGCTCCCTGCCTCTGCGGGTAGCGCCCATCAGGAAGGTGATGTCCATATCAAAGGTGTCCTGATAAATGGGGTCAGACAGGAAACGGTGGGCCGTGAAGCACATGGGGGCAAACATCCGGAAGTGCTTTCCGCTGCCCCGCAGGTGGTCGATGGCGTCAAAAAAGGCGGTTGGCTCATTGGCGCACTGGGACGTGCCGATCACATCGCCGTCCCGGAGAGAGTCCAGCGCCTCCTCCATGGTGACCCGTTTCGACTGATATTCCGCTTCATAGGGATTCATAAAATGGATGCCTCCGTTCTAGAAATTGTTTCTGAAATGCAAAAATTATTATAGAGAATGCCACGGCAAAAAGCAATGCTTTTTGCCGGAAAGAAAAAGGATGCATTTTCTGAGAAATGTGTTGACAAAGGAGACTGCATGGTGTATTGTTAGTTCACTAATTGTTAGCTAGAATACTGTCGGCAAGAGAACAAATTCAGACAGCAGCAGCGGAAAGGAGCATGGAAGGAATGAAGGCAAGAGACGAGGAATGGGGTCCGGGTCCGGATTTTGGGCCGCCGCCCCCGCCCGGAAAAGAGATGCCCATCGAGGAGCAGGAAGCGCCGAAGGATGAGCCGATGAGCTTCCGCCTGATGCGGCGGATCGAATATACAGGCAGAATTCATCACATGGCGTTTCGATCCATCTTGCAGGAGGATGGACTGCCGCCAGCTCAGGCCAGCGCCCTGCGGTTTATCATCCGCACGCCGGGCATGAGCCAACGGGAATTGGCAGATCAGCTCCATATTCAGCGAGCCACCGTCACGGTGATGCTGCAAAAGATGGAACGGACAGGCTATGTAGACCGCAGACCTGATCCCATGGATCAGCGAATTTCCAGAATCTATCCAACGGAAATGGCTATCGCACAGGATGAGGAGGGGAAACGCTCCATCGACGGCTATTTTACTGATGTGTTTCAGGGCTTTTCCACGGAGGAGCAGCAGCTGATGGACAATATGCTGACCCGATTGGGAGCTAACATCCGGGGCATTCTGGAGGCCACCCCGGATCGTCAAAGCAAGGAGTGATCGCATTGAAAACCTTTTTACGCTATATGAAGCCCTACTGGAAATGGGTGCTGCTGACAGTTGTATTCATCATTCTGCAATCCCTTTCCGATCTTTTTCTGCCAGCACTGAATGCAAAGATCATCGATGAGGGCGTTATGACCGGCGATGTAGGCAAAATTCTTACCTACGGTGCGCTGATGCTGGTGGTAGCGCTTCTGGTGGGGCTCTGTACGCTGGGTACCACCTATTATTCCACCAAAGCTTCTCTGGCCTATGGCCGTGATATGCGGCTGGGGCTGTTTACCAAGGTGCAGTCCTTTTCCCAGTCGGATCTGGATAAATTCGGCACCCCCTCTCTGATTACCAGAACCACCAACGATGTCAACCAGATTCAGCAAATGATGCAAATGCTCCTGCGAACGATTATCACAACACCCATTTTGCTGCTGGGCGGCATTATCATGTGCCTGCGGCAGGACGTAAAGCTCTCAGCCATCCTGCTGTTTGTGGTGCCGGTGATCACAGTCATGGTGGTAGTTACCACAAAGAAATCCCATCCATGGTTTAAAAAGCAGCAGACTCAGGTAGACGTACTCAATCAGGTGCTTCGTGAAAAGCTTTCGGGTATCCGGGTGATTCGTGCCTTTGTACGCACTGACTATGAGGAAAAACGGTACGACAGAGAAAATGAAAAAATGCTGAAAATTGCAGTGCATGCCCATAAGCTCATGACGGCAATGATGCCCATGGTCACGCTGGTGATGAACATCGCCACGCTGGCGGCCTATTATCTGGGCGCAATCCGCATTGACAATGGCGGCATGGGCATCGGCTCGATGAACGCCTTTGTTACCTACCTGACGCAGATTCTGATGAGCGTTATGATGTCCTCCATGATGATGAATATGGTTCCCCGTGCCATGACCTCCATTGGACGAATCAATGAGGTACTGGATTACGACCCCACGGTCAAGGATCTGGAGCCTGACGAGGAGCAACACCTTGGTGCATTTCATGGACTGGAATTCCGGGACGTATCCTTCTGCTATCCGGAGGCAGATCGCCCGGTGCTGGAGCATGTGAGCTTTGTCACCCGCCCCGGTGAAACAACCGCAATCATCGGTTCCACTGGTTCGGGTAAATCCACGCTGATTAACCTGCTGCCCCGCATCTATGACGCAACTCAGGGACAGGTGCTGATGAACGGCATTGACATTCGCCAGCTCAGTCAGGCAGAGCTGCGGAGCCATCTGGGTGTTGTTCCCCAAAAGGCGCTGTTGTTCGACGGTACAATAGCCTCCAATCTTCAATATGGAAAGCCCGATGCCACGGAGGAGGAAATGTGGCATGCACTGGAGGTGGCGCAGGGCAAGGACTTTGTGTCTGCCATGCCGCAGGGACTGGAGTCCTCCATCTCTCAGGGCGGCACCAACGTATCCGGAGGCCAGCGTCAGCGGCTTGCCATTGCCCGCGCGATCATTCGCAGGCCGGATGTGTATATCTTCGATGACAGCTTCTCGGCACTGGACTTTAAAACCGATGCAAAGCTTCGTCAGGCCCTGAGTCATGAAACAAAGAATGCCGCAGTATTGATTGTGGCACAGCGTGTGACCACGGTTCTGAACGCAGACCGGATCGTGGTACTGGACGAGGGCAAGGTGGCGGGCATTGGCACCCACAAGGAGCTGATGGAATCCTGTCAGGTCTATAAAGAAATTGTGCTGAGTCAGCTGAGTGCAGAGGAGGTGGCGTAAATGGCAAACGAAGAAGTCGAGAAGGAAAAACGAGAACTGGAGCTCCAGCGTCAGAAGCGCTTCTCCGGCGGCCCCGGCAGCCGATTTATTTCCGGCGGCGAGCATGCCAACGATTTTAAGGGAACCATGTCCCGGCTGCTGAAGCTGCTGAAGCCGCAGCTGCCCCTGATTCTTTTGACCTTTGTCATGACCATCGCCTATACGGTGGCAAGCACCTACGCCCCCAACAAGCTGGCGGACATGGTGGATATTATCACCGATGGCATTCATGCCAAGGGAAGCGGCGGTGGAATTGATTTCGGCGCGCTGCGGCATGCGGCGCTGATTGTGGGGATCCTCTATGCCCTGACGGTGGTTTGCAATCTGATTCAGCAGTTCATCATGATCGACGTTTCGCAGAATCTGGTGTACGATATGCGAAAGGCCATTGATATCAAGCTGAAAAAGCTCCCCATCAAGTATTTCGATTCTCATTCCCGCGGCGATATCCTTTCGCGGGTATCCAACGACGTGGAGAACATCTCCATGACCCTGCAAATGAGCCTGACCCAGATCATTTCAGCGATCATTACACTGGTCAGCGTGCTGTTCTTTATGTTCTACCGAAACTGGCTTTTGACGCTGATCTCTCTTGTAACGGTGGTGCTGTGCTTCCTGATGACCAAGGTAATCGCTTCCAGAGCCAAGGAGTATTTTACCACCCAGTGGGCCTCCACTGGCAACCTCAACGGTCAGATTGAGGAGATGTACACCGGGCATACGGTGGTAAAGCTCTTCGGACGGCAGCAGGCAGCGATGGAGAACTTCGAGGCCGAAAATGAGGTGCTGTTCCAGTCCTCCTTTAAGGCGGCGTTTATCTCCGGTGTGATCCAGCCCGCCATGATGGTCATCAATAATCTGAACTATGTGGCGGTATGTATTCTGGGCGGCATGTGGATCGTAAGCGGCGGCCCGCTGGGAATGATCGTCACTCTGGGCGATGTGACCGCGATCATTGCCTACTCCAGGCAGCTGATGATGCCCATTACCCAGACGGCTTCCATTGCCTCCACCATTCAGTCCACTATCGCTTCGGCGGAGCGGGTCTTTGAGCTGCTGGACGAGGAAGAGGCAGTACCAGATCAGGAGCCGATCCAGCATCTGGAGGATCCAAAGGTAGTATCCTTTGAGCATGTGAATTTCAGCTATAAGCCGGATACCAAGCTCATCGAGGATCTGAACCTTACGGTTCGCCCCGGCGAAAAGGTTGCCATTGTCGGCCCCACCGGCGCGGGTAAAACCACGCTGGTCAACCTGCTGATGCGGTTTTATGAGGTGGACAGCGGACGCATTGCCATTGACGGCAAGGATATCCGCTCCATCCCCAGAGAGGAGCTGCGCAGTAAGATCGGCATGGTGCTTCAGGACGTTTGGCTGTTCAGCGGCACGATCCGGGACAATATTGCCTATGGCTATAACGTGCTGTCCGGCAAAGAGGCCACAGAGGATGAGATTGTTGCAGCTGCAAAGATGGCATATGCGGATCACTTTGTTCAAACCCTTCCCCACGGCTATGACACCGTTATCAATGACGATGCCACCAATATCTCTCAGGGGCAAAAGCAGCTCATGACCATTGCGCGGGCCTTCCTGTCCGATCCCAGCATTCTGATTCTGGACGAGGCCACCTCCTCGGTGGATACCCGTACCGAGGTACTGATTCAGAAGGCCATGCAGAAGCTCATGGAGGGGCGCACCAGCTTTGTCATTGCCCATCGGCTTTCGACCATCCGGGATGCCGACCTGATCCTTGTAATGAATCACGGCTCTATCATTGAGCAGGGAACCCACCAGCAGCTCCTGGACAAAAAGGGCTTCTACTACGACCTGTCTAATTCTCAGTTCATCGGCGCTACGGTGGAGGAGGAGCCGGCGCAGCAGCAGGAGAGCGGTTTTCCCGGCGGCTTCCCCCGCGGATATCCGGGCGGCGGCTTCCCCGGCAAGGGCATGAAGGGGAAACGAGGCAAGCAGAAGGGCAATCTGCCGGAGGGCGATTTCCCGGAGCAGCTCCCGGCAACAACGGATGAAATGCTTCGAGCGGAACAGGTTTTGGAGGAATCAGAAACATGAGAACGGTGGTCATTACCGGCGGCTCACGAGGGATTGGAGCTGCGGCAGTGCGGCGCTTTACGTCGGAAGGTGATCGGGTTTATTTCCTGTATGAAAAAAGCACGGGGCTGGCAAAGGCCATGGAGCAGGAAACCGGCGCAGTGGGCATCCAGTGCGACGTTTCCGATGAGGACGCAGTGAATGCCGCATTCCGGCAGATCGGAGCGGTGGATATTCTGGTGAACAATGCCGGGATCGTAGACTATAACCCCATCAACTGGGTGTCCGCAGAGACGTTCCGCCGGGTGATGGATGTGAACGTGACCGGAATGTTCCTGTGCTGCAAGGCAGCTTTGTCCGGTATGCTGGTCAGGCAGAAGGGAGCAATTGTCAATGTGTCCTCCATGTGGGGTCGGGTAGGAAGCTCCTGTGAGGTGGCCTATTCCACCTCCAAGGCAGCAGTGATCGGCATGACCAAGGCACTGGCGAAGGAACTGGGGCCGTCGGGCATTCGGGTCAATGCCGTTGCTCCCGGTGTGATCGAGACGGATATGGTGAAAAATGTTGCCCCGGAGGTCATGGAGGAACTGCGGCAGGAAACGCCCATGGAGCAGCTTGGGCAGCCGGAGCAGGTGGCCGATGCCATCTGGTATCTGGCTTCGGAGCAGGCAAGCTTCGTCACCGGCACCCTGCTGGACGTCAGCGGCGGATTCGTTATGTAAACAAAAATGCAGCAGAGTGCGACTCCCGCAGTGGGAGCCACGCTCTGCTGCTGTATTATTCCAGTCGTTTGAAAGACAGTACTCAGAGAGACGCCAGCCTGACAGCATCTGCTCGATCCATAATTTGCGGATCGGACAATACGTATTCTCCTCTGCTCAGATAGCGCCCTTTCTCACAGCGTTGGGGGCATTCGCTCTCATTCCGCTCCATACCTCCGATTATTTCGTGTTGACGGAAAATAGCCCCCTTCGCATTGTCTTAAATATGCTTGCTTTTCGAGCGCTTGCGCTAAGGGGGCTATATCACGCTATGCGGTATGCTCCGTTTTCGTTCTTCTTACTCCTCAATTTCCAATGCTTCGGCTTTTGGCGCATCCCCCTTCAAAATGCGCTTTACGCTGTCACAGCGGAGAATCACGCCGAGAATATGCATGGCGCAGGCCTGAAGGTCGCCGATGTGCATCTTCTGGCTGTAAGGACGAACGCCGCGGTTCTCGGTCTTATCCTCAGAAGCCAGGGCCTGAGCGATCTCCTCCACCACATCCGAGCCGCCGGGCTGGATCATGTCGTTTCCGGCGCAGACGCTTAGAGCGGGCCGGCTGATCCCGCCGCCCCAGTCGGTCATCACAAAGCCCTTAAAGCCCCACTCATCCCGGAGGATGGCGGTAGTCAGGTCATAGTTATTGGCAGAAGGCATACCGTTGATGTCGTTATAGGCGGTCATAACACTGTAAGGCTGCGCCTGCTTCACGGCGATTTCAAAGCCCTTGAGATAGATTTCCCGCAGCGCCCGCTGGGTCACGATATCGTTGGAATTGGTACGCAGGGTCTCCTGATTATTGCCGGCAAAATGCTTGATGGTCACGCCCACCCCGTATTTCTGTACGCCCTTGGTAATCGCCGCCGCGCAGGTGCCGGCCAGTAAGGGATCCTCGGAGAAATACTCAAAGTTCCTGCCGCACAGGGGGTTCCGGTGGATGTTCATGCCCGGCGCCAGCCACAGCTCCACACCGTACTCTGTCATCTCTGCGGCCACGGCCTCGCCAAACCGCCGCAACACTTCGCCATCCCATGAGCAGGCCAGCAAAGATCCCACTGGGAAGGCCGTGCAGAGCTGCTGTCCGATGACCTCGCCCTCGTCATCCTTGATCTTCTGGCTGATTCGGATGCCCGCAGGGCCATCCGCCAGAGAAATCGGGGGAATGCCGTATTTTTCATAGAGATCAGCGGTTTCACCGGCGGCACCCCGCACCTTCATACCGCCACCGCCCAGAATGCCGTTAAAGGGCGGCTTAAAATCCGGATCCTGCTGCATGCTCTCCGGCATCCCGGAGATATCCATGCCGATGCCGCAGACCAGACTACACAAATCGGAAGCGTCCATTCCGGCAACAAATTCGCTGAGACTACAGGTTTTCTCCATCACATCCCGCAGGCGGAGCTCCACACGTCCCCGGCGCAGCGGACGAGCCGGACTGCGGTATTTCACCTTTACCGTCCGGAACTCACGGGCAGAAATGCGCACCGCATGCTGGGATGCAAATTCCAGCTCCTCCTTCTCGCCGGGGTAGGTATAGGCGGGAACACCCTCTGCGGTCAGGGTCTTGAACCCCTCCGGCACGTGTCCCATGCGATCCGAAAGCACCAGCGTAGTGACATTCTGGGGCAGGAAAACCGCACCGCAAACCGTAGTGCTGCGGCTGTCTGCGCCAAGCCGGATATAATAAGTACCCTTTTCCAGCACATAGCTGCATGTTTCCTCATCAAAGGAGGCAAAGTCCGAGAGCCGGAACTCCATGGTCAGCGTCTCCTCCTCACCGGGTGCCAGCAGCTTTGTCTTTGCAAAGGCGCACAGCTTCTGCTTGGGCTGCTCCAGCTTCCCCTGTGGGCAGGAGAGGTAGACCTGCATTACTTGCCGAGCCGCATACACATCGCCGGTATTCTCCACCGTCGCCGTAACCGTCAGCCGATCTCCGGTGGCAGCAAAGGAATAGGCCGCCAGCTCCGTCTTTCCATAGCTCAGGCCATAGCCAAAGGGATAGAGCACCTCCACCCCAAAGCTGTCAAAATACCGGTAGCCCACATAGATATCATCGGTATAGGCCACGTCGATCTGCTCCTGCTGCTGACCCATGGTGGTCTGTATATTTCCATTATAGTGCTTCTGGCTGTAGTCCTGCGCCGTTGGATACTGAGTATAGTGGAGCGGCCATGTATCGGTCAGGTGACCGGAGGGGAGCACGCTGCCGGTCAACACATCCGCCACCGCACCGGCATCCTGTCCGGGCAGGCCCATAAACAGCACCGCCGTGAACTTCTTGGCGAACTCGCCGATCTCCAGATAGCCTGCGGTATTGAGCAGCAGGATCGTCTTTTCAAAGTGCGTTGTAACTGCATCCATGAGCTTTTTTTCGCCCTCAGTGAGATAGATCATGCCGGGCTCAGCCTTCATATCTGCGCCCTCGCCTGCAACACGGGTCAGCACCACGATGGCGGCGTCATTGCCCACCGAAAAGCTGCGAACCTCCTCGCCGGACAGGGGCATTTCCTCATTATAATACCCATTTGGCACCATAAAGCCCTCCACGCACAGATTCTCGTGGGACAGGCACCATGTTCTATATTTTCTGGCAAGGAGTCCATCGGGTCTCAGGGACAAGCTGTTTTCCAGTCCCTCCAGCAGAGATATGGTTTTCAGGTTATTGACATTGCCCGAGCCGGTTCCGCCCTTTACGGTGTAGACCTGTCCCACTCCGAACACGGCAACGGGAACCGGCTCCTCCTGGCTGCCCAGCAGAGGCAGGGTGTTTCCTATATTTTTCAGCAGTACCATGCTCTCTGCGGCAAGTGCTCTGGCGACGGCTGCATTTTTTATCATACGCGCAGATGCTTCCATATTTCATTCCTCCCGGTGTTTTATTTAGCATCAATACTATACACGAAAACCCGCTGTCTTGCAACAGCTTTTCCTCTTACGCTCCGGATTCTGCAAAAAGCCCCGCTCCGGATTTTGTCCGGGCAGGGCGGGGATTATCCCAGAGATACCGCTTGCTCCTTCTGCTGGAAATATTGCTCCATGCAGTACTCCATGATTTTCTGACGGGTGACAATGCCGATAAAGGCCTCCCGATCATCCACCACCGGGACAAAGTTCTGCTCCACCGCCATGGCTACCAGCTCCTTGGGGGAGGTGGTCACCGTGACCGGCAGATAGTCCTTCCTCCGGGCAACCTCCATCACCGGTCTGCCTTCGGCATCCTTCATGTTCATCATATAGTTATTCTTGATTGCCCAGAGCAAATCGCCCTCAGATATGGTGCCAACGTATTCCCCGCTGCGCTTTAAAATCGGAATGGTTGCAAATCTGCCGCCATGCTCCATGCGCTCCAGTGCCTGCCGAATGGTAAAATCATCATAGATGTATGTACAGTTTGCTTTATGCGTTAAAAAGAACAGGATGTTCATGGAAAATCTCCTTCCTTTTGTATGATGCTGCGCCGCACGCAAAGCCGCAATGCGCTATTATCTATTTTTATTATAGCATAGTTTTTCCCGCAAGCAATGAATGAAGTATGAACAACGAAAAAAAGCGCCGGAATCACAGATGACTCTGCAATTCCGGCATCTTTAGGAGGGAACGGATTACTTCACAGCCTGAAACGCCTGCTCCAGATCTGCAATGATATCGTCAATGTGCTCCGTACCGATGGAGAGACGGATCGTGTTGGGCTTGATGCCAACATCCAGCAGCTCCTCCTCGGACAGCTGCGAATGGGTGGTGGTAGCGGGATGGATCACCAGAGACTTTACATCTGCCACGTTTGCCAGCAGGGAGAAGATCTTCAGATGATCGATAAACTCAAAGGCCTCCTTCTGACCGCCCTTGATTTCAAAGGTGAAAATGGATGCGCCGCCGTTGGGGAAATATTTCTCATACAGGGCGTGGTCGGGATGATCGGGCAGGGAGGGATGGTTCACATGCTCCACCTGAGGATGGTTCACCAGATACTCTACCACCTTCTTGGTGTTCTCAGCATGACGCTCCAGACGCAGGGACAGGGTTTCGGTGCCCTGAAGCAGCAGGAACGCGGCGAAGGGGGAGATGGTTGCACCGGTATCCCGGAGCAGAATCGCACGGATGTAGGTGGCAAAGGCAGCGGGGCCTGCTGCTTCGGTGAACTTCACACCGTGATAGCTGGGGTTCGGCTCGGAGATCCAGGGATACCGGCCGGACTTGGCCCAGTCGAAGGTGCCGCCGTCCACGATCACGCCGCCCAGCGTTGTGCCGTGACCGCCGATGAACTTGGTTGCAGAATGCACCACCACGTCAGCGCCGTGCTCAATGGGACGGATCAGGTAGGGCGTGCCGAAGGTGTTGTCAATGACCAGCGGCAGGCCATGCTTATGGGCGATGGCTGCAATGGCGTCGATATCGGGAATATCGGAGTTGGGGTTGCCCAGCGTTTCAATATAAACCGCCTTGGTGTTATCCTGAATGGCGTTCTCCACTTCCTCCAGATTGTGGGCATCTACAAAGGTCGCCTCAATACCGTAGAGGGGCAGGGTGTGGGCCAGCAGGTTGGAGGTGCCGCCATAGATGGTCTTCTGGGCAACGATATGCTCACCGGCCTTAGCCAGTGCCTGAATGGTATAGGTGATAGCTGCTGCGCCGGATGCCACTGCCAGACCGGCTACGCCGCCTTCCAGTGCGGCAATTCTCTTCTCAAATACATCCTGCGTGGAGTTGGTAAGACGACCGTAGATGTTGCCGGCGTCTGCCAGACCGAAGCGATCCGCCGCATGCTGGGAGTTGTGGAACACATAAGAAGTCGTTGCATAGATGGGAACGGCACGGGCATCGGTTACGGGATCGGCCTGCTCCTGACCAACGTGGAGCTGCAGGGTTTCAAATTTATACTCAGACATAATAATAACCTCTTTCTATTGTATCATTTTATTGTTGTTTTTTTGATTTTGTGCGGTGTTGCCTTTATTTAGGGTGCAAAAAAGCCCGGACACTGATCTGCCCGGACAACAACTGCATTTGCGGCGCTTACAATGGCATAAGGGTACAGGAAAGCCGCCCACACGCAGATTGCGTCCGGTGCCCAAGCATTCGTCCACAGCGGAAATTGCTGCGGAGGAGAGACTGAAACTGAATTCTCATGATGCCGACCTCCTGCTTGAATAGTTTTCCTATCGGATTGATATGATATTAGCACAGCTTTCCATGTCTGTCAATAGGAAATTTCTAATTTTCTGCGTTTTTCGCAGGAAGCTGCTCCACGCCTTGCACGCTTTCCTGCAAACGCCATGACATCCTGCTGGTATTTCCTTCATTTTCTTTATTTTTGCAATTTCTATCGCTTTCGTTGTAATTTTCTATTGACATTACCGGATAATGGTGCCAATCTCTTTAAAGAACGAAAGAGTTTGGGAGGATCATCTCCATGGCACAGTACCTCGTAAGCGCAAATGTGCATATGATGTGTTGTTGTTGTCTGCGTGACCACGCAGGCGGGCTTTGCCATGGGCATTTTCGATAACTCTTGAGGTGGAGTTACACGGATGCGCTGGCATCCGTGTTTTTTTCGCCCGAAAGGAGGACGTTATCATTGGATTGGAGTTTTATCCAGAAATACGCGCCCATGTATGTAGAGGCCGCCGGGCTGACCCTGCGCATCGGCATCATTGGCATCCTGCTCAGCTGTATCCTTGGACTGCTGTGCGCCGCGGTGCAGTATGAAAGGGTTCCGGTGCTCCGTCGGATCGTTTCCGTCTATGTGGAGCTGTCCCGGAATACGCCGCTGCTGGTGCAGCTGTTTTTCCTGTACTTCGGACTGCCCAAGCTGGGCATCCGCATCAGCCCGGAGGGCTGCGCGATTATCGGACTGACATTTCTGGGCGGCAGCTATATGTCAGAGGCCTTTCGGAGCGGTCTGGAATCCGTGGAAAATATCCAGTGGGAGTCGGCTCAGTCCTTGGGTCTAACCCGGCGGCAGACCATGGGCTATGTGATTTTGCCTCAGGCATTGGCAACTTCTGTTCCCCCGCTGTGTGCCAACGTGATCTTTTTAATCAAGGAAACGTCGGTATTCAGCGCCATTGCGTTGGCAGACCTCATGTATGTAGCAAAGGATCTCATCGGCCTGTACTATAAGACCGCCGAGGCACTGGGCATGCTGGTCATCAGCTATCTGGTGATCCTTCTGCCCATCTCGATTCTCGCAAGTATTCTGGAAAGGAGGCTGCGCTATGCAGGATTTGGGGATTAGCGTTCTATTTCAGGGCACAAACTTTCTCCGGCTGCTGGGCGGACTTTGGATCACCATACGGATCAGTCTGATTTCCGCAGGGCTTTCTATTGTATTCGGCATAATATTGGGCATGATTATGACCATGAAGAATCCGCTGGTCAAGGCGATCTGCCGGGTCTATCTGGAATTCATCCGCATTATGCCCCAGCTGGTGCTGCTGTTTCTGGTATACTTCGGTCTGACCCGCGCCTTTGGCTGGAATCTCTCCGGCACGGCCAGCGCCATTCTGGTCTTTACCCTCTGGGGTACCGCAGAGCTGGGCGATCTGGTGCGGGGCGCGCTGCAAAGCATTCCCAGTCATCAGTACAACAGCGCCGAAGCGTTGGGCATGACCCGTCTTCAAACCTACGTCTACGTTGTAATTCCTCAGGCACTGCGCCGCCTGATCCCACTTGCCATCAACCTGATCACCCGCATGGTGAAAACCACCAGTCTTGTGGTCATCATCGGTGTGGTAGAGGTATTAAAGGTCGGGCAGCAGGTCATCGACGCTAATCGCTATGCCTATCCCACTGCGGCGCTGTGGATCTACGGGGTGATTTTCTTCCTGTATTTCTTCACCTGCTGGCCCATTTCGCTGGTGGCAAAATATCTGGAGAAGAAATGGAGTGACCGAGATGAATGAACTGAAAATTTCGGGACTGGTCAAGTCCTATGGCGATAATACAATTTTAAACGGGCTGGATCTCACCGTGAAAAAGGGTGAGGTAGTCGTGATTCTCGGCCCCTCCGGCTGCGGCAAAAGTACGCTGCTCCGCTGCATCAATGGACTGGAAACCGTCAATGCCGGTGAGATCACCCTGGACGGCGTTCGCATCTCCGATCATCCCAAGGAGCTGCCGAGGATCCGCCAGCGGATCGGCATGGTCTTCCAGAGCTATGACCTGTTTCCCCATAAAACCATTCTGGACAATATCACGCTGGCTCCCATGAAGGTGCAGAAGCGGGATCGGAAAGAGGTAGAAGCCGAGGCGGAGACCCTGCTGAAACGGGTGGGACTGCTGGAAAAGAAGGATGCCTACCCCCGGCAGCTGTCCGGCGGTCAGAAGCAGCGGGTTGCCATTGTCCGCTCCCTGTGCATGCATCCGGAGATCATGCTGTTTGACGAGGTCACCGCCGCGCTGGATCCGGAAATGGTGCGGGAGGTACTGGACGTTATGCTGGAGCTGGCTCAGCAGGGGATGACCATGGTGATCGTCACACACGAAATGCAGTTTGCAAAGGCGGTGGCGGATCGCATTGTTTTCATTGACGGCGGAAAAATTGTAGAGGAAGCGCCCCCGGAGCAGTTCTTCACTGCGCCCCAGACTCAGCGCGCTCAGGCATTCCTGAACACCTTTACGTTTGATGCACCGAAGCACAATTATGAAGAAAATGGTTAATTCCCTATTGACACTGCAGGTTTTTGATGTTATAATCCCTATCACATAGCAAACATACCTTCTAAATATGTTATAATGCAGTGCCGATTGAGGTGCTGCCAAAGGAAAGGAGTCTGATCTCATGTATGCCCATTCATCCACCATGCCGGGTTTCCGAATGCCCGTGCTCTTTGGCGCGCGATGTTGTCGTGAGTCAGAATCCGTGATCCCGGTATAACCGTTATAATTTATGAAAGAAGGAATGATTTCCATGAAACGTACCATTTTAAAATTAACCGCCGCCTTTACTGCTCTGACCCTGCTGCTCGCCGGCTGCGGCAGCACTGCCGCCTCCTCCGCATCCACTGCCGATTCCGGCGCGCAGGCTGCATCCACTGCGGATGCCTCCTCTAACGGCGCATTCCGCACCCTGGATGAGATCAAGGACAGCGGCAAGATCATCATCGGCGTCTTTTCCGACAAGGCCCCCTTTGGTTATGTGGACGAAAATGGTGCTTATCAGGGCTATGACGTCTACTTTGCCGAGCGCATCGGCAAGGATCTGGGTGTGGACGTAGAATATGTTTCTCTGGATCCCGCCAGCCGTGTAGAATTTGTTCAGACCGGCAAGGTCGATGTGGTGCTGGCAAACTTCACCGTGACCGACGAGCGTGCGCAGCAGGTCGACTTTGCGCTCCCCTATATGAAGGTATCTTTGGGGGTGGTTTCCCCGGACGGGAATGTGATTACCGATGTAAAGGATCTGGAAGGGAAGACCCTGATCGTCTGCAAGGGCACCACCGCAGAGACTTATTTCTCCGAGAACTATCCCGACGTTTCCCTCCAGAAGTATGACCAGTACGCCGACGCTTACAATGCGCTGCTGGATGGCCGCGGCGACGCCTTCTCCACCGACAACACCGAGGTGCTGGCATGGGCGCTGTCCAACCAAGGCTTTACCGTTGGCATTGACTCTTTGGGCGATGTTGACACCATTGCACCCGCAGTTCATAAGGGCAACAGCACCCTGCTGGATTGGCTGAATCAGGAGATTGAGGGTCTGGC
>CAJKSU010000022.1 GCA_905202605.1 uncultured Eubacteriales bacterium
CCAGCAGATGAGGTCGACATAATGTTCTCCGTCTTCCCTGATGTACTTGTCATAGACATACCCGCGGGTGATAAAGGCGTCGTCCCCAAAGCCGTGGATGTTGGCATAGCGATCCTGCATATAGGGAACCTTCAGCAGCTCCGTGGGGCGATAGAAGCCCGCCGGGAAGTGGTTGAACTGCTCCTCCTTGGGCGCATCATTGACGAAGCGCCAGCCAAGCTTTGTAACAAAGCCTGCGTCTCCGCACCAGTTGGTAAGAATGCGCGTTCCCATGAGCTTTGCGTGGAAGTTATAGAGGTAGGCAATGCCGCCCAGTCCCAGATGCCCGGATTCATTGTCGTAAAGTCCGGTTTTTGGATTATAGCGATAGAAATGCGGATCGCCGCCCTTGCCGGTCAGCACCTCCTGAAGGCCGTTGGTGTCCTTCAGGAGGTTCCATGCAGCAATGGTACGGACAATTTCAAAGCCCACCTGAGGCGGTGCAGCGACTGGGGTGGGTTCGTCACCAATCTGGACGTCCTCCCAATACAGAGTATCCCTGCCGCGAATCTTCTCATTTTTCCAGATTTCCTTAAAGGTATCGTAGTCCGCCGGGGTCATAAAGTGGGATTTATGCCGCGCCGTACCGCCAACACCGCCTCCGCCGGGCATGGGTGGGGGTGGTGTTTTTTCGCCGCCGGGCTTTCCACCGGGAGCCTTTTTCGGCGGTGCGCCGGGAACCTCCGAGGCGAGAATTTCGTTGATCTCCGGATCCTTGGAGCGCATCAGCTGCTCCGGCCAGCGGCGGGTACACCGCGCCACCAGCTGATCCTTCTGATTGTACACGTCGGTACAGCAGATAAAGATCATCAGACGCTTGACACTGCCCTCCTTAGGAGTAACGTCCACCACCTGCCAGCCGCTGTCTTCACTGCGGAAAGTATCGCCGGGAAAGACCGGAGCAAAAAATTCATCGGTATGGTCATAGCCATCCCCTAAAAACGCGGTGCCGTCCGGGCGAATCAGATAGCCCAGCTCCGAGGGAACATTATAGCGGGTTTCGGTGGAAACATAGCCGGGGATGGCGGGAAGATTCCCCCACACCGACTGCTTCGCGTACTCCGGGTCATTGAACAGCGGATTCCAGCGATCCCAGCACCGGGCATAGAGCTGCATGACCCATGGATTCGTAGAGGGCAGCTGCGGCGCCTTTCCTCCGAACATCCGTCCGGTTTCGCCCCGGTTATACCGGTCAATGGCCGCCTGCTCCTCCGGGGTATAGACGCCGGGATAAAAAATCTCCATCTTTTCCTGTGGAAAGCGCATGATCGTCATCCTTTCTCCATGGTATTCCTGATACTTTCTTTGCCATTGTATCACGAATTCTAACTATCCCGCAAGGGACAGTTTGCGCAGTTCCCCCCCATATGATACGCAAATCAAAAGGGAGCCGCTGCCCAATGGCAACGGCTCCGTAATTTGGATGTTTATTTATTTCTTCTTTTTCTTCGTGACAACTGCGGCGATCACCGCAAGGACTGCAATCACCGCAACCACAATACCGGCAATTGCTCCGCCGGACATGCCGCTGATCTCTGCGGGAGTCTCAGAGACTTCTGCCGGAGTTTCTGCAGGAGCCTCAGGCTCTGCGGGAGTTGCCGCAGGTGCGGAGGCCTCAGAAATGGAGGCTTCCTCTGCGGAAGCGGCCTCTTCTACCGGCTCATTTTCGGTATAGCTGATGCGGATCTCGCCCTCATAGGTGCCGGGAGCCAGCTCGGTGGGTTCGCCGTCAACAGTCATTTCCAGCGTGCCGTTCGTCGCTTCTACCTGTGCATCATCCCCGATGCTAAGGGAGGACAGCAGGCAGTCGCCGGTGACGTTCCACACAGCATTATCCGTCAGGTTCATAACCAGCGTGTTGCCGCCGTTGTTATAGAAGCGGTTCGCCACATGACCGATATCATAGTACTCAGCAATGGTGAAGGAAGTCAGCTGACCTGCCTCCTCAGCGGAGGTCCCCTCCGGGAGCACCTTGGAGGTATAGCTGATGGCATCGGTATGGATCGTCTCTGTCTGCGCCACAGCGCCGTTCAGCACGGCATCCTTGCCCAGATTGACCTCAACGCCTACTGCGGTCTGGCCGTAATAGCCAGAGCCGTTATAGATATCTCCATTGAGCTCGGTGCCAGTGACATTCAGGTGGTTGACCACAGGGCCGGATGCACCGCCCTCGCCGCCAGGACCACCGGGGCCGCCAGGACCACCGGGGCCGCCGGGGCCACCGGGGCCGCCGGGGCCACCGGGGCCGCCTTCAGGAGGCATCCCCTCCGGAGGTGCGCCCATATCGCCGCCCATGTTGCCGTCTGCTCCGATCATGCCTTCCATATCTCCGGCCTCAGTGGTATCGGAGTCAGAGGACATTTCCGCGGAGATATTGCCGTTTTCAGAGGGCCAGCCGGCAGGCTCCTCATGGGTGGTGTTAAAGCTGAAGGTTTCGGTGTTCATGCCGGTGGTGGAGTCATCGTTGTCCATGACCTGCATGAGAATGCCGTTGCCCGCATTCAGGGTCGCGCCATCGGATACATTGACGGTGGTATCGCCCTGCGTGTTCTTAATGAGCAGGGATGCATAGCCGGAGTTGACCTCGGTGCCGCCCTCTAGATTGATGGTATCCTCCCCCTGATGGGACATAAAGCCGAAGGTATCGGAGTTGATGACAGTGGCTTTATCCTCCTTTGCCTCATAAGTCTCGGAAACCTCACCGTTTGCATCCATCAGCTCATAGGTTTTCCCTGCCTCCAGATTGGTATAGGTGCCGGTGCCGCCGGTGAAGATAGAGGCATAGGTACCCACATTCATGGTAACGCCCAGGAACTGCTCGTCAGCGGAGCCGATCACATAGGTGCCGTAGCCGGAGCGCTGGGTGAAGGGGTTGGGATCGCCGTTTTCGTCCTTATAGGTGCCGTCGACCTGCATGATCTTATCATTGCCGGTAAGATCCATGGTGGTATTGACCACGTTGAGCTTCATATTGGAGCCGGAATCCGTGGACAGAACCGCCCAGCGGGCTGCGGACGTCTCGGAGTCGATGACGTTCATGGTGGTGTTATTGCCCTCCAGATTGGTGCAGCGGGACGCACCCATGATGCCGAGGATCCACGGGGGAGCGACCATGGTGTTCTGAGAGGGAGAGTTTCTATAGCCGTCATGTAGCGTACCGCCGTCCGAGTGCAGCTTGGAATTCCGGACGGTA
Organism: uncultured Eubacteriales bacterium; assembly: GCA_905202605.1. Taxonomy (GTDB): domain Bacteria; phylum Bacillota; class Clostridia; order Oscillospirales; family Oscillospiraceae; genus HGM13006. The sequence goes on from CAJKSU010000022.1 coordinate 3,233, forward strand.
AGGGTGGAGCCGGAATCTGCGAACAGGGTCATGTTGGCAACGCCGGACACGTTGATATCAGAGTCCTCAATGGTGAGCTTGGTACCCTCACCGAAGGAGGTGATGGCGGTACCCTTGCCGGAGAAGTCACAGGCCTGCAAGCCGTTGCCGTCAGTGTCAAAGCGAATGGTGGCCTTGGCGATGGTATAGTCGATCCCGCCTGCGATGATAATACCGTTAAAGCTGGGGTCGGTATTATCAATGGTGACATTTTCCGCGTGGGTGGCGTCATACACCGCATCCTCACCCAAAGCGTCGGTGACAGACTTTTCATCCACTACGCCATTCTCGTTGACAAACAGCGCAGCATGATAGGCATAGTCGTTGTCGGTTTCATCTGCGCCGCCCGCGGTAAAGGAGGACAGCCGGCTGGATGCATCGTCCAGATCATCGGTGTAGACCACCTCGGCCTTGTCGGCGTCGGTGTACACAGCGTCACTGCCGTCGAACCGGGTGACCTTGCCATCTACCAGCAGCGTCGCCTGCTGGCCGGCAGGGGCAGTAATATCCGCAGCGGCGCCGGTATAGGGGGTACCGCTGGCTGCCAGTGCCGTGGTCGCCATCAGGACGGCGCACAGTCCTAGACTCATAGTCTGTGACATGCGCTTCACATTCTTTTTCATAATTGCTCCTTCCCTTCGGAGTCGAATTGGCGGTTGGTGAATCCCGCCGCACTCCGATCCTGCCCATATTATAGCACAATGACAATGTCTTTCCATGCCCAACCCGTGGTTTTTGACAAGCATGCACAGGTCTGTTTTTGAACCGAATCCCCCAGTTGTGCCATAAATCAAAAATGTGCCGCTATGAATTTGGAACAGGCAGGAAGCCAATGGGCGGTTTCCCGTAATTTCGCAGCATAGAGCAATCGCGCCATGCCGCAGAGCCGCAGCATGGCGCGTTGAGAATCAGAAGGAATTAAAAGCCCGCAATGACCTTGACGAACAGAATGCACAGCACCGTCAGCACCACCGGACGGACGATCCTCTTCCCGTCCTTGGCCACCAATCCAGCACCGGTATAATGCCCGGCTATAGAAAACACCGAAGCCGTCAGCCCCAATGACCAGTAGATCTGACCGTGGAAAATAAACGTGACCAATGCGGCAATATTGGAAGCAAGGTTGATGACCTTGGTGGTTCCGGCAGCGGATTTCAGATCCATGCGTCCAAGCCCGGTGAGAATCAGCAGCAGAAAGGTTCCGGTGCCGGGGCCATAGATGCCGTCATAAATGCCGATGACCAGTCCCGCTCCCATAGCAATGATGTACAGTTCCCGATTAGAACGGGTGCCGGTGCTTTCATTATCCCCCATGGACTTGTTTTTCAGCACATAAAACGCCACAACGGGCAGTACCACCAGCAGCATGCCCCGGAGGATTTTTTCCGACAGCAGCATGGAAATGTTTGCGCCGACGGTGGAGCCAATCAGCGCCATAGCGGCGGCGCAAAGGGAGAGCTTCACCGGCACGTAGCCATTTTTCAGGAACCGCCCGGTGGAAACAAAGGTTCCCGTGCAGGAGGACAGCTTATTGGTGGCAATGGCGGTATGGGTGGGAATTCCGGCGATCAGGTAGGCGGGCAGTGAGATGAGGCCGCCGCCGCCGGCAATGGCGTCTACAAAGCCCGCAAGAAAAACCAGCGGGCATACAATCATATATGGAAGCATTTCATTCGTCTCTTTTCAGGAATTTGGGGCAATACCGCATCATTCGGCAAGGAGATTTGGCGAGGAATTTTTCATCACAAATTTGTTGTGAAAATGCAGGAATACTTTGTGTATTTCAAACTTTTTACAGCGGATTTGTGGAGGAAAAGAACCGTCAAAGCCCGCAGACGCAATTGTGTGGTGTTGCCTTTGTTTTTTCGAGCTACCCCGATATTATACGACGGCAGGGGGCTTGGCGCAATGAATAATGCGGTTAAAATGTCAAGGGAATTCCATGGGCTTCCTTGTGTATTTCGACCAGTGCAGCAGACAAAAAATCTCCCGCCATCCGGCAGGAGATCCCTGTTATTCAGAAATATGTTCCATGCTCTGCGCCAGCATGGTTTCCACATGGCTGTCCGCCAGAGAATAGAAGATGGACTTCCCGTCCCGGCGGCTTTTGACCAGCCGCCCCTGCTTGAGGATCCGAAGCTGATGGGATACGGCGCTTTGATTCATGTCGATCAGCTCCGCAAGATCGCAGACGCAAAGCTCATGCTGGCTGAGGCTCCAGAGAATTTTCACCCGTGTGGCATCGCCAAAGAGCTTAAACAGTCCAGCCATATCGGAAAACTGCTGGGGGCTGGGGATATGCGCCTGCACCTTGTCTACTGCGTCATGATGCACACACTGTGTCTGGCACAGCTCCTCCTCTGGAATATTTGCCATATCAGCGCCTCCTGTCTATTATGACTTCTCAACTATTATACCTCAGCTTGTCAAGAATCGCAAGAAATAGAGTGCCTCCATAAGCAGAATATACGGGTCACAGGATTACCTGCTCACCTCTGTCCAAAAAGCTCAGGTCACCGCACAATATTATGCGGCGACCCGGTTTCAGTAGGATTATTCCAGTTCAAATGCACCGGTGTACAGCTGATAGCAGGTTCCCTTTCAGATCCTCGGTTTTCCTTTCCGATATGCAAAGCACTTCCTTGATTACCCACTTTTCTTCTCGCATAAAAAGCCTTTCTAGGCAGATAATACATTTGACGATACAAGAAATTGGAGGAAGTTCCTATATGAAAGCAACTGGAATTGTCCGGCGAATTGACGATCTGGGCCGGGTGGTTATCCCAAAGGAAATCCGAAGAACACTGAGAATTCGAGAGGGCGACCCGTTACAGATGACATTGACACGGTGGGAGAGATTCTGCTTCGCCATGGGCGATTTGGCCAAAAGAATGGGTTGGAGTTCGTACATAGTGACGAAGGATAAGCGCGGAACCGCAGGGATACAGAAGGGGTAGGATAGAGGGAGCAAAGCGCCGGAAACCGTTGCGGGACAACGGGTTTCGGCGCTTTTATTTGTGATAATAAGGCGGCGTAGAGAAATGCAGCCCACCTGCTTGCTTTAGCCCCAAACTTCCTCGGCGATTTCCTTCACCAGCCGGAGCTTGTTCCACTGATCTTCCTCCGTCAGCAGGTTTCCTTCCTCGGTGGAGGCAAAGCCACACTGGGGGCTGACCGCCAGTTGCTCTAGCGGCACATACTTCTCGGCCTCGTGGATCCGGGCAATGACCTGATCCTTATTCTCCAGAGCCGCATCCTTGGAGGTGACCAGTCCCAAAACCACCTTCTGATTCTGGATGAACCGCAGGGGCTCAAAGCCGCCTGCCCGCTCGGAGTCATACTCCAGGAAGAAGCCGTCCACATGGCAGCCGCCGAACAGCGTTTCGGCTACGGGCTCATAGCCGCCGGAATGGGACCAGGTGGAGCGGAAGTTGCCACGGCAGATGTGCATGGTGATCACCATGTCGTCGGGTTTGGCCTCCAGGGCCAGGTTTATCATGTCCACATACTTGTGTGCCAGTGCGTCTACGTCGATGCCGCGGGCAGTGTAAGCCTTGCGCTTCTCCTGAGAGCACAGCTCACCCCAGGAGGTGTCGTCCAGCTGGAGATACCGGCAGCCAGTATCGTAGAATGCGCGGATGGCCTTCTGGTAGCAGATCGCAATATCATGGAGCAGGTCGGTCTCGTTTTCATAGCGCGGGATGGGCGCATAGTCCTCGGTGCGCACGCAGCAGATCAGGTGCAGCATGGAGGGAGAGGGAATGCACTGCTTGGCGGTGACATTCTCGGAGATGGAGTTGAGGAACTTGAAGTGGCTCAGGAAAGGATGATCCTCCGGGAAATCCACCTTGTCCACGATTTTCAGGGTCTGGCTCTTGGGCTGGAAGCCCTGAAATGCCACAGAGAAGTGCTCTGCTTTGACTTCTTCCACGCCCTTCAGCGCAGCTAGAAAGTCCAGATGCCAGAAGGCGCGGCGGAATTCACCATCGGTGACAGCACGCAACCCAACGCGTTTTTCGTCTGCTACCAGTTCGCGGATGCTTTCATCCTCAACCTGATGGAGCCGGCTCTGATCAATGGTACCCTCGGAAAACTCCTTTCGGGCGATTACAATGGCGGGCTTCCGGAGAAAGCTGCCGACAATATCATAGGAATAGGGCGGTCTGGTGTTCATATCGCATACCTCAATTCTACCCGAACTGCGTTCGGGGTGTTTTCCTGGATATATTGTAATCCCTATCCCTGCAGTAGTAAAATACCTGTTTTTGATCTCTGAATATAGATATAAGCTATATCAAGCTGGATTATCTCCCGGATTTATGGTATATTGGGGCTAAAACACCGGAGAGGAGCCTTTTTATGACGCTTGCACAGCTTAAATATGTGGTCACCACCGCCCAAGCCGGCACCATCAGCGAGGCGGCAAAGCAGCATTTTATCTCTCAGCCCAGTCTCACCGCTGCCATTCGGGAACTGGAGCACGAATTGGGGATTACGATTTTCGCTCGCTCCAATAAGGGCGTTACCCTGACCCCGGAGGGCGAGGTGTTCTTAGGCTATGCCCGACAGGTCATTGAGCAAATGGCGCTGATCGAGGAAACCTATCAGGGAAAGCAGGGCATCCGGCATCAATTCTGTGTATCGGCCCAGCACTATTCCTTTGTGGTAGAGGCATTTGTGGAGCTGCTGCAGCAGTACGGCGGCGAGGAATACGATTTCCGTATCCGGGAAACGGAGACTTATCAGATCATCGAGGATGTGGCCCGGCTCCGCAGTGAGGTGGGCGTATTGTATCTCAATGAGTTCAACGAAACGGTCATCCGCAAGGAGCTGCGGGAAAATGAACTGCAATTCCATCATCTGTTTACCGCCAAGCCACACGTGTTTGTCAGTGCCCACAGCCCCTTGGCGCAAAAGCAATTCATTGCGTTGGAGGATCTGGAGCCCTATCCCCGACTGTCCTACGAGCAGGGCCAGCACAACTCTTTCTACTTCTCCGAGGAGATTTTATCCACCCGCAGCAGCCAAAAGGACATTCAGGTCTGTGACCGGGCTACGCTGTTTAACCTGCTCATCGGCCTGAAAGGCTACACCATTTGCAGCGGCGTGATTAACGAGACCTTAAATGGCAAGGATATTGTGGCAGTGCCGCTGGCGGTGGAGGACTACATGGAAATCGGCTACATCACCCACAAGAAAATCGTGCCCGGACATTTTGGGCAAAAGTATATTCAGCTGCTGCAAGACCATGTGCGGGATTGGACGGAAGCAGCCTCGGTCCTCTGATATTGAACGTCCCTCTGCCAACGAATGCGGCAGGGGGACGTTTTTGTGGTGCTGGCAATTAGGATGTTGTGCAATCCGCTTTTGCTGCATCTGTAAGCATTGCAAACGCAGCGCGGAGTCCCTTTTGCCGGGTATCCGAGAACTCATTTTCCAGTCCCAGCTCCCGCAGCAGCTCCAAGTTTGCATTTGCGGTCTCCTGCACCGGAAGATCACAGAGTAAATCCTGCAAGAGCAAAAGTACCCTCTTAATAATGAATTTGAAATATATACGCGCTGTTCCCGCGTTGTTATTTCTACATTATACTAGGCATTCCCAACCTCTGCAACCTCTAGTTTGGGGGCATGGTCGGTGAGGTGAGCTGTTGGATTTGTGAATGAAAAGGATTGCTGATTCCACTATTATGCGCTATAATCGTTACAAGAGAGAAGCTGCCTCAGGGCGGCATTTCAAATGCATGGTAGTTAGCCTAGGCTAATCAGCATAAAATGACCCGATCCATTTGCATGAGGTGATAGTATGAGAGTTTTGGAATATGGACAGGAGAATCAGCGGACGCTGCTGTTCCTTCCCTGTACAGCGGAGCCGGAATGGGTGTTTACCCCAACGGTGGAGCTGCTGGCGCGGAATTATCACGTCATGCAGGTCGTCTATGATGGTCACGGGGAAACTGGCGAGGATTTTATTTCCGTGGAACACACGGTGGATGAGGCAACGGAGTGGCTGCACGGCCACGGTATCACTTCGCTGGATGCGGCCTATGGCTGTTCCCTGGGCGGCGCGTGCCTGACCCGCTTGCTGGCGTTGGGTGAGATTCCCGTAGCACGGGCGATCATCGACGGCGGCATCACACCATATCAGTTCCCATATTTGGTACGAAAGCTGCGTCTGGCAGTGGATGTGGTGTCCTTCAAAATCGTGGCGAACAGCCGGAAGGTTCTGGAGGCGGCATTCCCGCCGGAGCGATATACCCAGCCGGGCCACGACCCTGTCAAGGAGTACGACGCCATGGAGCGCTATCTCAAAACCTACTCCAACCGAACGATCCGCAATATTTTCTGGTCCGGCAACAATTATTCCCTGCCAGAAACGCCCGCTGACTGCGGTACAAAAATCACCTACTGGTATGGTGACGAGGAGAAAAAGGATCGCCGGGGCAACATCCGCTTTATGAAGCATTACTTCCCGCACATACGGATTCATGGAATTCCAAAGATGGCCCATGCGGAGCTGGTCATCATGTACCCGGAGGAATTCGTCCGATATGCGGAGAAGTTTTTGAATTAGAAAAACGACGGTCAACGGATCGTGCAATGCTTTGGAGGAACATGAGAATTTTAATTTATGGGGCGGGCGTGATCGGCTCGCTGTATGCGGCGCTGTTTTCAGCGTCAGGTGTGGATACCACGGTGTATGCCAGAGGACAGCGCTTAGCAGACCTGCGGCAGAATGGACTGCGCTATGAGAAGGGTGGAAGGATTCAAACCGCAGATGTTCGGGTATTGGATGTGCTGATGAAGGATGACATCTATGATTTCATCTTTTTGACCGTGCGGGAAAATCAGCTACACGAAGCTCTGGTACAGCTGTGGGAGAACCAAAGCCCGTATATTGTGACCATGGTCAACTCTCTTGAGGACTACAGCCAGTGGGAGGCCCTTTGTGGCACGGGGCGGATCATTCCGGCGTTTCCCGGTGCGGGCGGCGGATTTGAGGACGGAGTGCTCCATGGGGCGCTGACCCCATGGCTCATTCAGCCCACGACTTTCGGCATTCTGACCCCGGAGCAGGAGCCGGAGGCAAAGCGGCTGAAGGCACTGTTCAAAGGTGCGAAGATCCCGTATCAGCAGGTAGCGGATATGCACGCATGGCAGCTTTGCCACCTTGCGATGGTGGTTCCCATTGCGGATGCCTATTACGAAGCGTCCGATCCAGCCAACGCCGGAGCGGAACGGACTGTTATGGCGCATACCGCAGAATCACTACAGGAGAATTTCAGGACGCTGAAACGAAACGGCGTTCCCCTGTCACCTGCCAAAATGCAGATATTCCGGTTTCTTCCCCTTCCGGTGATGCAGCTGGTGCTGAAAATCACCTTCCAAAGCAGCTTTGGCGACGTGTTTATGTATCGCCATGCCATGAAAGCGCCGGACGAAATGCGGCAGCTGCATACGCAGTTCTATGCGTATCTTGCGAAAATGGAGCCTTGAGATCATATAAACAAAAGAGAAGCTCGTATCGACCATTTGACCGATATGGGCTTCTTTGCTTTCGTTTGCGGCTTTCAAGCCGCTCTATTTTGACAGCCTGCGGAATTCCAGCGGGGAAAACCCATAGGTCTCCGCGAACACCTTTGCGAATTTCCCCTGATTCTCATAACCCACCGCATTAGTCACCTCAATGACCTTCATGGTGGTGGACTCCAGCAGCCGGGCGGCGCGCTCCATGAACAAGGGCAAGGCCACGGCGAATATGCTTGCCTTGCAGGGAGCCATTTTTAATCTGAAAGCTCAGATCGCCTATAAGCTGCAGGACATCGCCTACCAGACGGAGGAACTGATTGACCTCCGCGCTCAAATACGCTAAACTGGTCTTGCTTTTTTGCTGTTTTTTGCACGACTACAGAATAAAGCAAAAGACGAGATTTGGAAACCCCTTGGGCCTCCAAATCTCGTTCTTTTTTCAGGCGCTTTTTGCAACGCGCCCATGTTCCGTCTTCGTTGGTATAGAAATAAAATTCCGTCAGCTCGTCGGATTCAAAAATCTTCAACATCTCGTCCATTCCCTCTGCCAGTCTGCGATGCTCCAGCTTCGCTCTGGGCAGCCAGCAAACCTCGCCCTCCCCGGAGGACTGGATGGTGCCGGAGAAATGACTGGTCTTGAAAAACAGCACCACATAGCGGACATCTTCTTCCGCATACCACTGCTTGATGCCGCAGAGGATCGGATGCGCAATGTCCAGCCCGGTTTCCTCCTTGACCTCCCGGATCACCGACCCTACAAAAGATTCCCCATGCTCTACGTGCCCGCCGGGGAAGGTAATGCCGGGCCATTCCGGATTCCTGCGATCCTCCACCAAAACGTTGCCACAGTCGTCATAGACCATGCACATATTGGTTAAAATCGTCTTTTCTTCCCGTCCCATTTTGTCCTCCGTTTGTCTATTCCCAGCGGATCAGATTCCGCTGGAATTTTTCTGTATAAGCGGCTTTCAGCTCCTCAGCGGTGATGCCATAGCACAGCAGAATGTCGTTATAGTACATAAGCACATCCGCCAGTTCCTCCACAAGCGCTTTCCGGTGCTCCGGGTTCTGCGTTGCCGCTTCCCATCCGTTTTTCTTGATTACATCAATGACCTCGCCGATCTCCCCGACCATCCACAGGAGCTTGTTCTGCCCCACTTGAGGAGAAACGCTCTCCCAGATGTCCTTATATTTCTCCTGCAAAGCCGTCTGCATCGCAAGCATTTCGTTGACGGTAAAATCCATGATTGCCGTTCCTTTCAAAATTCCTTTAAAAACCGAAGCTGCTGTTTTTCCGATGTATAGCCAATATGGCGATAAAAGGCGTGGGCTTCTGTACTGCCGGCACCGGAATTCAGCCGAACCCCCGCCGCCCCCATTTCCTTCGCCCAGCGCTCCGCAACCGCCATCAGCGCTCTTCCGATTCCCTTGCCGCGGCAGGATGCTCGAACCGCAAGTCCCAGAATATTGACCAGCGGAGAAAGATAGATGGATTCATACACCTGCGGCTCCACAAAGCCGGCGATTTCACCGTCCAGCTCCGCGACAAATACCGCCGCATGGGCGGGATCCAATGCGGTAAGGTTCCTTGCAATGCGTTCCGGCGCACACCGGTAGCCCAGCCCCTCGGCAGTGATCTCCGCAATGGCACCACTGTCGGCAGTGCAGGCATTACGGATCGTCATCGTCCCAGTCCTCGTCGTTCCAGTCGTCATATGCGTCATATGCGTCCTCCTCGTCCTCCTCATCGGCTTCCAGATACTCCTCTATAAAACGCCGATACTGCCACTCCGGCCCGTCAAACAGCAGCTGCAAAAGTGCCTGCTGCATTTCCGCCTTTTTCATCTTTGTGACGTATGTTACGACCTGATGCTCAAGCTCCCGCTGGTACTCCTCCGCTTCCGCACAGCTGTTCTCCAAATCAAGGATATACCGTTCGGCTTTCTTGAGGTACGCGGTGAAATAGAGCGCCACCATGTGCTTGCATACCACACGCCTTCCTGCTGCATGGGGACAGGTGCAGCTGGACTGTCTGGGATGTCCAATATTCACCGTAACATCGTAGCAGTTGTCATCGCTGCCCTGAACCTTGCCGATCAGGAAATCGTCCTCCTTCTGCTCCAGCAGCGTGGCACGGTGCTGCTGGTAATATTCAAAGCCCCGATACGCAGATTCCATGCTTGCCAGTGAAACAACGCCCATATCACTCATCCTCCGTATAGGAATTGCAGCCCGCCGCTGCTAACATCTTTCCAGTTTTACCATCATACCACAGCGCCAAAATTGCTGTCAATCCGAAAAAATCCCCCATGCCGCCGGAGAAGCATCCGCAGACATGGAGGATTTCTATTCTATTCGTCCGGCATCAGCAGCCGCGCCCGGTACAGCAGCGTTACGCCCTGACCGCGGGTGCAGGGGGCATAGGGCCGGAACTCCCCGGCGGCATAGCCCTTGGTAACGCCATGCTCCACTGCCCAAAGTACAGCGCGGTAGCAGTACGAGCCGCTCTGCACATCGGCAAAGGGATTCTTCTCCTGAGTGGGTGCAGGACTGCCCGCCGCCCGCCACAGGAACGTGACGATCTGCCCCCGGTTGCAGGTCGCGTTGGGGGAAAAGGTGTTCGCCGTGGTTCCGTTGGTGATCCCCTGCTCCACCGCCCAGAGAACAGCATTGTAATAATACTGGCCCGGTTTCACATCGGTGAAGGGATTGTCCGTCTGCTGCGGCATGGGCTTGCCCATGGCCCGCCACAGGAAGGTTACCATCTGTGCGCGGGTGCAGGAGGCGTTGGGGACAAAGGTACTTGCGGTCATGCCCGCAGTGATCTCCCGGCTGACTGCCCAGATCACCGCGTCGCTGCAATAGGAGTCGCTCCGCACATCGGTAAAGGGATTGTCTCCCGTCACCCGTCCAGAGGCCCGAACCGTCTCGCCAGTCAGCACATAATTCCGTGCCGCCGGAGTGTCCAGCAGCCGCAGGGTAACGCTGGCAGGGGACGGATCCTGGGGGTAGGGATCGTCATAGCGCACCTCTGCGGTATAGTCCACGCCCAGGGTCAGCTGCTCCGTACCCACCAGGCCGCTCCATGTGACCTGACGCACCGTGCCGTCTGTTTTCCCGTTTTCGTGCTTCTCCGCCAGCGTTACCTCGGAAGCGGTCAGCTCCTTTGGCGCTACCTGCAAGGTATAATGTGCCTGCGCTTGGGCGTATGCGCCGGGGACCGCTGCCGCCGTGGCAGTGATCTCCGCTGTTCCTGCGCCGCAGATGGTCACCGCTCCGGTATCTTCCGCTACCATCGCCACCGCCGGATTGCTGCTATGGTAACGGATCGTACTGTCTCCGGAGCCATCCAAAACAGCGGCATTGGTAAAGCCCGCGTCGCCATAGGTCCGTTTCAGGCTGTCGCCCATGGAAAAGCGCAGCGTCCGGGTCGGCGTCTCCGCGTAGTACGAAAAGGAGGCCGCCTCCTGATAGAACAGATTGCTTCCCGCAAGGAACAGGCTGTAGTGTCCGGCTACCAGCTGTTCCGGACGAATCTCAAATTCGCCGCTGCTGCTCTGGGCCAGATACACCACATTATCCTCGGTGGGGTCGGCATCCCCGTCCCGCACCGCAAAGACCACGTACTCGCTTCCCGCTTCTGCGGCAGTATAGCGCAGGTGCAGCCCGGTGCTTCCTGCATAGACGGTTTTCGTTTCGCCGTCTATCTCTATCGCTTCCGCTTTGCCTCCCAGCGCCGTAACCGTCACATCGGTCTGCGCTGCGGTGATATCATATAGCCCGGAGTGAGCTTCCTCCGCTGCCGCCGGAAGGCAGAGCAGCCCGGTCAAGGCTGCGGTGATCAGCAGCAGCTTCCAATGTTTTTTCATATGCGTTCCTCTTTGGGGATCGGCAGGCGGGGCGGAACCTCCGCGCCCGCCTGCTGCGATCCATGCCTTCTGTTACTTGGAGTTCCGGAACAGGAAGGTGACAACCTGCGCACGGCTGCACTTGGCATCCGGCTGGAAGGTGGTCGCGGTCACACCCTTGGTGATCCCGGCCTTCGTTGCCCACAGAACAGCGTCCGCATAGTAGCGATCCGCCTTTACGTCGGTGAAGGGATTGTCCGCCTGAACCTTGGGTGAGCCATTCGCACGCCACAGGAACGTGACGATCTGCGCACGGCTGCACTTGGCGTCCGGCTGGAAGGTGGTTGCGGTCACGCCCTTTACGATGTTGTTTTCTACCGCCCAAAGCAGCGCCTTGTAGTAGTATCTTCCGGCGTCCACATCCGTAAAGTCAGTGGTCTTGGCGACAGGTTCCGGAGAACCGGCTGCACGCCACAGGAAGGTGACCGCCTGCGCACGGGTGCAGGTATCGCCGGGTGCAAAGGAGGTTGCGGTCTTGCCCTTGGTGATGTCGTGGGCATCCGCCCAATGGATGGCATCCCAGGAGTAGGAGCCGGGAACAACGTCCAGGAAGGGCATTTCGGTGCAGCTCTTGATGGTCAGCGTACCGGTTTTATACACGATCTCGTTATAATTCTTCTCATTGGGAACGGAAAGTCCGGTCACCGCAAGGGTATAAGTTCCGGCGGTCTTGGTGCTGGGCACAACTTCCTTGTCCTTCTCGGTGATGGCAACGGTCATGCTGCCCGTCAGCTTGTCGCTGCCCACCAGACCGTCTGCGGTATAGATCTGCTCCGGCGCTTTCTTGCTGTAGTCCGGCAGATCCTCGCCGATGAATGCGGTCTGATCCTTTACGGTAACGGTCACCGTTGCCTTCTGGACGGTCAGCGTATAGGAGTCGGCGGCAGCAATGGCGGTGTCCGTCTCGGCGGCATTGGCGGTAATGGTAACGGTGCCTGCGCCCAGAATGGTTACAGCGCCGGTTTCCTCCTCCACTGCGGCGATCTTGGGATCACTGCTGGAGTAGGTCACTTTGCTTCCCTCTGCGGCGCCGGTGGCTGCCAGCGTAAAGCCATGGTCGCCATAGGTCTTTTCCACGGTCTTATCCGCAAAGCCAAAGGCATCCTGCGGCTGCTTAGCCGGGGTCAGGTCCACGGACTGGAGTGCGCCGGCATAGTCGGTCTTTCCCGCTCCGTTGTATTCCTCGTTGAACACATACAGGGTATCGGACTCTCCCAGGGTCACACCGGAGAGATCAATTTCTACGCTGCCCTCCTGATCGCCGTCACCCAGCGCCTTCAGGCGTCCGTAGTAGGTCAGGTTGCCTTCGCCGTCTGCTACCACAGCGGAGATATAGCGTTTTTCGCCGGTGATCGCACCGGAGTAGGACAGGGTAATCACATCCCCGCTCCGGAGCATATCGCCCAGCTGGAAGGAATCATAGGTGCTGTCCTTCATGGTAAGCTTCCAGCTGTCGGTGGCGCTGCCCTGTGCGGGGGTCAGCGCATCTGCGCCCACGGTCTTGCTGTACTTTCCGCTGTTGGAATCCGACAGGAACAGGATGTCCGCAGTGGGCAGCAGGAAGGCCGGGCGAACTCCGTACTTCTTGCTGATGGTGGTGCCGATTGCTATGGTAAAGCCGGAATCGGACACATAGGCGGCATAGTAATCACCGGCGGCGGGAGAACGGAGCCACCACTGCATGCCGGTCTTTTTCAGGGTGGAGTTCAGAGAAGCGTTGTCATTGGAGATCTCGTTGGGAGAAAGCGCCCAGAGCAGCGCCCCGGAAACCGCATCGCCCTTGATCACATCGGTGTAGGGATAGCCATCGGTATAGTTGCCCGCCGCCAGATCACGCTTCTGGACATAGGACTGCTCGGCGTCCGTGAATCCTGCCGCAATGGCGTCGATGGCAGTTTTCAGCTGGCTCTTGCCATATTCGTTGCCATAATAGGTACCGCCGTCCTCATTGTACTCGGCAAAGGGTGCGGTTCCAATGGAATCCTGCGCCAGCAGCGTCATATTGTCCTCGCTGCTGACGATACCGCTGCCGTGATAGCCCACGACCACCCAGGCCTGACCGCCGTACCAGATGGTATCGGCTGCCGCGGTGTTGGCATTGCCAGAGAGCATGCTGCTGCCCTGATACATATGGGGATAATCTGCCTTATCGGGGTTGTTCTGATCTGCGAATACGGCAACCAGCGTGCGATTGCCTGCGGCGGTAAAGGTATATGCCGCATCCTTGCTGACCAGCTCATCGTTTTCATACCAGCCCATGAACTGATAGCCGCTGTTGGCTGTGGCCTTTACGGTGACCGTCTCCGTCTCCTCATAGGTTCCCGCGCCGGTCACGCCGCCCCAGCCCTTGACGTTAGGCGCTGCGGCAATGGTATAGTCCTCCAGCTGCCGGGGCGTTACGGTAAGGGTCGCGCTGTTGCTGTAGGCGGTGCCATGGGAATTGGTGGCGACGCAGCGGTACTTGTTGCCGTTCTGGGACAGCTCCACCTTGCTGATGGAGTAGTCATAGTCCTCGGCGTCGTCAATGTCCTGCCAGCCGTTTCCGGTGTTGATCTGCCAGGTATATTCCGGCTCCGGATCGCCGCTTGCCAGTGCCTTGAATTCGGCAAAATCGCCCTCATCCACGGATACGCTGACGGGCTGCTGGGTAAAGGTCGGTGCGTCCTTGGAGGTCAGGTTGATCTCATAGAGGGCGCTGCTGTAATTGCTGTGGGTGCTGTCGCCCAGATGCTCATTGAACACATAGAGCCGATCGCCCTCCGCCATGGTCACGCCGGACAGGTCGATGGTGGCGGTTCCCTCTGCAGCTCCGTCTGCCAGAGACTGTACGGGGCCATAGTAGGTGACCGTTCCGCCGGAGAGCACTGCGGCGGAGATATATTCGCCCTCGCCGGTCTGTGCGCCGGTGTAGGCGACAGAAACGCTATCCTCCTCTGTCAGCACCTCGCCCAGCGCAAAGCCGCTGTGGGCGTCATCCTTCAGGGTCAGCTTCCAGGGGCCAGCCTTGGATGCAGCCGTCAGCCCCAGCGTATCGCTGCTGTCCGCTGCGGTAACCAGCGCGATCTTATCCGCGGACAGATGGAACGCAGGTCGAACCGTCTGGGTGTTCATCAGGCTCTGTCCGTCAATAAAAACGGTTCCGTCATACTTCACCGCCGCATTTACGTACTCATTCTTACCGGGAGAACGAAGCCACCAGCGGGTCGATGCCTGATCGGACGTAAAGCTGGAATCCATGATGCGGAGCGTTCCGTCCAGTGCCAGTGCTTCCTTGGTGGAAAGCAGCCAGACCAGCTCGTTTTCCGCAGGCTTGCCGGAAATTCCGTCGCAGGAGCCGTCTGCGGCATAGCTGCCGCTTTCCAGCGTTCTGGTAAGAATCGCGGCCTTTTCCGCACCGGAAAAGCTCAGCGGCGTCAGCTTACCAACCGTCTGACCCGCCGCCAGCTTATTCAGGGTGCTGCGCAGGGTCGATGTAGCATAGTCGCAGTCAAAATCCGTATCAAAGGATGCCACTCCAAGGTTCCCCTTCATGAGCAGGGTCAGGTTTCCGCTGTCGGAGGCAACGCCCTGTCCCTGATAGCCGATCACATTCCAGGTCTGACCGCCGTAGACAACGGAGGCCGCCTGCTCGGTGTTGACGCCGCTGCCCAGAACAGCCGTTACATCTGCATCCTGATCCGCAGGCGCCGACGCCTTGGACAGTGCATCCCGCACTGCATTCTTAATGCCCTCGCTGCTCTCCGTTGCGCCGGTAATGCCGTCCACATCTGGGCTGTTCTGCTTTACGATTTCTGGGAACAGGGACTCCAGCCCCCAGTCATCCCAATAGGACTGCTCCTCCTGGGAAACCAGCTCGACCTTCTCGATCTCGCCGCCGGAAATGGTCACGTCCAGAACAATTTTGCCGTCCATGTGACCATAGCCGGTTCCCTGATAAACGCCGTCGAGGTAGCTATCTCCGGTGCTGCCGTTGTCCAGTGCGCTGACCGGCAGCGCGCCGCAACCAACAGTCACCGCAGCTGCCAGAAACAGCGACGTGATTTTCTTCGTTAGTCTGTTCAATGTTTTACCTCCTTGATTGTACCGATTTTGGATGGGATCTCGTTATGTGCAATAGGCTAAATTCCTCCTTTGACCAACTCTAAATTATATCGCCTTTATGCAGCTGCATAAATGGTTTCATTGTGATGCTCCTTCGCTTCCCAGTCGTGTCAGGGTCAGGGCAGGGCAAAGGGGCTGATAGGTTCCCCGCTCCAGCACCAGCAGCGCCGCCGTTTCCGCATCCGCCGAAAAATCCCCGGCCTCCAGATTCAGCGTCACATCCGTACCGGATGCTACATCAGCGGACTGGAGCACACGCATGGAAATCTGGCTCCCCTGCGCATCATATTCCGCAAGGATCAGCTGGGCCGTTTTTTCCAGCGTGCCGGGATTGTGCAGGGTCACTGTGCCATAGTTCTCCGTATCCCGGTCAAAGGTCAGATTTTCTGCCGCAGAAAGCTCAGCGGACAGGCCGCCGCCGTTGGCGCAGGCTCCGGTATAGTAGAGCCGTGCGCCGCTGGACCCCTGATAGAGGGTCAGCGGCTTCCCCGTGCCTGACTGGCAGGAGAGATACAGGCCGTCCTCTCCCACCGCGCATTGCAGGGTTCGCTCCGGGTACTTGACATTGGAAATGGTCACGCCGCCGTTTATAGCCTGAAGGCGCCAGCGCGCTTCCTCCCGACTGAAATTTGCTGTGGTGGTCAGCGCTCCTTCCTCTGTCTGGCTGGCAAGGTATGCCGTCCCGTCCATTCCTCCCAACCGGATCACATAACAGTCGCTGCCGCTGATTCGGCTGATTTTCCAGGTAGCATCCGGCGGGATTCGGGCGATCCGGTTCTGGTCAAAGATCACGCCGGATCGGCTCCGGGATAAAAAGCTGCCATCACATTGGGCAACATAGCCCCCGGAGGCCAGCACATAGGTGCCGCTCTGCTCAATAAGCGCCCCGGTTACGCGGGTAAACCGGCAGGGATTCGCAGTTCCGTCGCCGTAATAGGTATACACGGCGTAGAGCTGCTGGGTTTCCGATGTAACCGGATACGCCGCCCCAGCCTGAAACACCGTTGCCTTTTTCTCAGCCCCTGAAACAGGCGCTTCCGCCCAGCCCGCAAAGGCATACTGCACATCGTGGGCCTGCGGCAGAGCCGTCGGCTCCGGCAAAAGAATGCTGTTGCCAATGTACCCGGTGCATTCCGGCTGTGCTATCCCATCTGGGGTTTGGAACGTAATGGTTCCCACCGTTCTGGGGGTGAAATGCACCGTGATCTGGCAGTCCTGAATCAAATCGGAGATCAGGAATCGGCTGCCATCCTGCTTTACAGTGGCAGCCCCGGCAGGTGATACCGTGCAGCCGTCCGCAATATAGCCCTCGGTGGGCGAGGTTTCTATGGTAAGACCGTTTACCGTGACGCTGCCCTTTGCCTCGTCTTCGGATACGGCTGTGACTGCATAATAATCTTGCAGCTTCCAGTCGGAATGCACGGCCTGAGTATCGTCAACCAGCCCCTGTCCCGGATAGGGATCCGCATCCGACACCACAATGGGGAAGGCCGCATGGCTTTTTTGTGCATCTTCCTTCGTGCTGACCATGTAAAAAGAGGACAGCCCCGCCTTGGCGCACAGCTGAGGGGAATAATCCCATTCGCCGCAGGATGCCTTCATATCCGCGATTGCCTCCGCCATGGTGCTTCCGTCCATAAGGCTGTCAAAGAAGTCGGCGGAAAAGCAGGCATCCCCCTTAAAGGTGACCGACTGGCTGTAGCCATAAACGACTCCCTCGCCCTGCTCCAGCAGCGGCTGTGCCAGGCCGTCCGTTGCCATGCCCAGGCAAATCGCCATCCAGACCAGACCGCCGCTGCCCTGCCGCTCCATGTGGTTGACCAGCACGGTTCCGTCCACCTGATAGTAGGGAAGTCCGTCGATCACGCCCCCGTATACCGCATGACCTTCCTGATAATCCTCGGCGGTAAGGCCGGTGCCGCTTTGTAGACAGAGGTAGGAAGTGGTCGCACCGGAGGTGTAATCAGAGCCGGAACCGGCATAGTCGGTAGTTCCGTGGCTGTTGAAAATGATCACGCCGCCCTTTTCCAGGGCATCGGCAATGTTCTCTACCGTTGCGGCGCCGCCCTTATAATAGTGATAGGTCCCGCCGGTCTGTGCCGCCAATGCCTTTGCTTCCGTTTGATAGTGATCGGTAAAATCGTCGCTGAGGCCGTAATACGGCTCGAAAAGATAGATGTCAGAGCCGTGCGCCGTGTTGGAGGTTCCGTAGGGGATCACCTCTGTGCCCGCTGTCCCGGACTGATCTCCAGGCATGGACTGCTCTGCCGCGCCGGTATCCTGCGACGCCTGCCCCAGCAGTGCAGGGGAATAAGCGCAGGTTATGCCGCTGTGCATGCGCCACTGAATATTGCTGCCCTGCACCTGAATGGAGTCCGGATCCACGTCTGCGCACTTGATCAGATAGGCTTCTATCGCTTGTACGGTGTCCTGCGATAGGGAAAAGTCGTTCCCACTGGCTTCCGCCGCAATGGCATAGGTCTGCTCCATCACCTGATTGGCGGCATCATAGTCCCTGTCAGACAGCGCCTGTGCGACATCCGCCGCATATACCTGTCCTCCATACGGAGCCAGTCCAAACAGCACTGCGGCAAGCAGTACCATTGCGGCAAGCCGTTTTTGTAAGCCCTTCATTTTGCTGCATTCCCCATTTCGTTCTGCCGTCCAAGCTGACCAGCTGTACATATTTTCCTTTAGTTAGCGCACACTAACCCATCGTCAAAAAGAATGTCGTTCCCCGAAGGATCGACCCAGTCTGTTTGTATTTCCGCATTTTAGTTAGCAGCCACTAATCTCTTTTGTATAAGCTATACTATCACAATATATTCACGATTTCAACATGTTTTTTTGTGGGAGAAAAGCCTGCAAATAAAAAGGGTTCTATAATAAAAGTTGGGGTCAGGTGAGCAGCCTGACCCCATTATCACAAAAAAGTTGAGCATACAGGAAGTGGTGGAGCTGCTATCCGACGAGTACGGCTGGAGCGACAGCGTTTCCAATCTGTCTGCAAAATTGCAGCGAGAGAGCATCCGCTACAAAGAGGTCGTGGAGCTGGCCGATGTGCTGGGCTATGACATCGTATGGAAGAAGCGGAAGGATTCTTAGCCAATCCCACACCGCCCGGGAATAGATCGGCGGTAAAATGTGAAAAATATTACCATTGAAGGAGCGTGACGCATTTGGAAATGAACGTCAGAGATGATAAGAAGATTGTTGAAATTTGGCTCACCAACGCAGAAAAGAACGATCCGGTGCTCCGGGAGAGCCTGAAGGATGTCTATGCCAAATATAAGGCGAAAAAATATCTGGTGGCAGTGTTTGAGTCCGGTTCCGG
>CAJKSU010000023.1 GCA_905202605.1 uncultured Eubacteriales bacterium
ATTTGTGCAAAAACAGAACCGATGGGGTCGCGGATCACCAGATCGGCTTCCCGGTCATAGGGCGTTTCATCCCGGTTGATGAGCACCAGCTTGTTCCCGCGGTAATACCGGATCAGCCCGGCGGCGGGATAGACAGTCAGCGACGTACCGCCGACGATCAGCACATCGGCGTTGGCAATGGCCTGCACGGCTCCTTCGATCACGTCCTGATCCAGCCCCTCCTCATAGAGCACTACGTCGGGCTTGATGATGCCGCCACAGTCGCAGTGGGGGACGCCGGGGACGTTCCGGATGACCCGCGCACCCTCCAAACCGTCAAAGCGCTTGCCGCAGCGCACGCAGCGGTTCTGATAAATGGAGCCGTGGAGATTATAGATCACCTTGCTGCCGGCCTTTTCGTGAAGCCCGTCCACGTTCTGGGTGACGATGGCCCGGAGCTTTCCCTCCTTCTCCAGCTCCGCCAGACGGAGATGGGCGGTGTTGGGCTGAATATCCTCCGGGGGCATCAGCTGCTTCCGGTAGAAGTCGTAAAACTCCTCGGTGTGGGATTCATAAAAGCTGTGGGACAGCATGGTTTCCGGGGGATACTTGAACTTCATGTGATACAGGCCGTCGGTGCTTCGGAAATCCTTAATGCCGGACTCGGTGGAGACGCCCGCACCGCCGAAAAATACGATGTTGTCGGAGTCGTCAATCCATTGTTTCAGGGTTTTTACTGCTTCGTTCATGACAATATTCCTCCCATTCGGTTTCCAGCTCATGAATAAACTTCTTTTCCGCACGGGTCTTGTGGGGCAGGGTGATGTTGGCGGCAAGATCGGGCCGGCGCTCTCTGGTGCGGAAAATGGACTGCTTCTTTCGCCAGCGATCCACCAGCTGATGGTTGCCGGACAGCAGCACCGGCGGCACCGCCATGCCGTGCCAGACCTCCGGGCGGGAATACTGGGGATATTCCAGCAGACCGTTCCAATGACTCTCGTCCTCATAGCAGACGGATTCCGACAGAACCCCCGGCACCAGACGGCAGACTGCGTCGGTGACCGTCATGGCTGCCAGCTCGCCGCCGGTGAGTACAAAATCCCCGATGGAGATCTCCTCGTCCACGCATTCGTCAATAAACCGCTGGTCGATGCCCTCGTAGTGACCGCAGACCAGAATCAGATTGTCCAGCTGAGACAGCCGCTTGGCATCCTCCTGACAAAAGGTCTTGCCGCAGGGGGACATATAAATGGTATGGGCATGCCCGCCGATCTCGTCCTGCACGGCACACCAGCAGCGATACAGGGGATCGGCCTGCATGATGGCGCCCTGCCCGCCGCCGTAGGGGTAATCATCCACCTGATTCTGCCGATTGGTGGTATAGTCCCGAATCTGGTGGGCGTTGAGGCTGAGAATGCCCTTTTTCTGCGCCCGCCCCAGAATGCTCTCGGAGAAAATGGCGTTCATGGTGTCCGGAAACAGGGTCAGTACATCAACTCTCATCGGTTGCCATACCCTCCAGAAGCCGAACCTTGATGTAGCCCTCGTCTACGTTTACGTCCTCCAGAAAATCGGACACGGCGGGGATCATATATTCCCGCTGTCCCTTGACGATGTAGACGTCGTTGGCGGGGCCGATATAAACATCCTTTAAGGTGCCGATCTCCTGCCCATCCGCATATACGGGAAGCCCGATCAGGTCGGCGATGAACACCCGATCCTTGGCGATGGGGGCGCTGTCCCGGTCAATGCTGACGACCTTATTCTTATAGACCTGCGCGGCGGAAACGTCGTCGATGCCCTTGAGCTTGCACAGCAGCATGTTCTTATGCACGCGGGAGGCCTCCACGGTGTGGGGCGTTCCGTCGATATAAAGGGTGTGAAAGGCCTTGAGAAAATCCGGGCCGTCGCACCAGGGCATGATCTTCACTTCTCCGCGGATCCCGTGAGTGTTGACAATTTGACCGGCCTCCAGAAACTTGTTTTTCATATGGTTACCTCATTATATATCGTATATTGTTCTCCACATTATAGCATGCCGCGGGGGAGGGCGCAAGACGGCTTACGCCGTTTCAAAGGCCTCCGCAACGGTCCCCAGCAGTTGACGGATGGGCAGATGCTGGGGACAGATCTGTTCACATTTGCCGCAGCGGATGCAGTCCGACGCCTTGCCGCCCTGGGCGGTGTGGATGCCGTAATAATACTGGCTGCTCCAGTCCTCGTATTTTTTCTTAGCGTTCATGCAGGCAAACAGGTCGGGAATGGCGATTTTTTGGGGACATCCTGCGGTGCAGTACCGGCAGGCGGTGCAGGAGATCAGGTTTTCCGCCCGGATCAGCTCGGCGGTCTGCGCCACGGCCTTCAGTTCCCAGAGGCTCAGAGGGCAAAAATCCCGCATAACGTGGAGATTGTCCTCCATCTGCGCCATGTTGCTCATGCCGGAGAGCACCATCACAACGCCGGGGAAACCGGCGGCAAAGCGAAGGGCGTAGCTGGCGGGGCTGCCGCCGCCCAGATCGGCAAAGGGCTGCTGAGCCGTCTTAGGGAGATTGGCAAGATGTCCGCCCTTGACCGGCTCCATCACCAGCACCGGCTTCCCGAATTTCCGACAGACCTCATAGCATCTGCGGCTCTGAACCGCTGGGTCCTCAAAGTCCAGATAGTTCAGCTGGAGCTGCACCACCTCGATTTGGGGATATGCCGTCAGAATCTGCTCCAAAACCTCGGCGGTATCGTGGAAGGAGATGCCGAAATGGCGGATTTTTCCCTGCTCCTTGAGCTGCAAAACGGTTTCATAGCAGCTAAGGCGCTGGAACTTCTCAAATACCTGAGCGCACTGGGAGTGCATCAGGTACAGGTCAAAATACTCCACGCCGCAGGCGGTCAGCTGGCTTTCAAAGAAGGGCAGTACATCCTCTTTCTTATTTAAGAAGCTTCCGCTGAGCTTGTCCACCAGAAAATACTGATCTCTGGGATAGCGGCTGGTGAGACAGTCCCGCAGGGCAAGCTCACTTTTGCCCTCCAGATAGCCATGGGCGGTGTCAAAATAGTGAAATCCGGCGGCAAGATAGGCGTCGATCATCCGGGAGAATTCCACGTTGTCTACGCTGCCGCCCTGCATGGGAAGGCGCATGCAGCCAAAGCCGAGCTTGCCGCGAAGCTCCTGTGTGATATCGTTCATATGAGATCCCTCGCAATATATCTGTAATGCAGATGTGGTTTCTGACAGCAATTATAGCACGATTTCATGAAGATGTACACGCACAATAAAAGAGCCTGCCGCAGGGCGCGGCAGACTCGATGATTTATGCTTTCTAGGAGAAGGCGGCTTCTGATTCATTTGGGGCATCGGCGGCGGGAGCTGTGGCTTCTGGGGTATCCGAATTTTCCGGAGCAGGAGCTTCGGCACTTTCCATAGATGCAGACCCTTCGTCCACGTCGGGAACAAACTGCCGAACAATGGAACGGACGGTTTCAAAGAGATGGGGCTTGAGCTGCTCCAGCGTACACGGCTCCTGATACAAAATCGCGCTGTAGCAGGTGGCGCCGGCCATTTCCACGATCATATAGAGCATGATCTCCAGATGATCCTCCGGAATGCCGCTGTCCTTGGCGGTGAGCTTAAACAGCTTCATGAGATCAAAATCGTCCGTCTCGGTAAGGGGACGCATGGCCTCCTGCTTCAGCATGCCCCAGCTGAGATTTTTGGAGATCAGGTTGATGAGATCCGGGCGGGCGGCAAGCTGATCCAGCACATGCCCCACAAAGAACACGACCTTATCCTCCAGCAGCGGAAGCTTGGCCTCCTGCTCGTTGGTTGCCTCATAGGCGCTGCGGAGCACCTTGGTGGACTGATAGACAACAAGCTTGTTGCGGATGTCGAATTTGTCCTTAAAATAGAGATAAAAGGTGCCCTTTGCCACGCCGGAGGATTCCACGATATCGGAGATCGAGGTTTTTGCCAGCCCCTTGTCCGTAAACAGCTGGAATGCGGAATCCAGCATGGAGGTGAGCTTTAATTTTTTATTGTCGTCTACCTTGCCCATTACAATGTTCAACTCCCGGAAAATGTTAGATAACGCCGATTTGCTTGCCCCGTTTGAGTCCATTATAACGGATTTCGGCAAATGATGCAATAACTTCACGAAATAAATATGACCATTCGTCATTTTTAAGATTGACGAATGGTCATTTTTGTTGTACAATGCCTTACGAAAAAAGAAATGACCCGAAGTCAGTTTTGAGGAGGCTACGAATTCATGGTCAGATTTGGACGGTTTATTGCAAAGCACCGCGCTCTGGTTTTGATTATTGCGGTGCTGCTGCTGATCCCATCCATACTCGGATATGCGGCAACCAGAGTCAACTATGATATCCTGACTTATCTTCCGGATAACATTGATACAATGGTTGGTCAGCAGATCCTGCAGGATGAGTTCGGCAAAGGCGGATATTCCATGGTGGTCGTGCAGGGCATGGACGACAAGGATATCGCAAAAATGCAGGAGGAATTCTCTCAGGTGGACGGCGTTGCCGACGTGCTGTGCTATGACAGCATCGCCAGCGTATCGGTTCCCAAGGAGATCCTTCCGGATAACCTGCTGGATAAGTTCAACGCAGGGGACAGCACCCTGATGCTGGTGTTCTTCTCCGGCGGCACCTCCAGTGACGAAACGCTGGATGCGCTGGCGCAGCTCAAGCAGATCGCCGGCAAGCGGGCGCTGATCGGCGGCATGACCGCAACGATCTCCGATACCCGTGATCTGACCGAGCAGGAAGAACCGATTTACGTACTGATCGCAGTGCTGCTGTCCTGTGTGGTGCTGGCGATCACGATGGATTCCCTGATGCTGCCGGTGCTGTTTATCGCAAGTATCGGTATGGCGATTCTGTATAACCTGGGCACCAACATATTTGCCGGTGAAATTTCTTACATTACCATGGCGCTGGCGGCGGTATTGCAGCTGGGCGTTACAATGGACTACTCGATTTTCCTGTGGCACAGCTTCTCAGAGAATCTCCAGTATTACGACACCAAGGAAGAGGCCATGGCCCACGCCATTGCGGCAACCTTCTCGTCTGTGCTGGGCAGCTCCATGACCACGGTGGCAGGCTTCATTGCCCTGTGCTTCATGAGCTTTACGCTGGGGCTGGATCTGGGCATTGTCATGGCGAAGGGCGTTGTATTCGGCGTCATCAGCTGCGTAACGATCCTGCCCGCACTGATTCTGGTATTCTACAAGGCCATTAAGAAGACCACCCATCGTTCTATCCTTCCGGATGTGGGGCGGCTCTCCGGCGGCATCATGAAGCACTATAAGGTGTTCATGATCCTGTTCCTGATCCTGCTGGTTCCCGCCATTTACGGCTATAACCACACCAGCGTCTACTACAATCTGGACTCCACGCTCCCGGAGGAGCTGGACAGCTCTCAGGCCAATAAGGCTCTGCGGGAGGACTTCAAAATGGGCGCGCTGCATCTGCTGCTGCTGGACAGCGACACATCCTCCACGGATATCCGGAAGATGTCCAAGGAGATGGAGCAGGTGGACGGCGTCAGCTATGTGCTGGGCATGAATTCCCTGACCGGCAGCCTGATTCCGGATGAGTTTATTCCCAAGAGCATCAGCTCCATGCTGGAGAGCGACAACTACAAGCTTATGATGATCGGTTCGGAATACGCTACCGCCAGCCCGGAGGTCAACAATCAGATCACCGAGCTGCAGGCCATCTGCAAAAAGTATGATGACGGCTCCATGCTCATCGGCGAGGCGCCCTGCACCAAGGATCTGATCACCATCACCGACCATGACTTTGCAGTGGTCAACTCCGTATCCATCGGTCTGGTATTCATCATCATCGCCATTGTCCTGCGCTCCTTCATCCTGCCGATCCTGCTGGTGGCAGTGATCGAGTTTGCAATCTTCGTGAACATGGGCATCCCCGGCTTTACCGGAACCGAGCTTCCGTTTATTGCATCCATCGTCATCGGCACCATTCAGCTGGGCGCAACGGTAGACTACGCGATCCTGATGACCAACCGTTATCTCCATGAGCGCACCATGGGCAAGAACAAAAAGGATGCGGTGGAAACGGCGCTGCACACCTGCGCCACCTCAATTATGGTTTCCGCCCTGAGCTTCTTCGCGGCAACCTTCGGCGTCGGCGTATATTCCGATGTGGCGCTGATCGGCAGCCTGTGCTCGCTGATGGCGCGCGGCGCAATCATTAGTATGGTTACGGTACTTCTGGTACTGCCCGCCGTACTTTACATCTTCGATAAATTGATTATTGCAACGACCTTCGGTGCAAAGAAAGCGATCCGTATGCACACCGAGGGCAATTCCGAACAGGAGGTATCGTTATGAAAGTGATGAATAAACGTCTTATGCGCCTGTCCGGCGTGATGCTCAGCGCCAGCTTCCTGGTTTCCTGCCTGGGAGTGCCCGCATTGGCAGCGGACAGCCTTGCAAAGATGGAGAAGAGCGAAACGGTTTATGTGATTACTGATGCAGCCGGTGTTCCGGATTCCGTTATCGTTTCCGACTGGCTGAAAAACAGCGATAAGCTCAGCGCACTGGAGGACAGCTCCAATCTTCAGGATATTCAGGTGGTAAAGGGCGATGCCACCTATTCCGGCTCCGGCAGCAGCATGACATGGTCCACGGACGGCGAGGACGTGTACTATAAGGGTACCTCCAACGAGGAGCTTCCGGTAGGCGTGACCATGACCTATCTGCTGGACGGCAAGGAGATCAAGCCTGCGGATCTGGCAGGCAAGAGCGGCAAGCTCACCATTAAGATCCAGTATACCAATAACACGAAACAAACCGTAGATGTGGACGGCGAGAAGATGGAAATGTCCGTTCCCTTCATGATGGTCACCGGCATGATGCTGGACAACGACAAGTGCTCCAACGTCACCGTGGACAACGGCATGGTGGAGAACGACGGCGATCATACTATTATCGTGGGCTACGGTATGCCCGGCCTCAGCGACAGCCTTGCGCTGGAAAGCACCGATGATTTCGAGGCGCCGGAGTTCCCCGACAGCGTAGAGATCACCGCAGATGTCACCGATTTCTCCATGGAGACTGCCATCACGGTAGCGTCTGCCGGCCTGCTCAACGATGTGGAGCTGGACGACACCGACACCATGGAGGAGCTGGAGGATAACCTCAACGACCTGACCGATGCGGCTCAGCAGCTGCTGGACGGCACGCAGGATCTGCTGGACGGTGTGGATGAGCTTCAGGACGGCGCAGTTCAGCTTCAGGACGGCGCGTCTCAGCTCCAGAGCGGTGCGTCTCAGCTGGATTCCGGCGCAGACCAGCTCCAAAGCGGCGCAGACCGGCTCCAGAGCGGCGCGGGTACGCTGGCGACCTCCATGGGCACGCTGGTAGCCGGACTCCAGAGCGCCCATGCGGGCAGTCAGAATCTCTGCAGCGGCCTTGGCACCCTCCAGAGCGGCGCAGCAACCCTGTCCGGCGGTATTGATTCCGCAGCAGACGGTGCATCTCAGCTGGCAGGCGGTACGGCTCAGCTGAAATCCGGTGCGGCGCAGCTGGCAGGCGGCGCTTCCCAGCTCCAGACCGGTGCGGCAAGTCTGGCAACGGGTCTTGCAACCGTACAGGCCGGTGCAAATAACCTCAGCGGCAGCATGGCAACCATTAAGGCTGGATCTGCTCAGATCTCCAGCGGAATCGACACGGTGGATATCGGGGCATCCGATCTGTCCGGCAGCATTACCGGACTGTCCGGTCTGGCCGCTGAGCTGAGTCAGGAGCTTGGCAACACCACAGAATCCGGCGTGGATACGGCGAGCATCTCTGGCAATGCGTCCGACGCAGTCAGCAATGCTTCCAGCGCAGAGAGCAGCCTGAGCAGCGCGGAGAGCAATAACCAGACTGCAATCAGCGTTCTGCAGGGATTGCTTTCCAGTGACGATGAAAACGTGCGCAGCTCCGCACAGACCGCAATTGATGCGATCAATGCCAGCAGCGCGAATCAGGCGGCGGCACAGCAGTCCATCAGCTCTGCCAGCAACAGCATGAATGCTGTAGTTTATGCGGCAGAGGAAGGCGGCAGCGAGGAAACTCCGAAGACCGCTAAGGAAATGGCGGCAGAGCTGGCAGCCGGACTTACCGAGGCAGCTACCGGCGCATCCGAGCTGGCAGGCGGCACGGCATCTCTGAAAACAGATTATGCGACCCTGCATGCTGGAATTGGGCAGGCCGCTGACGGCGCTGCCGCTTTGGCAGCCGGTGCAAGCCAGACTGCTGTCGGCGCGTCTTCCCTGAAAACCGGCATCGACTCCGCTGTGACCGGCGCGGGCGCACTGGCCACCGGCATCGATCAGGTGGACACCGGTGCACAGGCGCTCAACGACGGCATGGGGCAGCTCCAGACCGGCGCGGCGGCTCTTGCAGGCGGCATCGGCACCGCAGCTACCGGCGCGGGCAGCCTGACCAGCGGCCTTGGCACGGCAGTTTTCGGCGGCAGCCAGATTTCCTCCGGCGCAGGCACCCTTGCCAGCGGCGCGGCGACCCTGTATGACGGCACCAACTCCCTGAAGAGCGGCACCACCTCTCTGGCAGAGGGCGCCGCCTCCCTCAAGGATGGCACCGACCAGCTGGTAGACGGTGTGCAGGAGCTGCACGACGGCGCAGAAGAGCTGCATGACGGCATGAAAGAGTTCAAGGAAGACGGCATTGATAAGCTTTGCAATCTCTACTGGGACAACGTACCGGAGCTGATTCACAAGCTTCAGGCACTGCAGAAGCTGGGCCAGGATTATGAGAGCTTCTCCGGCATCTCCGCGGATGCGGACGGCAAGGTAAAGTTCCTGTTCCGGACGGATTCCATTTCCACCGATGATACGACCTCTGACGGCGAATAATATCTTACATTACCTCCTCTTGCCCGCTGTGGAATCCGATTTGGATTCTGCGGCGGGCTTTTTATGGGGCAAAATGCTGAAAAACAGCGCTCTTATGAATGACAAGCCTTGTAACCGGACTTTGCCTATGGTATAATTTCAATAAGTATTGAGAAGGAGATGAAAGTCATGCGAAAACGATCAATGCTGGCAGCAGTGCTGGCGGCGTGTATGCTTTCCATGCCTGTTCTGGCGGAGGATGCGACCGTGTGGACGGACAGCACACAGGAACCGGCTTATGAGGAACCGGCTTTGATGGACAGCACACAGGAACCGACCGTGGATTCCGAACTGGAGGAGAGCACACAGGAGCAAAGCTGCGATGCACCGGTTTTGACAGAGGATGCGCAGGAGACTGCGGATGCCGCACCGGGAAAGGAGCCGACTGCGCTGCGGACGGATCACGGCGCATATATGTCCGGCTTTGGGCAGGGGCGCTTTGGGCCGCAGGAAAAGCTGACATGGGCGCAGGTCTGCAAGGTGATATACAATCTGCTGGCAGACACCAGCAAGGGCGATCAGCCCTGCAGCTTTACCGATGTGCAGCCCGGTGTATGGTATTATGAGCCGGTGACCGTGCTGGCCTCCCGAGGGATTCTCCGGTGTGACGGCGGTGCGCTGGAGCCGAACCGGTTCATCAGCCGCGGAGATTTTGCAGTGCTGGTGTCTGGACTGGTGGGCGTTGACGAATCGGCGGAGTGCAGCTTTACCGATGTGCCGGCGAATCATGCATCCTACCGCGGCATTGCTACGGCGGTGGAGCAGGGCTGGCTCAAGGGCTTTACAGACGGTACGTTCCGTCCGGATGAATCCCTGAACCGTGCGCAGGCGGTTACGGTATTCAACCGCATTCTGGGCCGCAGCATGGATCCCACTCTGGTGGGTGACGCGGATATTTCTCCGTTCCAGGATGTACCTGCTGACGGCTGGTACTACCGGGACGTTATGGAGGCAACGGTATCCCATACCAACGATGCGGCAGAAGGCAGTGAGTGCTGGAAGGAATTTCTTCACACCTATCGGTTCACTTTCCGAGAGGGCAGCAATCAGAGTGTGCAGCTGGTGCAGGAGGGGAAAACGCTTGAGAGCGTTCCCGCCACTGGTGGTACCCACTGGATGACGGCAAACGGCGCAGTGGCGGATTTTAGCCAGCCGGCCAGTCAGTCCGCCACATATATAGCGCTGTATCCCGGCGAACTGGTGATTGATCACAGCCAGTATGTCAATGGCTACACCGATGGGAAATTCCGTCCTGGCCGTCAGGTCACGCGGGCAGAGGCGGCACAGATGCTGCTTCGCATGATGATGGATCAGAGCCGCGGCAGCTTCCCCACGAGCTTTACTGACGTACCGGCGGGCAGTTGGTTTGCAGGGGCGGTTACCACACTGGCGTCCCGCGGCATTATTACATCGGGCGGCGCGTTCCGCCCCAATGACCCTATTACCCGCGGCGAATTTGTAGAAATGCTTACCCGGCTTTCCAAGTATACCGGCAGCGCGGAATTTACCGATGTCTCTTCAGGGAATCCCCTTTATGCTGCAATTTCCACGGCGGCAGCGCAGGGATGGATCAAGGGCTATTCCGATGGCAGCTTCCGTCCGGACAATAAGCTGACTCGTGCAGAGGCCGTGGTTATGCTGAATCGCATGATGGGTCGTCCCGGCGACAGTACCACCGAGAAGCAGATGGACAGCCGATATACCTTCTCGGATGTCAGCAAGGATGCGTGGTACTATCAGGCAATCATGGAGGCGGCAACGACCCATGACTATAGATGGAACGGTGAAGTAGAATGCTGGAAGACCTATACCCACTACTACGGAAGCTCCGTTTCGTGGGAGAGCTCCGCAAGCGTTGTGGCGGCGGCGAGCATCACCAACAGCATCACCTGTACCTATGGCGGCGATTTTACCCACAATTATAACTGGGACTACGCCGACTCAGTAAAGGAAGCATATGTCAATGACGCTGGCTATACCAGCCGCACTGGCTATCTGGTTTGGGTGAATCTCCAGAACCAGAAGGTCTATGTGTTCACCGGAAAATATAAGAACTGGAAGCTGGAAAAGACGTTTATCTGCGGCTCCGGCAGCCCCAGAACGCCAACGCCCACCGGCGTATCCTATGTGACCTATAAGCAGCCCAAGTGGTACTTCCCCAAGTACACCTGCGGCCCTGTTACGCGGTTCTACCCGAATACCGGCTATGCCTTCCATTCGCGGCTCTATAAGTACGATGGATCGTTCTATGATAACAGCATTGGCTGGCCGGTATCCGAGGGCTGCATCCGGATGCTGGATCCGGATGTGCAGTACATCTATGATTACGTACCCAATAACAGTACGGTAGTGATCTACTAATTAGGGGCAGCGTGGTGCTGCCGGATGCATGGACTTCGGGTGCGTCCCATTTGCGGGCGCACCCGAATTTTGCAGAGAAAGGCGGAAATATCAATGATAAAACCTATTGTGCGGGATGCGCTGTTCCTGTCCCGCCCCTCCAGACCGGCAAACGTGGAAGATCAGAATGTGATTCAGGACTTAAAGGATACCCTGCGCGCCAACGAGGAGCGGTGCGTGGGCATGGCGGCGAATATGATTGGTGCGCCGGTTCAGATTCTGATCTGTGCCATCGGGACGATGCAGATGATTCTGATAAATCCGGAAATCGTTAAAAAGGAGGGAGCCTATCAGACGGAGGAGGGATGCCTGAGCCATGAGGGGGTGCGCACGGTTTGGCGTTATCAGACCATTCGGGTAAAATATCTGAATGAGAGTTTTCAGGCTCAGGAGCGGGTGTTTGCGGGTTTCCCGGCTCAGATTATTCAGCATGAGATGGATCACTTTGCCGGGAAGCTGATTTAAGCGTAATTCCGAAGTCGGACTTGTGGCAGGGGGAATCCTGTGATATAATCATCTGGCGTTTGCAAGGAGAAAAAACAAAGGAGCTTTATTGTGCATAAGTATATCGGTGACCGGGCCTTTTACGGTCGCGTTATGAAGGTAATGATCCCTATTGTCATCCAGCAGGGCATCACCAATTTTGTGGGTCTGCTGGATAATATCATGGTGGGGCAGGTGGGGACTGAGCAGATGTCCGGTGTGGCAATCACCAATCAGCTGCTGTTTATCTTCCAGCTGTGTATTTTTGGGAGCCTGTCCGGTGCGGGGATTTTTTGCGCCCAGTATTTCGGAAAGGGCGATCAGGAAAAGGTCAGAAGCGTATTTCGCTATAAAATTATTACCACCGGCGTAATCACGCTGCTGGCAATGGGAATTTTCTGGTTTCTGCGGGAACCGCTGATTCGGCTGTTTCTGACAGATACCGGAAGCGGCGGCGATCTGGAGGCGACACTTTCCTATGGAAAGTGCTATCTGGAGATCATGATGATCGGACTGATTCCCTTTGCTATCGTCCAAATGTATTCCTCCACCATGCGGGAAACCGGTGAAACGGCGATTCCCATGAAGGCCAGTACGCTGGCGGTGCTGGTGAATATGTGCTTTAACTATGTCCTGATTTTCGGCAAGCTGGGGGCGCCAAAGCTGGGGGTCGCAGGTGCGGCCATCGCAACGGTAATCTCCCGCTTTGCGGAGCTGGCGTTTATTCTGGTCTATGCCAAGGTGCGGCGGGAGCAGTTCGCTTATCTGAACGGAGTGTATAAAACGCTGCGGGTTCCGCTGAATCTCACCAAGGAGATTACCATCAAGGGTATGCCGCTGCTGGTCAATGAGCTGATGTGGTCGCTGGGTACAACCTTAATTGTTCAATGCTATTCCACCCGTGGACTGGATGCGGTGGCGGCTTATAATATCTCCAGCACTGTTAACAACTTCTTCTCTATGGCGGTGCTCGCCATGGGAACTGCCATCTCCATTATGGTAGGGCAGGAGCTGGGCGCAGGAGAGTTTGAGCTTGCCGTGGACACCAACCGCAAGATGATTGCCTTTGGTGCGGCTTTGTGTATGGGGGCGGCGCTGCTGCTGGCAATTTCTGCACCATTCTTCCCTCGAATTTATAATACGACGGGTTTTGTCCGCACCCTTGCCCGGAATCTTCTGTGGATCGATGCGATATTTCTGACGGCAAGAGGCCTGTATAACAGCTGCTATTTCACCCTCCGTTCCGGGGGAAAGACGCTGCTTACGTTCCTGTTTGACAGCGTTTCCATGTGGATTGTCAATCTTCCAGTGGCCTTTATTCTGGCGCATTTTACCGGGGTGCCGCTGATCCCCATGTACGCCATTGTGCAGGTGTTTGACGCACTGAAAACGGTACTGGGGCTGTATCTGGTGAAAAAGGGCATCTGGATCAATAATCTGACTTGATCGAAAAAAAGGATGAAAGAAAAAGGAGAGAATCGGAATGAAAAACGCAAACCACAAGCGCAGCTCGTTTTCCGGAAAAATTGGATTCGTGCTGGCTGCGGCAGGCGCATCGGTAGGGCTGGGCAATATCTGGCGCTTCCCTTATC
Source organism: uncultured Eubacteriales bacterium (assembly GCA_905202605.1). GTDB lineage: Bacteria > Bacillota > Clostridia > Oscillospirales > Oscillospiraceae > HGM13006. The sequence continues at coordinate 13,393 of CAJKSU010000023.1, forward strand.
TGGCGGCAAAATATGGAGGCGGAATCTTCCTGCTGGTATACATTGTGCTGGCGCTGACCTTTGGCTATGCTATGATTATGGCAGAGACATCACTGGGACGGATGACAGGGAAAAGTCCGGTTGGTGCCTATGGAACCTTTGGCAGCTCCAAGCTGCTGAAGGCGGGGGGCTGGATCAATGCCATTATCCCAGTGTTGATCGTTCCCTATTACTCCGTGATTGGCGGCTGGGTCATTAAGTATCTGGTCAGTTATATTCTGGGGCAGGGGAGCCAGCTGGCAGCGGACGGCTATTTCGGCTCGTTTATTTCCAGCGGCGTTTCCACGGAGCTGTGCTTTATCGTATTTGCACTGTTTACGCTGGCAATCATCTTTGCTGGCGTTCGCAACGGCATTGAGCGGGTCTCCAAGGTCATGATGCCGATTCTGGTGGTGCTTTCGCTGGTGATTGCCGTGTATTCTGTCACAAGACCCGGCGCAATGGCGGGCGTAAAATATTTTCTGGTACCGAATCTCGAAGGCTTCTCATGGATGACGGTGGTATCTGCGATGGGGCAGGTGTTCTACTCGCTGTCCATTGCCATGGGCATTCTGGTCACCTTTGGCTCCTATATGAAGAAGGACATTTCCATTGAAGGCTCCACAAGAAATGTGGAAGTTTTCGATACTGCCATTGCCATTATGGCAGGACTGATGATTATCCCCGCAGTGTTTGCATTTTCCGGCGGAAATCCCGAAACTCTGCAGGCCGGCCCCTCGCTGATGTTCATCACCATTCCCAAGGTGTTTGACAGCATGGGAATGGGAACTGCGGTAGGCATTCTGTTCTTCCTGCTGGTGCTGTTTGCGGCGGTGACCAGTTCCATTGCCCTGACGGAAAGTGCAGTTTCCACCTTTGAGGATGAATTTGGCTGGGGGAGAAAAAAGTCCACAGTGATTGTGGGCATTGTGATGCTGGTACTGGGCAGCCTGTCCTCTCTGGGCTATGGCCCGCTGGCTGGGGTGACGATCCTGGGGATGCAGTTTCTGGATTTCTTTGATTTTCTGACGAATTCCGTGATGATGCCCATTGCGGCGGTGGCAACCTGTCTGCTGGTATCCAGAGTGATCGGCGTGGACAAGATCGAGGAGGAAGTAACTCTGAACGGAAATTCCTTCCGGCGGAAACGGATCTTTAACGTGATGATTCGCTATATCTGCCCAGTGTTTGCGGTGATTATTCTACTCAGCTCCGTGGCGAATGCCTTTGGCTTTATTGCTATGTAATTATGTAATACGGAACAAATGGGTCACAATCTGCACGGATATAGCCCCCTTTGCGTAGACACTCTATGCGAAGGGGGCTTTTTCATGCAAAAAAAACACACAAGAATAAGGAGTACAGTGCAGAGCTATAGCTGCAAGCCGCACTGGCAAGCGTTGAAATGAATGCGCATTCATGCTATAATTTTTAGGGGTATACACACAAGCAGATCTACGGAAAGCTATAGAATCTCCAAGAATATTCCAGCCTGAACGATGGAAAACCGTCCGACCTTCCTTGATATGTGAGAGAAACAGAGGCCTTGCCCCGTGAAACGAGATATCAATCGGTTGTTCGCCATAATTTTCGTTTTATCGGTAATCGCAGCGGCCTATACGTGCCGAATGCTTGCAAAATTCGACATTGGCGGCGTCTATTCAAACTATATTCGTGCGGCACTTTACCTGCTGCTGTTTTCCCTGTGGGGCGTCTCCCTTGACCGCAGGATTATCCAGAAGCAGGTGCAGCACTGCCTGCGTCTGACGGCAGCACTGATGCTGCTGTGGCTGGTTCTACGAACGCTCAAGTACGAGGTTGTCACCAACCCGAACGCGGCACGGTATGTATGGTATCTTTACTATCTGCCGATGCTGTTTATTCCGCTGCTTGGCGTGTATATTGCCGTATCTCTGGGGCAGCCGGAGCAATATCGTATAACCGGGAAAAGTGCCATGCTGGCGATTCTTCCGTTTGTACTGTTCCTGATTGTTATCACGAATGATCTGCATCAGCAGGTGTTTGCGTTTCAAGACGTTCTTTCGGGTAAGCCGGACAGCGGCGCCTTTACCCACCGGCCACTGTATTTTGTCTGCCTTGGTTGGATGGTTGCGTGCATGAGCTTTTCCCTAGTCCGCTTTTTCCAGCAGAGCCGCATGCCGGGCAGCAGCAGAAAGCGGCTGCTCCCATTCCTCCTTGGCTGCGCAATGGTGCTTTATGGACTGCTCTATCTGTCAGGACTTCCTGCCGTCCGGTGGTGGTTTGGGGATATGAACGTGATATTCTGCCTTTTTTATGCCGCCATCTACGAAAGCTGTATCCAATGCCGGCTGATTCAATCTAATACCGGCTATGTCGCACTCTTTGAAGCAACAACGCTTGCTGCCTGCATTGCAGACCGAAACGGTCGGATTGTTCTTCGTTCCCACGCGGCCGGAGAGGATATGCTCTGCCCAACGGATGGAAAGAGAATCCTTCGTCCCGACGGTATTCGCATTTCCTCTGCGCCGATCAGCGGCGGCTATGTTGCATGGCAGGACAACGTGCGTCCGCTGACTGAGCTGCGTACCCGAATGAATGAAAACCGGGCGGAGATGGAGCGCAATAAAAGGCAACTACAGGACACCTATCTTGTGCAGAAGAAGCTGCACGAATTGACCGAAAAAAGCCGTATCTATGACGAGCTGGAGGAAAAGCACAGGGCGCAAACCGCACGGATTCAGGAGCTGCTCGTGCAGTGCGGGGACGCAGACCCCGTGGAAGTGAGAAGCTATCTGAAACGGATCCTGCTTCTCGGCACCTACATCAAGCGCAGTGCAAACCTCTATTTTCTCAGCCGGGAATCTGACTGCCTTCCACAGCAGGAGCTTCGACTGACCATTGATGAGGCCGTGCGTGCGCTGATTGCCTGCGGTACGGAATGCGGTGTCATCTACCGCACAACTGCCCCGATGCGCGCAACGGAGGTCATCCGGCTGTTCGAACTGTTGAAAACAGTGGCGGAGATGACCATCGACGAGCTGCACTCCCTGTTTATTTCCGTTTCCGACAGCGCAATGGATTTATCGGTGGAGTGTGCGGCAGACCTGTCGCCGGTTGCCGCACCGGGAACAACGGTGCTACGGGAGGATGGACTGTGGCTTATCCGCACACAGATCGGAGGGCGGCGTGATGCGTAGAACTAACTACTTAGTCTTCAATGCCATCAAGGAGAGCTTTGACCGGCTTCCTACTGCGGTGTGCTTTTTTGACCATGCGGGCGGCATCGTACTATGCAACCGGCAGATGTACCGGTTGAGCCAGTATCTGCTCAACAGCAATATGCAGTACCTCGGCGAGGTGGAGCAGGCACTTTCCAATCCTCCGGCGGGGGTTGTGCCACTTTCAACTGCGGAGGATACCTACCGCTTTCCAGACAATGCTGTCTGGCGATTTGAAAGGGCCGCAGTTACAGACCGCTATGGAGAGACATATTTACAGCTCACTGCCGCCGATGTGACAAAGCTGCATCAGAGATTGCTGCAGCTTGCCGACGATAACCGGAGGCTGGCGCAGGATGCGGAGAAGCTGCGCCGACTTTCCGAAAACGTTGAGGCCGTCGCACGGGAGAAGGAGCAGCTTGCTGCCAAATCCGCCATGCACGACAGCCTTGCCGCCTGTATCACCGTGACGAAGCAGTTCCTTGCCGGTGACCTTGACGGCGTTGACGCAGCGGTCATCCTGCAGGAATGGGAGAAAAGCATTGCCTTTCGGGATGCGGTGCTCCTGCCGGCAAAAGAGAAGCTCCTTGATAGTGCAAGGAGCAGCGGCGTGACGGTTAGATTCAACGGCGGTCAGCCAACCGGGCGCTCTGCGGAGCTGGTCTATATTGCCATGCAGGTCTGCCTGAACAATGCCATCCAATATGCGCAGGCGACCGAGTTGACCGCAAGCCTTTGGAATATCGGTGATTGCTGTAATGTCGTGATTCACAACAATGGAAAGGCGCCGGAAGGCCCCATCACGGAGGGCGGCGGCCTGACCAATCTGCGGCGACGGGTCGAAAGGGTCGGCGGGACAATGACCGTGCAAAGTATACCGGAATTCGCGCTGGTGCTGCGGATACCGAACTACGGAATTGCGGGGGGAAACGAATGGCTGTAAGGAATATACTGATTGTCGAGGATCAGACGCTTGCCAGAATGTATCTGTCCTCCTGCGTGGAGAAATGTACGGACTGTGCGGTGGCAGGAGAGCTGATCCGTGCCGATGCAGCGCTCCGACGCTGCGCAGAGGGGGATATTGACCTGATTATAATGGATATCTGCACCGAAAACGATTCAGACGGTCTAACCGCCGCCGAGGCGATCAAAAAACAATATCCCCGGATTAAGATCGTGATGGTAACCTCTATGCTGGAGGGGAGATTTCTGAATCGGGCGCAAAGGATTGGTGCCGATAGCTTCTGGTACAAGGATTCCCCGTCCAGCAACCTTATCAGCGTGATTGAAGGAACGCTCTGCGGAAAAAGATATTGGCCGGAAAGCGTACCATCGGTGCAGCTCGGCAATGCACTGTCCTGCAATCTGTCTGATCAGGAGCTGGAAACGCTGCGTCTGCTCTGCGAGGGGCAGACCAATGCCGAAATCGCCGCAAGATTGAACGTGGCGGAATCGACGGTACGTACGTATATCAAACGTATGCTGGAAAAGACGGGCTATCCAAACCGGAATCGGCTGATGGTTGCCGCCGTTGGCAAGCGGCTGGTTGTTCCGGGAAGCTGGTTTGGTCTAACAGAGAAAATGGAATAAGACGTGCGCGTCTCCCTGCTGCGGTCTGGGCAGGGAGACGTTTTTTGTCGCAGCTTCGTTTGTTCATAGAAAATTCATAATTTCTTCGGCGTTTGTCATCAGTTTTGGGGACAGACAGCGCCGCTTCGCTCCGTTATAATGGTATTGTAAGCAGTGGTGGGAGAAGCCCGCCGGATCATTCAAGAGAGGAGGGGGTTCGATGCGAAAAATTGTAGTCGATATGCAGAATTATTTGTTTGCCGATGCCGTGGCGGGAGCTTTTAGAAATTCAGCCTACGATATCGACGTAATCCGCACAGAAATACCGAAGGACACGGTCGAGCTGTGCAAGCTGTATAGGCCATTTGCTCTGCTCATGGAAGTGACTGGATATACCCCGTGGAAGCTTTGCGAAAGGCTTCGGCTGCGCGATGAGGTAAAAACGGTATGGCCTGACTGCAAGATTGCACTGATTGTGGACTCGAATACAGAAAAACAGGCAGCCAAGGCTGTCCGGGATGCAAAAAAAGACGGCCTCATCGAGCAGTTCCTCTACAGCTCCGTGACTGTTGAGTACCTGATGGATCAAATATATGCCATGTAAAAGGGGGATACAAGATGAAAACAACCACACAATGTAGGATACTCAGATTACTGCTTGCAATGGTAATGCTGATCATCCTCCTCTCTGCCTTGGGAGGCACTGCTTCTGCTGCCGGCAGCGGCACTGCAGAGAGTGACCCGAAAATAGTAACTACCTATGAGGAGCTCCGCACCGCAATGAATTCCGGTGTGGCCTATGTAAAGCTCGGAGCCAACATCAATACCGCCGAGCTTAATGACGGAAGGGGATATAGTGAATCCATTCGGCAGACCGGAACGGTACAGCTGGATCTTGATGGCTATTCCGTGAGCTTTTTCAGCAAGACCACACCTCTTCCACCGGCCATCCGCGTTGGGGGCAATCTGACAATTAAGGACAGCCGCGGTGGCGGCAGCCTGTACGTCAAGGTGAATCCCGATGCGGCCAACACGAAGCAGGTACTGATTTTAGCCGAAACCGGAAGCTTCACACTCAACAGCGGGCGGCTCGGCATCGATAACGGCCTGGCCAAAAACGCCCTCGTCGTCGTCGAGGGCAAGGGCGACGCGAAGGTCGTCTTTAACGGCGGCAAGGTCGACGCCATCTCCCCGAAGGTCGGCATCCCCTATGTCTATTCCGCCCTGCTGTCGTCCAACTGTAAGGCTGAATTCAACGGCGGCGAATTTGAAGGACTGGTCGGCTTCACCTACGCCACCCGGACGGACGGGATAAGCAAGCCGAAAGCCGTGATCAACGGCGGTAAGTTCAAGGGCGGTATCGTCGTTAAAAAGGGCAGCGAGACCATCACGCTGGGGCGGTCTTTCCCCATCAGCATCCGCGGCGGCAGCTTCGGCCGCGGCCTCTTCACGGAGAATTTCGCGCTCAGCAGCAGCGAGCAGACCCCGGAAAACTTTGCTTTTGCCGCAATGTTCCCGGAGAGGACCGCTCTGCTTCGCCCCGACGAGCGGCCCCGCCTGATCTACCGTCAGAAGGACGTCAAGACCGAATACATGGCCAACTCCGTCTCGAAGGAGTACCTCATCGCCCTGTCAACCAAGAATCTTGACGACTATAAGCGCGTCGCCTTCTCGTCCTGCAGCGGCTCGGCCTATACCGACGTCTGCACCAACGCCTTCGGTCTGGTCAAGGTGGAGGTCAACGGTGCGCCGGCCTATGTGCCGCACCAGATGGACGTGACGGGCGGCTACAGCGGCGCTCCGCTGTACGCGCTCAGTCCGAAAAAGAGGCTCCAGTTCTACTGGAACCCCCTGCCGCAGGCGATGAGGGACGCAGGCTACAGCCAAAAGATCAAGTACACGCTCAACGGTACGGATCATACCATCACCGCCAGCAGCTACAATAACAATCTCTTGTTTCAGATTATCCCTGTGAATAGCTATAGCTACCAGACGGAGGTGCAGAAGCTGGCGATCACCGTTGAGCTTTATAAGGACGGCGAGCCGCTGAGACTGAGCGGCGCTTCCAATATGTTCCTGATGCGCTACCGGATGATGTCGGAGACCGATGTTGCCATTCCCGAGGTCACGCTGACGGTGAAGGAGGGCGACCTGATCGCCGCGTCCGCCGCGACCGACAGCCCGATTACCGTCTCCGAGGACGAAAGTTGTATCATTAACAGCCAGGTAAACTGGGCGGACAACGGAAATACGCGTAACAAGACGGTGGTCCTGAAGGCAAAGGAAGGCTTCTATTTGACGAAGGACACGATATTTAACGTCGCCGGGGCGAACAGTATCACGGCGGAGTGGCTCTACAGCACGGACGGCGGAAAGACCTGCGTCGTCGGCGTGGAGGCGCTGGAGTGCGAGCTGATCACTGAGGCAAAGGGCATCGTGCGCGGCCTGGTCTATTACAACCATGTCAATGACATCTATGTAGAGTCGTATGAGCCGGGCAAATACAGCATCGCCGTTGAGAAGGCCGGCGAATACATCAGCTCCAGCGGCTCTGTCATCTATGACAGCTTCCTGTGGCCGCAGGATCTGCTCGACGAGACCGGCGCACCCTATTATCTCTATTGCACGGTCGAGGCAAAGCCCGGCTATGTGTTCCGCAGCGGTACCGGAACGCTGAAATATGCCAATGAGGAGTGGAAGCCCGGAAAATGGGCGGAGGCCATTTGGGACGACGATTGGACCGACATGGACAACATCAGCGCCGGCGCGTGCTATAAGCTGCACGACGAGTCAGACACCAATATGGGCGGCCTTTGGCTGAACCGGCTCGAACTGACCAGCCTGAATCTGTCCGTGAAGGCGCCTGTCGCGGGCGAAAGCCCAACTCCGGACAGCGACTACTGCAAAATCGACGGTCTGCCGCCGTATATGACGCTCGAACGTGTGGATTGGCTGAAGTGCTATGACGACTGGACCTACTATTCCGATAAGCCCTTTGCATTCCAGGCCGGGAAAACGGCGGATGGCGAGGACTGCGAATACCAGTGCTTTATCTATGTCTCCTATGACCTCAGCGGCGTCGGGGTTGCAAAGGGCGCCAAGTTCTACCTCAACGACACGCCGTGCAAGCTGGACTGGGAGAATAAGTTTTTCTGGACTGAAACCATGACCGCCGAGGGCACCCCCGTACAGGAAGATTCCGTTATCACGGCTAAGGCGGGGGAAAATGGCACGATTACGCCTTCGGGCAGCGTTACCGTCAAGGCCGGAGCGGATCAAACCTTTACCATTGCACCGAGCGCTGGCTATATTGTGTCTAGTGTGCTGGTTGACGGAACGGATGTGGGTGCTGTGACATCGTATACCTTCAAGAATGTCACGGAGAATCATACCATCGAGGCCAGCTTTGAAAAGACTGCGAACCCATTTGTTGATCTTAACGAGAGCGCATACTATTACGACTCGGTACAGTGGGCGGTAGCGAACGGTATAACGAACGGTAAGGATGCAACGCATTTTGATCCGGATGGTACCTGTACGCGTGCGCAGGCCGTAACCTTCCTATGGAGAGCTGCGGGGCAGCCCGAACCGACAATGACGGAAATGCCGTTTAACGATGTGAGGCCGGGAAGCTATTATGAGAAGGCAGTGCAGTGGGCGGTAGAGAAGGGAATTACAAACGGAACGAACGCTACTACCTTCAGTCCGGATGCCAAATGTACCCGCGCCCAGATCGTAACCTTCCTGTGGAGAGCTGCGGGGCAGCCCGAACCGACAATGACGGAAATGCCGTTTAACGATG
>CAJKSU010000024.1 GCA_905202605.1 uncultured Eubacteriales bacterium
TATGGTCCGTGTTGTCTGCGGGACCCGCAGCCTTAAGCTCACAGTCCATGTTCTCACATCCCTCTTTATACTGCTCCATATTTTCGCGGCCCTGTCCCAGCAGCGCCCATGCCTCTTCAAATGATACCTGATCGATAAAGTCCTTTAATTTTGCCACAACTCGCAGCCTCCAACTGATTTTTCTACATCATATCACAACTGCGCCTGTGCCGCAAGGCGTTTTCCGTGGGATTTTCACCGGAGCATTTGACCGCTATGGGGAAATGATGTAAAATAGCAGCGAAAACCTGCCGGAGCAGAGAAAACGGGAAAGGATGTTCTGAAATGGAGCATTTTATTGGAATACTGCTGGTGCTGCTGGTTGTGGCGGCGATTTGGATGCTCGTTCGGGCAGCACGGTTCCGCCCGCCGGAGCGGATAGAAAAGCCGGACGCGGAGCCGCGGGTGGATCGGGATAGAGCCGTGGAACACCTTCGGGAGATGATCCGCTGCCGCACAATCTCCTCCCCGGAGCTGCGGCGGGAGGAAGAATTCGAGCGCTTCCGAAACCTGCTTCCGGAGTTTTACCCTACGCTGTGGAAAATTGCCGCAGTAGAGCGGGTGGATACCACCGGCGTTCTGATTCGGGTGCCGGGACGGGAGCCGGGGAACCCCGCGGTGATGCTGTCCCATTATGATGTGGTTCCTGCGCAGGAGGCCGTATGGGAAAAACCGCCCTTTGACGGAGTATTGGAGGATGGTGTGCTCTGGGGACGAGGTACGCTGGACATGAAGAATCAGCTCTGCGCCATGCTGGAGGCGGCGGAAACACTGCTGGAGGACGGCTTTCGGCCCCGGCATGATCTCTACTTTGCCCTGTCCGGGGAGGAGGAGATCATGGGGCCATCCGCACCAGCCATGCGGGACCTGTTTGTAGAGCGAGGGATTACACCGGCCTTTGTACTCGACGAGGGCGGCGATATTATGGACGGCTTTTTTCCGGGGACGGAGGTTCCCTGCGCCATGGTGGGCATTGGGGAAAAGGGCGTTGCAAACCTGTACTTTACCGCCCGGAGCACCGGAGGACATGCTTCGGTTCCCTATCCCAATAATCCGCTGCCCCGGCTTTGCCGCGCTATGAGCCGGATCGGCCGGCATCCCTTTCCCATGCGCACCGCACCGGCACTGGAGGCCATGGTAGACACCATGGGACGGTACTGTGATTTTCGGACCCGGCTGCTGCTGGCAAACCGAAAGCTGCTGCGCCCCCTCTATTTCCGCTGGCTCCGGAAGCAGGGGGGCATGCTGGAGGCTGCGGCCTGTACCACCTTTGCCCTGACCCAGTGCAGCGGCGCACAGGCCGGCAACGTGATCCCTGCCGAGGCCAGCATGTTCGCCAATCTGCGTCTCCTGTGGGGCGACACACAGGAGAGCGTCAAGGCGCGGCTGCAAAAGAGGATCCGGGATCCGCAGGTGGAGCTTCGGCTGAACCCCGGAACGGATCCGGGGCCGGAATCCCTGCTGGGGCCGGAATTTGACCGGCTCAAGGCCGCCATCGAGGCCACATGGCCGCAGGCGGTGGTCAGCCCCTATCAAATGGTGGCCTGCACCGATTCCCGGCATTGGAGAAGCATCTGCGACCATGTATACCGTTTTTCCGGCAAATACGTGACCGGGGAGGAAAAGTCCACAGTACACGGAAATAACGAACGAATTCGCACCGAAAATACGGAAAACGCCGTGAAATTCTTTATCCGGCTGATGAGGGAATGCTGATGATTGAAGAAATTTTGTGCTGTCCGGTGTGCGGACAGCCGCTGACGAGGCAGGAAAAGACGCTGGTATGCCAGAACCGCCACAGCTTTGACGTTGCCCGGCAGGGGCATGTGAACCTGCTGCCGGTGACGCAGAAGCATTCGAAGCATCCCGGCGATACCAGAGATATGGTGGCGGCACGCCGCGCATTTTTGGATCGAGGCTATTATCTGCCCATTGCCGAGCAGGTGGGGGAAATCCTTGGGGGAAAGCTCCCGGAGCACCCAAAGGTACTGGATGCAGGCTGCGGTGAGGGCTATTACCTGAGCCAGCTGATGGAGCGCTTCGGGCAGGGGGCATTCTACGGAGTGGATATCTCCAAGGATGCGGTTCGCTATGCGGCGGGGCGCAATAAGCGCGCCATGTGGATCACAGCGTCTGCGGCACATCTTCCTGTGGCGGAGGGCTGCATGGACGGCGTGATGAGCATGTTCGCCCTGACCGTGCCGGAGGAATTCCACCGGGTGCTGAAGCCCGGCGGCTATTTTCTGGAGGTCACCGCCGGGCGGGAGCATCTGATGGCGCTCAAACGGCTGATCTACCCGGAGATCATTGAAAAGCAGGAGAAGGAGTGCCGGGACTACCCCGGATTCCGTCTGGTGGAGGAGAAAACGCTGGAGTTTGATTTTCAGCTCAGTGAACACGAGGAAATTATGCAGCTGCTGACCATGACGCCTCACTTCTGGCGCATCAGCCGGGAGGGTTCCCGGCGGGCGGCGGAGGCCACGCAGCTTAAGGATCGGGCGCAGGTGCTGTTCCGGCTGTACCAAAGCGTTGCAACTTCTTCGGGGCTGTGATACAATTATATGTAGATTACAATTGGGAGCGATACTATGCTGGAGAAACTGCGGCTGGTAGAAAGCCGGTATCTGGAGCTTGAAAATATGTCCGGGCGTCCGGATTTTTATGATGACCCCAAAAAGGCGGCGGCTCTGCTGAAGGAGCAGCGTTCTCTGGAGCCGGTGGTCACGGCCTATCGGAAGTACAATGCGGCAAAGAAGAATGTGGATGATATGCTGGAAATGCTGTCTACGCCGCTGGACCCGGAGATGAAGGAGCTTTGTCAGGAGGAGCTGGCGGAGAGCAAGGCACTGCTGCCCCAGCTGGAGCAGGAGCTGAAAATTCTCCTGCTGCCTAAGGACCCCAACGATGACAAGAATGTGATTCTGGAGATCCGTGCAGGGGTCGGCGGAGAGGAAAGCGCACTGTTTGCCCACTCCCTCTACCGGATGTACGCCATGTACGCAGAGAAAAAGGGCTGGAATATGGAGATCACCACCCTCAATGAGACGGAGCTGGGGGGCGTAAAGGAGCTGGTCTGCATGATTACCGGTCAGGGCGCCTATTCCCGGCTGAAATTTGAAACCGGCGTGCATCGGGTGCAGCGGGTGCCGGAAACGGAATCCGGCGGACGGGTGCATACCTCCACTGCTACCGTTGCCATGATGCCGGAGGTGGACGAGGTTAGCGTAGAGCTGAATCCGGCGGACATTAAAATGGAGGTATTCCGCTCCTCCGGCGCGGGCGGTCAGCACATCAATAAGACCTCCTCGGCGGTTCGTCTGATCCATCTGCCTACCAATACGGTGGTGGAATGCCAGCAGGAGCGCAGTCAGGTGCAGAACCGGGAGAAGGCCATGCGCATTCTCTATTCCCGGCTGTATCAGGCACAGCAGGAGGCACAGGCGGCGGAGCTCTCGGCGGAGAAGCGCAGTCAGGTGGGCATGGGCATGCGGAACGAGAAAATCCGCACCTACAATTTCCCCCAGTCCAGAGTGACGGATCACCGGATCGGACTGACTCTTTACAAGCTGGGGGAAATTCTCGACGGCAATCTCGATGAGATCATCGACGCGCTGATCACCGCCGATCAGGCGGAGAAACTGCAGCACAGTCAGGAGAGCGATACGCTGTGAATACGAAAATACTGGATCCCAAGGCGCCGGAAACCCTGAACACCGCCGCGGAGATCATCCGCACCGGCGGCCTTCTGGGCATCCCCACGGAGACGGTTTATGGTCTGGGCGCCAACGGTCTGGACGCCGATGCAGTGCTGAAAATCTTTGAGGCCAAGGGACGCCCGCAGGATAACCCGCTGATCCTTCATGTGGCGGGGATGGAGCAGGTGGAGGACTTCTGCCATGATATCCCCGATCAGGCATGGATGCTCATGGAGCGGTTCTGGCCCGGCCCGCTGACGCTGATTTTACCGGCGAAGGAGCTGGTTCCCAGAAGAACCACTGCGGGGCTTTCCACCGTGGGAGTCCGCTGTCCGGACAATGAAATGACCAGAGCAATCATTCGCCGGGCGGGGGTACCCATTGCCGCACCCTCCGCCAACCTCTCCGGTAAGCCAAGCCCTACCACGGCGCAGCACGTCTATCACGATATGGCCGGGAAGATCGAGGCCATTGTGGACGGCGGCCCGTGCCGGGTAGGCGTGGAATCCACCATTGTGGACGTGACCGGGGAGCGGCCCCGTCTGCTCCGCCCCGGCGGCATCACCCCGGAACAGCTTCGAGCGCTGCTGGGGGCGCTGGACATTGATAAGGCCGTGGTGGGCGAGATCTCCGGAGATACGGTGGTTCGTGCGCCGGGAATGAAATATACCCACTATACCCCCTCCGGCGATGTGATCATTGTTACCGGCACCGGGGAGGAGGCGGCCCGGTATATCCTCAGGCACCTTGCCCCCAAGGATCGGGTGCTGTGCTTCCGGGAGGAGCTGGGGCTGTATCCCGATGGGGTGGCTATGGCCTATGGCAGTGAAAGCGCCCCGGAAACGCTGGCACATGGCCTATTTGCCGCCCTGCGGGAGCTGGACAGCGAGGAAATCCCCACCATCTATGCCCGCTGCCCCAGCGGCGGCGGCGTCACCTATGCGGTGGCGAACCGGCTGAAAAAGGCCGCGGGCTTTCACATTGTGGAAGGAGATAAGACGCCATGATGATCGTTGGAATCACCGGCCCTACGGGCAGCGGCAAAACCACGGCGCTGAAGGTCATCCGGGAGATGGGCGGCTGCGTATTGGATCTGGACGCCGTCTATCACGGCCTGCTGAAAACGGATGCGGGTCTGCTGAGAGAGCTGGACGCCCGGTTCCCCGGCGTGATCCGGAACGGCGAATTGGATCGAAAGGCACTGGGCAATATAGTGTTTGCGGATAAGCAGGCACTTTCTGACCTGAACGCCATCACCGGCAAGTACATTCTGGCGGAGACAGACCGCCAGCTGGAGGCGGCGCAGCGGCAGGGGGTTCCCATCGCCGCCATTGACGCCATCAATCTTCTGGAGGGAGATTTGCCGGAGCGCTGCGACGTGACCGTTGCGGTAACGGCTCCGGTGGAAATCCGGGTAGGACGGCTGATGGAGCGGGACGGCATCTCGGAGGAGTATGCACGGCTCCGGATCTCTGCACAGCAGCCCAATGAATATTTTGAAGCACACTGCGACCATACCCTTAGAAATGGGGAGGGGACGCAGCAGGCATTTGCCCAGAGCTGCCGGGAACTGTTTGACCGGCTTCTGGCACAGCAGAAAGGAAGATAATCATGAGTGAAAGCAAGTATCAGGCATTGCGGGAGCAGCTGACCTATGCGCCCAAGAACGGTCATGCGGTGATCTCTGAGCAGGACAAGCCCGAAATGGAAGCATACTCCAAGCGCTATATGGCGTTTCTGGATGCGGCGAAGACCGAGCGTGAGGCGGTAAAGGAAGCGGTTCGTCAAGCTGAGGCTGCGGGCTTCCGGCCCTATGCCGATGGCATGGCGATGACCCCCGGCACGAAGGTTTACTGCGTTAACCACGCAAAGGCCATCAATCTGGCTGTGATCGGCAAGAAGCCTCTGTCGGAGGGAACCCGGATCACTGCGGCGCATATCGACAATCCCCGTCTGGATCTCAAGCCCAACCCCCTGTATGAGGATTCTGAGCTGGCCTTTTTCAAGACCCATTACTATGGCGGCATCAAGAAGTACCAGTGGACCACCGTTCCCATGGCGATCCATGGCGTTGTAGTGAAAAAAGATGGCTCCGTAGTGGAGATCTGCATCGGCGAGAAGGACGAAGATCCGGTATTCATCGTCACCGATCTGCTGATCCACCTGTCCGAGGAGCAGATGAAGAAGACGCTTGCTGCCGGCGTGACCGGCGAAAACCTCAACCTGCTGGTTGGCTCCATGCCCATGCCGGAGGATGACGGTGCAGACAGCGTAAAGCTGGCGGTGCTCTATTATCTCCATGAGGCCTATGGCATTACCGAAGCGGACTTCCTGTCCGCAGAGCTGACCCTAACTCCGGCCGCCAAGGCACGGGAGCTGGGCTTTGACCGGAGCATGATCGCAGCCTATGGCCACGATGACCGCAGCTGCTCCTTTGCAGCGCTGGACGCCCTGCTGCGGCTGGACGAAATCCCGGAGTATACTGCCGTTTGCTGTCTGGCAGATAAGGAGGAAATCGGCTCCATGGGCATCACCGGCATGGAATCTCAGGCCTTTGAGTATTTCATGGAGCGGCTGTGCCACGGGCAGAATGTCAGCCTGACGGACTGCTTTGCCCACTCCGAGTGCCTGTCCGCAGATGTGACCAACGCCTATGACCCGACCTATAAGGAGGTCTGCGACAAGCGGAACAACTCCCGGATCAACGGCGGCGTGTGCTTTATGAAGTACACCGGCGCACGGGGCAAGTCCGGATCCTCTGATGCACCGGCGGAGTTTGTGGCAAAGATTCGCCGGCTCTGCGATGAGGGCGGCGTGATCTGGCAGATGGGCGAGCTGGGCAAGGTAGATGCCGGCGGCGGCGGAACCGTGGCACAGTATATGGCGAACCGGAATATCCTGACGCTGGATACCGGCGTGCCGGTGCTGAGCATGCATGCGCCCATTGAGGTGGTCAGCAAGCTCGACTGCTATGAAACCACCAAGGCCATGCGGGTGTTCTATCTGGATCGGTAATTGCAACCAAATGAACCCTGCCGGTTCTCTTTGTTTGAATCTGCAACTTCAAAA
The DNA here is from genome assembly GCA_905202605.1 of uncultured Eubacteriales bacterium. Lineage (GTDB taxonomy): Bacteria > Bacillota > Clostridia > Oscillospirales > Oscillospiraceae > HGM13006. The sequence continues at coordinate 6,804 of CAJKSU010000024.1, forward strand.
TGACAATCCTTCCTTTCTGCGGTAAGATGGTATCGAACCGGGGCGGCATTTGCACGAATTGCCAGATGTGTCTGTGCGGTGTCGCCCGAAGAAAGGAAGGATTTTTGTATGAGAAAGAACACAACTGTGCGGGCTGCCGCCATGGCGCTGTCCATGACGGTACTGCTTTCCTCTGCCGTATGGGCAGGCGATGTGCCGCCCGGCGGCTTTGGAGGCGGCGGAAATGTACCGCCGCCCCCGCCCGGCGGCGGTTCCATGACCTTTTACACCGGAGACGCTGTGACCGAGCTGGAATCCGGCGACTACACCGGGGAAACCTTCCCGGATTCCACCGGGGAGACGGAGGTAGCTCTGCGGGTCGGCCCCGGCGTAACGGCAACGCTGAAGGACTCCACGGTGACCAAGTCTGCGGGAGATATGACCGGTGACGACGGCAGCTTTTACGGCGTGAACTCCGGCGTGCTGGCCTATTCCGAGGATGCTGAGGCTCCTGCGGAGCTGACCATTGACGGCGGCAGGATAGAGACGAACGCCAGCGGCGCAAACGGCGTATTCGCCTACGGCTCCTCTGCCATTCATATGGAAAACACTGAGGTGACCACCACCGGCGAGGGCGGCTCCGGCGGCATTATGGTAGCGGGCGGCGGCACGCTCTATGCCAAGGACTGCACTGTAACCACCGAGGGCGGCTCCTCCGCTGCCATTCGGTCTGACCGCGGCTCCGGTCTGATGGAGATCGACGGCGGCACCTATATTGCAAACGGCTCCAAGGGAACCGGCTCCCCGGCGGTTTACTGCGTGGCGGATATCACGGTTTCCAATGCCACCATGCAGGCGAACAATGCGCAGGCCATCTGCTTTGAGGGACGGAACCCCTTCCATATGTACAACTCCTATCTGGAGGGGAACTACACTGCCTCCGATGACGATGAGAACTGCAATGTTATGGTCTACCAGTCCATGTCCGGCGACTCAGAGGAGGGAACCACCTACTGCACCATGGTGGGCGGCGTACTGAAGGCCAACAACCAGAGCGAAAACGGCAACGCCAAGATGTTCTATACCACCAACACCTACTGCTACATCAGCCTCAGCGATGTAAAGATGATCTACCCGGAGGGCATGGACACATTCCTGCTGTGCGCCTGCAACACCAACCAGCGGGGCTGGGGTACTGCCGGGGCCAACGGATCGGAGTGCGTCCTCTATACCATCGATCAGGACATCGACGGCAACATCATCTATGATACATGGAGCTATCTGAGCTGCTTTCTGACCGGCGGTACGGAGATGACCGGTGCGTTCCTGTGCCGGGAGGACAACGGCGAACGGGGCTGCGACGTCTATATGGACGGAACCGCCGTATGGACGGTGACCGGCGACAGTCTGGTACGGGATCTGTATACCGCCGGAGATGAAATTCTGGACGATCAGGGCAAGAAAGTTTCCATCGTGGGCGCAGACGGCACCTCCTATGTGGAGGGCGACAGCGACTATACGGTGACGGTGACCGGCACCTATGGCGCCGACGATCTCACCGCCTTTGCGCATGTTCCCGGCATTGGCACCGTGGCCGACGGCGAATATACCTTTGAGCCGGAAAAGGCGGAGCAGTATGTGAACCTGGACTATACCCCCACCGCACCTGACGGCACGGTTTACGCCGAAGCGGCTTGGGGCGCAGAGGAGGAAGCACCCGCAGAGGACAGCGCCATGGAGCCTGCGGACTCTGCGCAGGAGAGCGTTATGGAGTCTGCTTCCGTGACCGCACCGGTGAAGGCGGAAGAATCTGCTTCTGCGGCGGAGGAAGAAGCGCCTGCTGCCGAGGAGAAATCGCCTGCCCCGGCGGAGACGGCGGAAACAAGCAATACCCCGGTGGTGATTGCGGTCATCGTTGTGCTGGTGATCGTGATCGCGGCGGCGGTAATTGTCGCAAAGAAGAAAAAGAAGTCATAAGATGTTTTGAGGGGCCGCTGCGGCAGTGCAGCGGCCCCCTTTACTTTTTGCGACAAGCGAAGGAACCCACTCTGCCAGCATAGCTGATGTCTCCCCTGTCAGGGGAGACAGACAGATCGAGTGCAAAGTTCAGTCTTTTCCCGATTCTAAGGGAAGCTTTAAGGAAAACTTAAACCGGAGCTGCTTGTGGCAGAACGTCGTCTATGCTATAATTGTACTAACGTGATTAGTACAGTTGCATGGGAAACGAAAAAATTTTCCCATGGATGAAACCTGCGGGAGCAGCGCAGCGTCTATATAGAAAAGCGGAGAAGGAGGGGATAATATGAAGCGCCAAGCCAAGCGGGAAAAGCTCCAGCGGACGGCGGCGGAGCGCAGAGAGCTGCGCCGGGAGCGTATGGTTTCGCTGGCCTTTGTATCGCCGAGCCTGCTGGGCATTCTGGTGTTCTTCGTGCTGCCCTTTTTCGTGGTCATTTACTATGCGTTTGTGAATAACCCGGTGCTTCACGAGTTCGTGGGCTTTGATAACTTCCGGAACCTGTTTCAGAACGCGTCCTTTCGGCTGGCGGCGAAGAATACGGCGATTTTTTCTCTGATTGCGGTGCCGTCGGCAGTAATCGGCTCTCTGCTGCTGGCCTGCATGCTCAGCCAGAAGATCCCCCTGCGGAGCCAGATCCGGACGTTTATGCTGTCGCCGCTGATGGTGCCGGTGGCGTCCATTGTACTGATCTGGCAGGTGATTTTCAGCAACAACGGTGCGCTGAATGATTTTCTGGCACATTTCGGGGTGGATAAGATCGACTGGATGAAGTCGGAATTCAACCGCTATGTGGTGATTCTGCTGTTTCTGTGGAAGAACATCGGCTATGACATGATTCTGTTTCTGGCGGCGCTGTCCAATGTCCCGGTGGACATTCAGGAGATGGCAATGCTGGAGGGCGCCGGCTCCATGCGGATCTTCTTTCAGATCAAGCTCCGATATATTTTTCCCACAATCCTGTTCGTGACGATCCTGAGCCTGATCAACTCCATGAAGATCTTCCGGGAGGTATATCTGCTCACCGGAAAATACCCCTATGATGGACTATACTTATTGCAGCACTTTATGAACAATACCTTTGAAAGCATGGACTATCAGAAGCTTTCTGCGGCGGCGCTGGTGATGGCGGCGGTGATGGTCATCATCATCGGACTGCTGTTTCTGGTGGACAATCGGCTGGGAAAGGACGTGGAAGGAGAATGAGACGGATTTCTGCACGTCCTGTCAGCCAGAGCCGCTACCGCCGGAGAAAAATCATCCTGCGGGTGCTCCTGACGGCAATCGCCCTGAGCATGGCGGTGATGTTCCTGCTGCCTATTGTGCTGACGATCACCAATTCGTTTATGACGCAGGACGAAATTACCGCCAACTATGGCGTGGTATTTGGCAATGCCAGCGCCTCCGGCACCGGAGATTCCAACAGCAATCAGGCGGTGACCACGTATATTTCCCAGAAGGTAAACCTGAAATTCATCCCGGACATGGTGTCCTTTGGGCAGTATTGGACGGTGCTATTCAACAGCCCGGCGTATCTGCTGAAATTCTGGAACTCCGTGATCCTGACGGTCCCTATTGTGGTGTTTCAGGTGGCGCTGGCGTCGCTGGCGGCCTATGGCTTTTCCCGGTATCGGGGCAAGGTGCGGGAGATGGTGTTTTTCGGCTATATCATCCTGATGCTCATGCCCTATCAGGTGACGCTGGTGCCGAACTATCTGGTGTCCAAGTGGCTGGGGCTGCTGGATACCAATTGGGCGATCATCCTGCCGGGAATATTCGCCCCGTTCAGCGTATTTCTGCTGACCAAGAACATGCGCCGGATCCCCAAATCCTATATTGAGGCGGCGGAGCTGGACGGCGCGGGGGAGTGGCAGATCTTTTCGAAGGTCTGCCTGCCCATGTGCAAAAACGCACTGGTCAGCGTGGCGATGCTGGTGTTTATTGACTACTGGAACATGGTGGAGCAGCCGCTGATCCTGTTTACCGATCAGGACAAATACCCCCTGAGCGTCTTTTTGAGTGAAATCAACAGCGGCGAGGTGGGGGTCGCCTTTGCGGTGGCGGTGATTTATATGGTGCCGACCCTGCTGATGTTCCTGTGGGGCGAAGAATATCTGGAAGAGGGCATTACCTATTCCGGCGGCATTAAGGGTTAAAGAGAGGTAGAAAACATGACACACGAACCGATGACGGAGGGCAGGCGCAGAAAAAAGCGCGGCAGGCGGGACTGGGTAAAAAACGCGATCATTGCGTTTTTGGCGGTGCTGCTGGTGCTGACCTTCTTTTCCAATACCATTATGAACTATTCGCTGCCGGAGGTGGCGGCGCAGTATCCCCAGTCTACGACCCTGACCACAAAAATTCGGGGAACCGGAACGGTAGAGGCGGCGCAGAGCTATAACGTGACCGTTCAGGAGACGAGAACCGTCGCCACGGTGAACGTGAAAAAGGGCGACACCATTGCGGCGGGGGACACGCTCCTGACGCTGGATGCCACGGAGAGTCAGGAGCTGCAGGACGCCCGAAGCAATCTTGCCAGCTTGAAGCTGGAATATGAAAAGATGCAGCTTCCAAAATCTGTGGACGGAGCGGCGGCGCAGGCCTTGACCCTGACACAGGCGCAGGAGGCGGTGAGCCGCGCGGAGACGGATTTGGCAAATGCAAAAAAGTATGAGAGCGATCTCAAGTGGTATCAGGATCAGGAGGCCGCGGCGAAGTCTGATTTAGCGACAAAAAACCAGACCAAGGATTACTACACAAGTCTGGTGGATAACTTGAATAGCCAGATCAGCAGTGTAGAAAACACCAACGCAGATTATCTCAGCGCAAAAAAGCGGCTGGAGGATGATCCGGGAAATGAGGAATTAAAAGCAGAGGTACAGCGGATTTATGATGAACAGATTGCCCCCCAGCTGGCTTCTCTGACGAATCAACTTGCCGAGGCGCAACGGAATCTTTTGAATGCTACCTATGCCGCCAGTCAGGCGGAGGCGGCATATAACAGCGCACAGGATGCCACAACGGCGTTCCAAAGCAGAAATTCCAATGCTACCTCAGTATCTGCCGCAGAGACTGCCCTCCAAACCGCCAAGGATGCCCTTGCATCGGCACAGGCCACCGCCACGGACACGGAGAACACCAACACTTACAACGAATCCGTGAACCAGCTGGAGCTGGAGGCCAAGGCACAGGAGGTCAAGAACGCCGAGGACAAGGTCAAGGCACTGGAGGAAAAGACCTCCGCCGCCAGCATTAAGAGCCGGTATGCCGGTGTGGTCACGGAGGTCAATGTGGCGGCAGGCGATACGACCTCGGCAGATACGCCCCTGATGGTGGTGGAGCTGACCGAAAAGGGCTATACCTTAAAAGCAACGGTGAAAAAGGAACAGGCACGCACCCTGAAGGAGGGGCTTCAGGCGGAGATCACCAACCTCTGGGACAGCGGCATTACCATGACCCTGACCTCTATCACCGCCGACAAGAATGACCCAGCAAACAGCCGCATTCTGACCTTCTCGGTGACCGGAGAGGATGTCAGCGTGGGGCAGAGCCTGAGCTTTTCCGTAGGCGATAAAAACGCCAGCTATGATCTGGTGATCCCCAGCGCAGCCATTCATACGGACGCCAACGGCAGCTTTGTCTATGTGGTGCAGGTGAAATCCAGCCCGCTGGGCAACCGCTATTCCGTAAAGAAAAAGACGGTTTCCGTGGTGGCTTCGGATGACAGCAACAGCGCAGTTTCCGGTGAGCTGGAGGCGCAGGACTTTGTGATTACCACGGCGACGGTACCGCTGGAGGTCGGAACTCAGGTCCGGATGGCGGAGTGAGGTGATGGGCGTGCAGGTCAAAAAGATGCTCATCTGGCTGCTCCGACGATGGAAATGGGTGCTTTGGGTGCTGGCGGTGCTGGTGAGCCTTGGAATCTTCCATGGCATGTGCCGGGGGGATCAGAAGACCGAGACAACCCTCACGGCGCAGACTGCGTGGCAGCGCTGGGAGACGGAGGACAAGCCCTATGCGCAGGCGTCGGTGTATCTCCCGGAGGACAGCGCCATTCCCGCAGCAGAGCTGTCCGGCATCCGGCTGAGCATGGAAAATGCCCTGACGGCGGCGGGCGTTCCCTCCACAGAGCATCCGTGGTTCTATGCGGCCTCCCGGACGGAGCAGGTCACACTGCAAAACGGTATTGCCAGCAGTACCGTGGAGCTGACCATGATTACCGGCGACTATTTCCGTATCCATCCCATGGTGCTGCGCACCGGCTGGTATATGTCCGAGGACGATGTGATGCATGACCGGATCGTGCTGGATCGGCAGACGGCATGGAACCTGTTTTACTCCGACGATGTGGCGGGGCAGTTCCTCGAATGGAACGGACAGCGGTATCAGGTGGCAGCGGTGGTAGACTATGAGCCGGGGAAATATAATGAAATGGCGGCGAAGGACGTGTGCCGTGCATGGGTCTATGCGGATTCCCCCGGTGTGAGCAGGACGGCGGGCGATACAGCCGGAGACACGCCGGATGCGCAAGACACGGGAACGGCATCCGATTCGGGCGGCACAGGCAGTACGGACAGTGTGAGCTTTACGTGTCTGGAAATGGTACTGCCCCAGCCGGTAAAGAGCTTTGCGGTGTCGTCTCTCCAGAAGGTGCTCAAGGAGCTGGTGCCGGAGAACACCGTGTATACGGACAACAGCGGACGGTTTTCTCTGGAGAACCGCTGGAATGTTCTGCGGCATCTTTCCACACGGGGAATCTCCAATCAGGCAGTTTTTTATCCCTACTATGAAAATGCCGCAAAGCTGGTGGAAAACCGTTTGGCACTTCGCCTGATCCCGGAGGCGCTGCTGCTGCTGTTTTCGGTTATCAGCGGCGTGATCTGGCTGGTTCTGCTGAACCGCAGGCGTACATGGGGACTTTACAGCATTCCCATTGCCATTGAAAACGCCATAGACCGAAGAAATGCAAGACGTTACGAGGCAAGGCAGAACGGCGAGAAGCCGGAGCCGAGATTCCATCTGCCGGGGCGGAAAAAACGCCCGCCAAAGCATCATGAACTGGATTATTCCCGTGGAAGCAGGGGGAGATTCCGGAGAAAATAGTTATGACATATCGTAAGGGTTCGGGCGATTCTGCCCGGACAGTGAACAATCTGGAAAGGAACGGTGTGAGATGAAACGGTATATTAGACAGGGTGCGGCTATGATTCTTGCGGCATCCATGTGCTTCGGGCTGACGGCCTGCGGCAATAAGGGCGAGAAAACCAACAAGACGGAGACAAAGACGCTGGCGCAGGAGCTGGGCTTTGGCTATCTTTCGGAGTATCATGATCTGGATCTGGATCTGGACTGGATCAACAGCAATAATGTATCCACCGCACAGGGAAAGCTGTATTTTGCCGGGGATTACTACAACAGCGATACCGGCGAAAATAGAACGATGCTCTATGAGGCGGATCCTGCTACCGGCACAACCAAGGAGATTCCCACCCCCACGCTGAGCAATGAGGAAGGCGTCAGCGAGTATGTACAGCAGGTTTCCGTCTGCCCGGACGGCAGCGGCTATTGGATGCTGATCAATACCTACCGCTATTCCACCAGTGTGGATGGAACGGAAAACGCGGAAGCGCCCATTGACGACACGGCGGAAACCGCAGAGGACACGGCGGAAGCCCCCGCAGAGGACACGGCAGAAGCCCCCGCAGAGGACACGGCAGAAGCGCCCGTTGACGACACTGCGGAAACCGCAGAGGACACGGCGGGAGCCTCTGCAGAGGAAGAAGTCCCCGCAGAGAACGCCGAAACAGCGGCGGAGCCGGATGTCAGCACGGAGGACGAGAATACCTATACCCTGAAAAAATACGACATGTCCGGCAATCTTCAGCAGGAGATCGACCTGACGGATTTAATGGCTGCCAACGACAATGACTTCTATCCCCAGTACATCGCGCAGGACGGACAGGGAACCCTGTACCTGTCCAGTGACAGCAAGATCGTATCCTTTGGCGCAGACGGCGCACGGAAGGACGACATTGAATTGCAGGATCAGTGGATCATGTCCATGCTGACTGCGGGGGACGGCACGGTGGTGCTGAATTCCTTCACAAACGGCGAGGGCAGCAGCCAGCTCTGCAAGATCGAAAACGGCGCGGTGTCTGAGCCCATTGAAATCACCGGCGACTGCAACGTGAACGCCCTGACCATCTATTCCGGCGCAGGCAGTACCCTGATGGCCTCGGACGGCACGTATCTCTACAGCATTGACCTGACCACCGGCGCAGCGACCCGGCTGCTCTCGTGGCTGGATTCCGATATCAACGCCGGAAATGTGTCCGGCGTGGCAGCCAACGGTGACGATCAGATCATTGTGCTGGATTCCATTATGACCATGAACGGCCCCAACCGCTATGATCTGGGCGTGCTGACCAAGACCCCGGCGGATCAGCTTCCGGAGCGCACGGTTCTGACCCTGGGCGCAGAGTATCTCAGCGATATTCTGCGGGATGCGGTGATCGCCTATAACCGCAAGAGCAACGACTACCGGATCACGCTGGTGGACTACAGCCAGTACAATACCACGGACGACTATACGCTGGGAACCCAGCAGCTGGATCGGGACGTGGTGTCCGGCAGCTGCCCGGATATTGTCTTCCTGTCCACGGGGCATGAAGACAAGTACATCGCCAAGGGCGCACTGGCAGACCTGAGCGCACTGATGGAAAAGGACGACAGCATCTCTCAGGACGAACTGGTGGCAGGGGCGCTCAAGGCCTACAGCGTGGACGGCAAGGTCTATGGTCTGCCGGTGAACTTTAGCGTGGAAACGCTGGTTGCCAGTGCAAAGCTGGCGGGGGATCGCACATCATGGACCATGGAGGAAATGGCGCAGGTGATTTCCGGTCTGGACGAGGGAACGCAGGTGATGAGCTACACCAGCCAGACCAGCTTCCTCGGCCAGATGGTGTCGGCGAATATGGGGCAGTTCGTGGACTACGCCAAGGGAACCTGCTCCTTTGACAGCGACAGCTTCAAGCAGCTGCTGGCGGCGGCAGCCAAATGCCCCACGGACGACGAGCTGAATCAGGGGAGCGACACGATTTCCTATTCCACAGATGATGAGTATACCCAGATACAGTCCGGCGACCTGCTGCTGGCCGGTCAGTATATTTCTGACGGAAACTACAGCCTGAAGCAGTACTATAACCTGTTCAATCGGGAGCATGGCTTTGTGAATATCGGCTACCCGGTTACGGAGGACGGCGGAAACGGCGCAATCCTCCACGTAAGCAGCGGACTGGCGATTTCCGCAAAGACCCAGTATACGGACGCGGCATGGGATTTCCTGAAATCCGTTCTCAGCGACGATGTGCAGAAGGACAACTGGTCCCTGCCGGTGACCAAGACGGCGCTGGATCAGGCGCTCAGCGAAGCCATGGAGAAGAGCTATTACACCGATGAAAACGGCGAAAAGGTCTATTATGACGACGCGACCTACATTGGCGACACCGAGTATACAATGGCGCCGCTGACGCAGGAGCAGGTGGACGACTTCAAGACGCTGATCGACGGCGCAACGCCCGGCGGAGCCTATGATATCGAGATTCAGGAGATTCTTCAGGACGAGGCGGGCGCATACTTCGCCGGAGACAAGACGGCAGATGAGGTGGCAAAGCTGATCCAGAACCGGGTGAGCATCTATCTGGGCGAAACCAGCTGAACATAAAAAATGGGCGCGAAAGCGCCCATTTTTTTTTCGGTATGGTTGTGTAAAATACAAATCTATGATACAATACCACTGTTATATGTTACAGTTTGTAACCGAACACGGCGGAAGGAGAACACATATGAAAAAAATCAAGAGGCTGTGTCTGCTGCTGGCGGCGGCACTCCTGCTTCAGGTTGGCATGCTGCCCGGTGCGGCGGCTGCGGATGATACATACGAGGATGACCCCCAGTACTGGGCGGAGGAGCACAAGGGGCAGCTGGACAGTCCGCAGCTGTATGCGTACGGCGTGGATCATTCCTGGTTTACCCCGCGGGAGCTGAATCCGGGGGAGACGCTGAAAAAGGGCGTGGACGTTTCCCAGTTCCAGAAGGATATTGACTGGGCAAAGGTCAAGGCCAGCGGCATTGATTTCGCATTCATCCGGGTAGGCTATCGGGGCTACGGCACCGGCTCCCTGCAAATGGACACCAAGGCATACCAGAACATCGAAAACGCGCTGGCAAACGGCGTACAGGTGGGCGTATATATTTACTCTCAGGCCATCACCGAGCAGGAGGGCCGGGAGGAGGCGCAGTATGTCCTCAGCCGCATCAAGGACTATAACATCACCCTGCCGGTGGTCATTGACTATGAATACGCCGAAGATCCGTCAACTGGACGGCTCACCGGGCGGCTCTATCGGGCCAACCTCTCCAAGGCAAAGGCGACCTCCATCTGCAATGCGTTCTGCGCAGAGGTGGCGGAGGCGGGCTACCGGGGTGCGGTATACGCCAATAAGAGCATGCTGTACGGTGCGCTGAACCCCAAGGATCTGATCGGCACCGTCTGGCTGGCGCACTATACATCCAAGACGGATTATACCGGGGAGTATGAGTTCTGGCAGTGCAGCTCCAGCGGCTATGTAGACGGCATACCCACGGAAAATGTGGATCTCGACTACTGGTTTGACAGCGGCACCACGGATGCCATGCCCTTTACCGATGTGGCGCTGGATCGCTGGAGCTATCAGGACGTTCTGAAGGCCTATGAGCTGGGGCTGATCAAGGGCATCACTGCAACGACCTTTGTTCCCCATGGAACGGCAAGCCGCGGACAGGTGGCGACCATGCTCTACCGGATGAGCGGCAGCCCCGCAGTCAGCGGCTCCAGCAGCTTCACGGATCTCAATATGAACTATTACCGGGATGCCATTGCATGGGCGGAGCAGAATCAGGTGATCAAGGGCATGGGTGCGGGACGCTTTGCGCCCAATGACAATGTGACCCGTGAGCAGCTGGTGACGATGCTGTACCGTTTGGCTGGACAGCCTGCCACTTCGGGCAGCTACAGCAGCTTTACGGATGCGGAGGATGTTTCCAACTTCGCAAAGACGGCAATGTGCTGGGCAGTGGAAAAGGGTCTGATGAAGGGAAGCGGCGGAAAGCTGAATCCCAAGGCCAATGCGACCCGTGAACAGGTGGCGGCAATCCTGATTCGTTACCTGAGCCTGTAATAGACTGCAGTCTGAACGAAATATAGACGAACAAGCCGGGCGCACGTGAGTGCGTCCGGCTCGCTTGTATGGGGAGCAAACGGCGGGATCGTCTCCACAAAAGAGAGAAAAACATTGTACGGCGTGTGAGGCACCCAGATGCTGTATAAACGGATGAAATATAACGTGGGTTAACTCACATAAAAAATATAAACTCACGATATACAGCCCGCAACGGTGCGAGAAAAGCATATAAGGAACAATGAATAGGGGAGGACGTCTGCTCCACAGAACTTCTCCAGAGAAAAGAGAGAATACCAGTCATAACGGCATAAAGGCACGGTGCTGCCGCCACCGCCGACACAGATGACTGCGCAGGCGGTGGTAGATATCCTGTCTTGTTATGTCTTGTCTATGTCTTGTCTTGTAGGAGCGTCTTTTCCGGTCTCAGGGGCGTCTTTCGAGACGTCTCGGAAGACGTCTTTTTTGCGTCTCGAAAGACGTTTGGAAGACGTCTTTTACGGGTTCGCACGCAGAAGCGGGCTGATTTTTCTGCATGATTTTGTCGGCTGCTGTCCTGTTTTGCGAAGACGTCTTTTTCGTGTCTCGGAAGACGCTCGGAAGATGTCTTTCTTGTGTCTCGGAAGATGTCTCGGGAGTGTCCTCTGAGATGCCTTGATCCGTGCCTCAGGGGAATCCTGTTTTGGGCGCAGAAATGTCATAGATATAGAATCCGGAACCGTACAAAATGGCTGACGCAGAATAGACTGCGTCAGCCAATCGGTTATTGCCCGGTGTGTTCCGCCAATGCGTCCGGCGGTGTGATACCGGAGCCCGGCAGAACCGGGAAGATCACTGCGGCCTTAAACAGGTCGCCGTCCACGGAGAGAATGAATTCACCGCCCATGGATTCTGCCAGACTTCTGGCGATGGACAGCCCAAGACCGCTGCCCTCGGTGTGTCGGGAGGAATCCCCCCGGACAAAGCGCTCCATCAGCTCCTCGGCGGTCACATCCAGCGGCTCACGGGAGATGTTTCGGAAGGTGACAATGGCGTGGGTGTCCGCAGTAAGGGTCACATACAGCCGGGTGCCGGGCATGGCATATTTCACGGCGTTGCCCAGAAGGTTATCCAGAATCCGCCACAGCAGCCGTCCGTCTGCGGAGATCATCACCGGAGCCTCCGGCAGCTTTGGAATGGCGGTCAGCCCGGCCTTTTCCAGCCGCTCGCTGTATTCGCCCAGCGCCTGCCCCAGCATCATGGAAAAGTCCAGTGGTTCGGTATGCACCGAAATATTGCCGGTGGAGGCCTTGCTGGCTTCCACCAGATCCTCGATCAGCTTTTTCAGCCGGGCAGACTGTCGGTCCAGCACCTGAAGATACTCCTCGGCGGTGGGAGAACCCGCAGGCTCCTGCTTGAGCAGGTCTACATAGCTGACAATGGACGTCAGCGGGGTTTTCAGATCGTGAGAGACATTGGTAATCAGCTCGGTTTTCAGTCGTTCTGAGCGCATACGGCTCTCCACGGCGGTGTTGATGCCGTCCTGAATGCGGTTCAGGGTTTCCGCGGTGGACTTGAATTCCAGCACCAGATGCTCCGTGGAGACCTTGGTGTTGTAATCTCCGGCGGAGATGCGCTCGGCCCCGGATTTCAGCCGCAGCAGGCTCATGCACACATAGGCGATGACCCCGCCTACAAGGAGCTTTTCCAGTACCCACAGCAGGTAGAGTATGCCGTCTCCGTAGGAGAACAGCCCCAGAGCGAACAGCTCCAGCACGCACAGCAGGAGATACGCCCCCAGCACCTTCCAGATCAGCGGGAGATGCAGGAAGATCGCCACAATGGCAGTGCGGGATTTTTTCCAGACGCCGCGGAGGGCGCGGAACAGCCGGAAGCAGAGGGTGTTCCGGAGCAGCGTATGCGTTTTAGCGCGGACGCAGAGGCTGGGCAACAGATAGGTCAGCGCCAGCGCGGTGAGGAACGCTCCAACGCCCAGACCGATGAGAGACGCACTGAAATAGCTGAGCGTGAAATCGGAGAGCGATATGCCGAAGGCAATCAGAAAGACCACCGGAAGTAGAGCCAGCTCACCGGGAAGCCTGTGGATGGGGTTCAGTACCGCCTCCTCCTTGCCGTTGACCCGGCCTACATTGCAGCACAGCAGCACCAGCAGCGCAAGACCCAGCAGCAGGAATCCTCCTGCGGCGGCACAGAGCATGTAGCGTCTGGCATAGAATTGGCTGCATGCCTCATCGAGCTGTGCATAACTGTCGGAATAGGGAAGACCGGTGAGCAGATAGCAGGTGAGGGTATAGACGGAATCCTCCTCCGTATAGATTTCGGTTGCGGTATCCGTCCAATAGAAGCCCTGTACCGCTGCCTCGTCCTCAAAATTGTAGTGGCTGTTCTGATAGGTAAATCCCAGCTGCTTTGCAACGGGATCCAGCTCCTCAATGCCGCTGATCTCCTTTGTGGAGACGGTTGAGAGCGCCCGGAAGCAATCATCGGATTCGTTGTAGGAGTAAAGGGTTCCATCACAGCAGAACAGCTGGCTGGTCACGGTAATGATATCTCTGGGGGAGGACAGCGACGTGGTATAGTAGAAGGACTGGGACAGAACAGCGGTGGCGTCCTGATCCTGATAGGTGGCAAGGACGGTTTTCCCGGTGGAGCTGTCGGTGATGCTCCAAAGCAGGTTGGAGTTTTGTCCGGTAAAGACCGCACCGGAATAGTAGGAAACCCATGGATGGGAGGGGTCGCTGGGGTCAAAGTAGCCGTTCATGATCACGTCGGCGTCCCGGCTCAGGCGTTCCTCTGCCATGCTGTTATAGAGGTCTGCCTGACTGGAAAAGCCGCCGCAGGCGGCCAGATACAGCGTGGCAATACCGGTGAATAGTCCCACGGTCAGGCACAGCACACAGAGAACTGCGCCGATGACTTTAACAGCGGTTTTTTTGAACAATGCAGGCATCTGAAATCACTCCGATCAGGTGGAGACAAACTTATAGCCCTGACCCCAGACTACCTTGAGGCAGCGGGGATTGGCTGGGTCTATCTCAATTTTTTCTCGCAGGTGTCGGATATGCACGGCAACGGTACCTTCTGCCCCCAGCGGCGCCTCCTTCCAGACCTGACGGTAAATCTCTGTCATGGAAAATACCTGACCGGGATGGGTGAGGAAGAGCTTTAGAATCTCGTATTCAGTGGGGGTCAGGCTGACGGGATCCCCGTCCACCGTGACGGTTTTGGAGCGGTCGTCTATGGAAACCGGACCGCAGTGAAGCTCTGTCGTGGGAGTGACTGCGGCGCCCAGCTGGAGATACCGGCGCAGTTGGGATTTGACCCGTGCCAGCACCTCCATGGGATTAAAGGGCTTTGTGATGTAATCGTCTGCGCCCACGTCCAGCCCCAGCACCTTGTCCGTATCCTCTCCCTTGGCCGTCAGGAGAATAACAGGAACGTTGCTGGTTTTCCGGAGCTGGGACAGAACGGTGATGCCGTCCATAACGGGCATCATGATATCCAGCAGCACCAGACCGATCTCTCCCTTTGCCACCTCGTCCAGAGCCTCCTGTCCGTTGGCGCAGAGCACGGTTTCGTAGCCCTGCGCACTTAAATAAATGTTCAGGGCGTTGCGGATATCGGTTTCATCGTCGCAGATGAGGATTTTGTACATATCTCTTCACACCTTCCAAAAATAGTGTATCAAAATGCCGTTTAAAATCAAAGTGGG
>CAJKSU010000025.1 GCA_905202605.1 uncultured Eubacteriales bacterium
AGATTATGGATAGGGACAATGTCGGTGGAAATGATGCTCTCATCGGGAATGTTGGAAGCCTGAGAGACGAAGTTGGGGTTGATCAGACCCTCCTGATACCAGTCGCGGAACATACACAGGTAATCATAGTAGGCATCGGAGATGGTTGCCAGCTCCACCTTATCGGTCTTGAGGTCAACATAGAAGTTGTTGGCATCCGCAACGGCGGGAATGCCATAGCCGCTGGACATGAGCCCCCAGGGAGAAAGCACCTGATAGGGCATGATGTAGGGGTCGGTGACATTATACTCGCGCTTGAAGGCGGCAAGTACGTCATGCATCTCGTCATAGCTGTTGGGCATATCCAGACCCAGGTCGTCCAGCCAGTCCTGACGGATCAGCAGACCGTTTTCCGCAGCCGGACCAACGGGCATATCAATGCGGGGCATGTTGAGAATGTGACCGTCCAGAGTTTCCAGATCCGTGCGGATCTGAGGGTACTCCTCCATCAGTGCCATGAAGTTGGGGACACTGTCGGGGTACTCCATGAGATCCACGGCAATGCCGTCCTCATAGGCCTGATCGGCGGTATCGTAGTAGCGCAGGGCATCGTTGACAATGTCGCAGTAGTCGCCGCCTGCGATCATCAGGGTGAAGGTGGTGGCGGCGTCCATCATGTTGACCATCTGGAAATCAATATGGACGTTGGTGATCTCCTCGAACTTCTGATAGAGCAGGCTCATATCGTTGGGAGTGTCCATAATGGCTGCCAGCGGTGGGGGCTGGGTGTAGAACATGGTAAGGGTGACCGGCTCCTCGGAGAGCGGCTCGAATACGGACCAGTCAAAGTCCTTGTCGCCTGCCACGGGGCCGTCTGCCACCGTCTCTTCCTCCGGGAGGGAGGCAATGGACGCTTCCACGGCCGTTTCCTCTTCCTGGGACGTTTGCTCCGGTACGGCGGTGGAAACGGATTCGGGGGCAGGGGCAGAGGATGCCGCACTGCTGCCGGCGGCACTTTCGGTGCCGTTTCCGCAGGCAGAGAGGGTGGTCATTGCCAGAGCTGCGGTCAGCAGAAGTGCCAACAGTTTCTTTTTCATTGGATGTCCTCCTTCTTGATCATAGTGTCTGTTTCTTCCGGATCAGCTCAAAGAGCGCTCCGAATTCAGATAACCTGATTGTACCGGATCCGCCCAGAGCCGGTAAAGAACCAATACCCGACCTTTGTACAGCGGAATTGACCTTTCTGCCAGAAAAAAATCTGTACAGAGTAAAAAATCGGGAATTGATATCCCAGCGTTGGCTTTTGATGGGTAAAAAATCGGTATTTCCATTGCAAAAAACATGAAAACCCGGTAAAATAACAGTAAGAACGTGGAATGATGAGATCCGGAAAGGAGGGAAGCGCCATGGGATTGCTGCAAGCATTGGAGATGCGGCTGCGGAGCCGCCCTCAGAGCCGGGAGGCAAAGGAGGCGGAGGAGCCGCAGCTCAGAGCATCCCAGCTCCGGCTTCAGGATTATGCCATCGCCCAGATGCTCAAGGGGAATGCCCCTGGCTTTGAATACCTGGAGGACTATTACCGGGTGTTTCATCTGGAATTCCCGGCGGAGGCGTTTATGTTGCTGGTGGTCAAACTGCGGGGGTATCCCAACGCGGGGGAGCCGGACGCTCAGGAGAACGCCTATGGAACGGTGCGGGAGGAATTGACCGGGATCCTGGGCCTCAGCAGGAAGCTGTACTTCTCAGAAAAGGACGGTACGCTGGTCTGCTTTTTCTGCGAGGCGGGGGTCACCATTCAGCCCCCCTCGGACAATCAGCAGACCTTGCGGGAGATTTTGTTTCAGCAGTGCCGCGCCTGCGCTGCTTCCCTGCTGGATCAGCACGGTATCGACGTATTGATTGCGCTGGGAAAGTATGATCTGGGGGGCTTTGCCCTGCACACCAATTATCTCTCCGCAAAGACCCTGCTGGAGCAGGCTATGTCGGCCCGGTGGACGGAAAATGTCATTCAGGACGCGGACGCGCTGACCCAGAAGACGGATATGGAGTTTTCCAATGCCCAGCGGCAGTTTTATAACTGCTTTGTGTGCTTTCAGTATCGAGATGCGGCGGAACTGCTGTTCCATATGGTGGAGCTGCGCATTGAGAACTATTATGACCCCTATCCGGAGGCCAGAGAGGTGGTGGCGGAGCAGCTGCGGTTCTGCACCAATATGCTGGAGCTGCCGCTGAATGTTAAACTGCTCCTGCCGGAGGGCGGGAGCATCGAAATGCGGGAGCTGATGGCAAGCCCGGAGCTGACGGTGCTCCATGAGAATCTGCTGCGGTATTTTATCGGACTGGAGACATATATGGCCAAGCAGGGGAATCAGGCGGCGCCCACGGTACGCCGGGTGCGGGACTATATCGACCTGCATTTTGCGGAGCCGGGGCTGAGTGTCTCAAGTCTGGCGGAGCGCTTCCGGCTCAACGGCTCCTACCTGTCCCGGCAGTTTAAGCAGGAATACGGCTGCGGCGTGCTGGAATACATCCACAAGTGCCGCATTGGAGAGGCAAAGAGCCTGATCGCCGCCGGAGTAGATTTGGAGGAAACGGCAAAGCGGACGGGCTATCTCAGCCGCCGGGCGCTGGACAGCGCCTTTTCCCGCTGTGAGGGTATCACGCCCAGAGCCTATCAGCGGCAGTTGACCACAGTGTAATAGATGATTCAGAAAATGCCGGTTTACGGAATGCGTAAGCCGGCATTTTTGCTGCAATGAGATGGAATGAAGTACCATAATATACATATTTCAAATGTACTGCAAAAAATATGACCTTTTTCTACGAAATTAACATAGGTTAATGACGTGACTGCCAGAACGTGGTATAATATCCAAAGGCAATTACATAAAACGGGAAAAGAGGGAACAAAGTGCTGAACGTAGTGGCATTTTTAACGGAAAAGCTCCAGAGTGGCGATAAGCAGCTAATCTCTGAGGCACTGGAACATATGGAATTGACTCATTATGCAAAGAATGAGCTTATCATCAAAACCGGGGAGCAGGTGGATGCCTATCGGTTCCTTGCCTCCGAGGGGGTGATTCGGTGCATCTATCATACCGCCAAGGGCAAGGAGATCACGGAGTGCATTGTGTCAAAGGTCGGAGGCTGCGCCATGCCCAGCGCCAAGCTGGACGATCCTTCGCCCATCGACATGCAGGCACTGACAGAGCTGGATGTTGTGAGCTTCCCCTTTGCGGCGGTGACGAAGCTGGAGGAGCGCTACCCGGAGGTGCTGCGGATGGAAAACCGCGCACTGACCGAGTGCTGGAACGATCAGTGGGAGATGAAACGGATGCGCTATGAATATGACGCGGCGGAGCGGTATCAGTGGTTCTGCCAGAACTACCCCGGCGTGGTGGGACGCATCAAGGATAAGCATATTGCGTCGTTTCTGGACATGTCGCCGGTGACGCTCAACCGGATCCGACATCAGCGAACGGAGAAGTAACAGAAAAGAATGCGGTGGAATTTATTCCTTTGATGGAAAAACCTTGACGCTGACACACAATGATGGGTATACTATATCTATGAATCTGTACAACGTCAAAACCGATGCGCCCGTGAGCGATGTTGCGGAAATGAGGGGATCACAGTGATTTGTAAGCATTGCGGGAAGGAGCTAAAGGATGGCTCCAAGTTCTGCGGATATTGTGGCAGTTCTCTGATTGGGGAGCAATCGGCAGGAGCGCCTTTTGGGGCGGAAGCTGTCGATGCGGATACCGGATATTCCACGGATGGCTATTCGGAGGAGAATCCCTTTGACGTGGGTGATTCCGGCGACTGGCCCGCGGGAGACGGCGCAGTGGGCGGAGGAGCATGGATGCCCTCGGATATGCCGGAGGAGCCGGAAAAGAAGAAAAAGAAGACAGGCTATATCGTAATCTGTTCCATCTCCGGCTTTGTACTGGTGGCGGGAATTGTTGCCGCCGTGGTGCTGCTGGGCCTGCGGGGAAGGAAGAACGATCAGGATACGCTGGAAACCTCCAGTCAGGAGGAAATCATGGAAGCGGGCAGCATGGAGCGCTGGGAGCAGGGCAGCGACAATGAAACGGTTGTGCCGGAGCTTACGCCGGAAACCTCCGGGGAAAGGGCCACGGTAACGCCGCCCAAGCAGACGCCCAGACCATCCCCCAGCCCCAGACCTTCGGCGACTCCAAAGCCAACGGCAACCCCCAAGCCCAGCACCAAGCCTACCGCAACGCCGAAGCCGACCTCCAAGCCAACCGCAACGCCAAAGCCAACGGCAAAACCCAGTGCAACCCCGGCACCCAATACCACGGTGGTGGCCAATAAGTACATTTCCGGCGTAAAGTACTCGGTGATTTTTCGGAGCGCACCGGAGGACAAGGACAGCAACAAGATCGGTGAGGTGCTGGCTGGCGCAGAGGTGGGATACATAGAGGATTCCGGTTCCTTTGCAAAAATCAAGTATAACGGAACCTATGGGTATGTATCGAAAAAATACCTTTCCGATTCCAGACCTTATACGCTGACCGATAATACCACAGTGACCGGGCAGATGTATGTGAAGGGCGGCGCGTATTCCTTTGACGTGCCGGTTCCATCGGGAAGCTGGGTGGATTATCTGGCTGAGGGAACCGAGGTGGGCTTCATCGAGTATGCCACGGATTTCTATTCCAAGATCAGCTACAACGGCAGGATCTCGTATGTGCAGACGGACGTACTGACCAGCGAAAATCCTAACCCGCCCACGGGGAATGCCCTGTATGAAACCTATGTGCAGGACGCAATTTCCGTTTCCGGCGGCGACAGCAAGTCCAGAGGCTTGCTCTATGACCTGAACGGGGACGGAACCGATGAGCTGGTGCTGCTTTATAAGAAGAACGACTCTGTAATGGGGGCGGTTTACGGCCTGTCCGGCAGCTCGGTCACGACCTTGTGCGCGGAAGCTGAGGCAGGCAGCACCTCAAATACCGTAAAGGCGGGACTCTATTCCTATCAGGGAACCAAGTATTTCGGACTGTTCTGGGAGGATGGAACGAGCAGCGGCTATGAGTTGTATTCCATCAGCGATTCCGGCTATCAGGTGGAACATACCATTTCCATGTACGCAAATGGGGAAGGTGGGATGGTCTGCACGGTAAACGGCAGCGATGCATCCTATGACGAGGTAAACAGCCAGCTCAGCAGCGATAAGGTCATTACCTATGACGGAGATGGAAGCAGTCTCAGCGACCTGTCCGGGCAGCTGAACTAAAGGCTGAACCACGAAAACGGAGATGAAGAAATGGAGAGAATTTGCGGAAATTGCGGACAGCCTGTGCCGGAGAACATGATGTTTTGCACAAACTGCGGCAGCAGAATGGCGGACGCGCTGGAACGGGTATGCGTTGCCTGCGGACAGCTGCTACAGCCTGAGGAGCGGATATGCCCCACCTGTGGATATCCGGCGAACGAGACGGTGGTTGTCCCAAGGGGGAATCGCTGCGCTCAATGCGGTGCGGTAATTGCACATGAAAATCAGTTTTGTATGCAGTGCGGCGCACCGATTGGATCAGGCATGGGTGTGGAGTGCGGCAGAAAATGCCCGCGATGCGGCACGGTGAATCACCGTGAAGATCGGTTCTGCATCTCCTGCGGCATGACGCTGGACGCGAATACCGGCGGCGGAAGCACAGACGTGATTTGTGACCGATGCGGTGCAATCAATCAGCCGGGAGATCGCTTCTGCATCCGCTGCGGGAATCCGCTGGGTAGCGCGGCACCGGCGCCCGCACCCGCAGCTCCGACTGGTATGCAGCTTTGCAGCCGCTGCGGTACGGCAAATCAGCCGGGGGATCGATTTTGCGTCAGCTGCGGAGGCTTGCTGGGTGCATCCGAACCATCCAATCCGCCGAAATCGCCTAGACCTGCCGTGCGGGGCAGTTTGGGGATGGATCGGCCCAGAACCCATACATCGGAGACGCCTGCGGGGAAAAAATCTGTGTCGGAAATGGAGTTTCATCAGGCGGGAGATCTGTAAGGACTCCGGGTGGTGCTTACCCTCGGATTAGAAAAAAGACAGGAGGAAAAACAATGGCAGGATTTTGTGGAAAATGCGGCAGACCCCTTCAGGATGGGGAGGTCTGCAATTGTCAGGGGGCTCAGCCAACGCGGCAGTTTGGCGGTGCGGCTCCGCGATCCAATGGGTATCAGGGGCAGGCGGGAGGCTATGGCGTCCAGCCGGGCGGGTATACGCCGCCCCAGAATGGCTATTACGGACAGCCGGGCGGCTATCCCGGCGGTGCGCCGAATCAGGGCGGCCAGACCATGAATCAGACGAAAAGTGCGGTGAAGGAAGTCGTTCCGCTGGTAAAAAAACCATTTACCAAGACTCAGGAAATTGCCCGTTCCGGGAATCTGGCAATCGGCATCGGCGGCATTATGGTGGAACTGGTGATGGCGCTGGCGGTGGTGTTTGTGTCGCGTGCCAGTGCAATTAACAAACTCGCATCACTTATGAGGTCAGCGTATGGCGCTTTCGCGAGCGGTGTAAGTAAGTCAGATTGCAGAGAGTGGATTACGGATTTTTTTGATGAGATTGGGTTCAGTGTTGGTCGACTTTTGCTGGTTACCATTGTTGTTACGGCTGGCATAGCACTTTTGCGAGCCTTTTTGCTGAAGTTGTTCACAAAAGAAGTGTTTAAGGGACAAACTAATTTCACGGAGATGCTGACAATAAGTGGCGTGCGCGGACTTTTTGCAGCGGCAATACTGTTGATCGTAACGATTCTATCTCTGGTGTCCCTTAAAGCGGCGCTGATCGTTATGCTGGTTGGGTTTGCGGCGATTATGGGAGTTTCTCCGATTTTGTATGCAGGAACCGCTCGACTGGATAACAATAAAAAGGTATATACATATCTGATCGTAGCTGCGATTCTTGCTGTGATAGTGATAGTTGTCATGGGAATTTTCTGGGTGAACATGGGAGAGAACATTCTTGATATTGTAGGAGATTTGGAAGATCTGCTGGATGGCATCTTCTAGTCTTCTGAGGAAACACAATGTTTTGCGGAAAATGCGGAAGTAAAATGGCGGACGGCGCAAGGTTCTGCCCAAACTGCGGGGCAAGGGTGCGCACCGCCGCGCCCGAAGCAACGGGATACCGGCCAACAGCTCCGGGGTATTATGACGGCGGCAGAGGAATGACTCCGCCGCCTGCGGTGTTGCAGACAAATTCGCCGGTTGTGCATGCACCAAAGAAGAAGTCTCATGCATGGGTAGCTGTAGTGGTGACGCTGGTACTGCTGATTGCGATTGGCGTAGGCGCACTGTTCTGTTTTGCTCAGACGCCGGAAAAGACGCTGAATAAATTCTGTGATGCGGTGTCCACGCTGGATTACAGAACTGCGGTGAAATGCATAAACGGCGGCTCTGACGAGCTGTATGACGGCGCACTGGGGGTAGCCGGCGACCTGTTTGGCGCAGATATAGGCGCTTATGGGGATGCACTGCAAGGACTTGGCGGCTTGGCTGCGGCAGCAGGAGCCATTCCCAGTGTAGAAATCGAAATTCAATCGGTGGATTATCTGGATGGTCATACATGGCTGGATGCAAAGAACTGTACGGTTTCGGCTACGCTGATCCTGATGGAGGATGGCTGTGTTCAGGAACAAGAGTACTGTGAGATTGACATGACAAGAGATGGCCTGAAATGGCTGATTGATCTGGATTCTCTGCTGTCAGGCTTTTAAAATCATGCGCTGCGGAGTCCGGAACGGAGCAGTGTGGGATCTATATCCGGGAACTCTGGGAGGAAGGTTGACTTTTTAAATTGAGCATGCTATTCTAAATTGAAATCAATATTATAATGCGTATTAAGCGGGTATGCAGCGAGAAAGAGGAGGTGAGGACTTGGCGAAGCATGGGCTACAGCCAAAGGGAATCATCCGGAGAAACAAAATCATTCTATCCGCAATTCGGCTGTTTTTGGAATATGGTTATGAGCGGACAACCACCGCACAGATTATGAACGATGCCGGAATGGCGCAATCTTCTTTTTTTGCTGCTTTTGAGAATAAGGAAGCGCTGCTACTGGTGCTGACAAAGCAGATGTTCTCAAACCAGTTTGTTCTGGCAGAGGGCATGACGGATTCCTCACAGCCGCTTTTGACCTATGCCATGGAGACTGCGATTCAAATGCATATTGCAGAGCTTTCCGAACCGTTGCGGGAGCTTTATGTGATGGCCTACTCGCTCCCCAGTACATCGGAGTATATCTATACGGCGATTACCGGGAGGCTTATGAGGATCTTTGGCTCGTATCTTCCGGGTGCGCAGGAAAAGGATTTTTATGAGCTGGATATTGCCTCTGGCAGCATTACCCGTGGCTTTATGGCAAAGCACTGTGACATGTACTTTACGATGGAACAGAAGCTGCGGCGTTATCTCACCTGCTGCTTTAAGATTTATGATGTGCCGGAGCGAGAGTATGCGCCGGTGATCGAGCAAACATTGAAGGCTGATCTGCGCAGCGTTGCGGAAAAGATTATTGCGGATACCATCCAAAAGGCTGAAAACGGCTTTGAATCTGTGATGGGGGAACAATAAGCTGTTGAATCGTCGAGGCGCCCACCTTTTTTCCTGTTATTTGAGGAAAAGGGGGGCGCTTTTTTCATCCCATGAATACACAATTTACAGATTGTTCATGGAATTGATAAACGAAAATGTTGAAAGAGTTAAATAAAAATGTTAAAATAATAGTAATTCAAGAACAGAAAGGAAGCGAACCCTATGTATCAGGACACCAAGACCATTGCCCGTTGGAGTGAGGCAATGAGAACACAAACCACCATGAATCCGATGCTTTATGATACCTATGGGGTGAAGCGCGGCCTCCGGGATAAGAATGGAAAGGGCGTTTTGGCAGGGCTGACCAGCATTTCACAGGTGCAGGGAAAGAAGCTGGTGGATGGAAAGGAGCTTCCCTGTGAGGGGAGGCTGTTCTATCGGGGCTATTCCATCTTTGATCTGGTGCGGGGCGAAAGCACTCGCCGGCACTGTCTTGCTGAGGAGTGTGCCTATCTCCTGCTGTTTGGGTCGCTTCCCACAGAGCAGCAGCTTCGGGAATTTTCTGATGCGTTGGCGCAGAATCGAACCCTGCCGCAGAATTTTACACGGGATGTAATTATGAAAGCCCCCAGCAGCGATGTCATGAATACCCTGACCCGCAGTGTGCTGACGTTGTCGGCCTACGATGCGCAGGCACTGGACAATAGTCTGCCCAATGTACTGCGGCAGTCGCTGGTGCTGATTGGAACGCTGCCCCTGATGAGTGTGTATGGCTATCATGCCTATCATCACTACTGTCAGGATGGCAGCTTCTATATCCATCACCCGGTTGAGAACTTGACCATGGCAGAAAATCTGCTGATGATGCTGCGTCCGGATCGGCAGTTCTCAGCATTAGAGGCACAGGTTCTGGATTTGGCACTGGTGCTGCATATGGAGCATGGCGGCGGCAACAACTCAACGTTTACTACCCATGTGGTGACTTCATCCGGATCGGACACCTATTCAGTGATGGCAGCGGCACTCTGCTCTCTCAAGGGTGCAAAGCATGGCGGCGCGAACCTGAAGGTTGTGGGCATGATGGATGACCTGCGGGCGCGGGTTTCGGATACAGCAGATCGAGATCAGGTTGAACGGTATCTCACCCGTGTGCTCCATGGGGAGGAGTTTGACCACACTGGACTGATTTATGGCATGGGACATGCGGTCTACTCCCTGTCTGACCCTAGAGCGGTGATTTTTAAGAGCTTTGTAAAGCGTCTGGCTCAGGAAAAGGGCAGACTGGAGGAGTATCAGCTTTATGAAACTGTAGAGCAGCTGGCGCCGGAGATCATTAGCCGGGAGCGGCGAATTTATAAGGGCGTTTGTGCCAATGTGGACTTTTACAGCGGCTTTGTCTATCGGATGCTGGATATCCCGCAGGAGCTGTTCACCCCGATTTTTGCGGTGGCAAGAATGGTGGGCTGGAGTGCTCACCGGATGGAGGAACTGATCAATACCGACAAGATTATCCGTCCTGCCTATCAGAGCATTTGCCCCCAGCGGGCATACGTCCCTCTGAAGGAACGATAAAGAACGATAAAGAAGAAAGCCCGTGGATTGCAAGTGATGAAGTGCAATCCACGGGCTGTTTGCTTATTCAGGATCGGCGGGGGTGTCGGGTACCTGTACCGGAAGTGCTGGCGCAGTGTCCTTCGGCTCCTGCATCATGGCCTCAAAGGTGTCGCCGTCCATGGTTTCATGCTCCAGAAGGTAATCGGATACCCGCTGCAAAGTGTCCCGATGGGCACTTAGAATGTCCTCGCACTGCTTGTAGCAGGTGCTGAGGATCTCCTGCACCTCGCTGTCGATGCGCGCTGCAAAGGCCTCGGAGTAGCTCTTGGTCTGACCGTAATCCCGACCAATGAATACCTGAGAGTCAGAATCAAAGGTGATGGGGCCGAGCTTTGCGCTCATGCCGTATTTGGTAACCATTTCGCGAGCGATGGAGGTGGCACGCTGGAGGTCATTGGAGGCTCCAGTGGAGATATCCTGAAGCATCAGCGCCTCTGCCACGCGCCCGCCCAGCAGGGAGACAATCTGCTCCAGCATCTCATTGCGGCTCATGTAGCTGTGGTCCTCAGTGGGGAGGGCGATGGTCATGCCGCCTGCCATGCCGCGGGGAACGATGGTGATCTGATGCACCGGGTCATGGGTGGGCAGACTGTGCATGACAATGGCATGTCCGGATTCGTGTACCGCTGTGAGTTTCCGCTCATGCTCCGGGATTACACGGCTCTTTTTCTCCGGACCTGCGATAACCTTAATCATGGATTCCTCCAGATCATTCATGCAGATGACAGGACGCCCCAGTTTTGCTGCACGCAGGGCGGCCTCATTCAGGAGATTCTGGAGATCCGCACCGGTGAAGCCCGCAGTTTCTCTGGCAATTACGTCAAGATCGACGTTCTCCGACAGCGGCTTGTTTCGGGCGTGTACCCGGAGAATGGCGGCACGCCCCTTGGCATCGGGAGCACCGACATATACCTGCCGGTCAAAGCGCCCCGGACGCAGCAGTGCGGAATCCAGAATGTCTACACGGTTGGTAGCAGCCATGACGATCACGCCCTCACTGCTCTTAAAGCCGTCCATTTCCACCAGCAGCTGATTCAGGGTCTGCTCACGCTCATCGTGTCCGCCGCCCAGCCCTGCGCCACGCTGACGACCGACGGCATCGATCTCATCAATGAAGATAATGGCGGGAGCCTGCTTCTTTGCCTGATCGAACAGATCACGGACACGGCTGGCGCCAACGCCAACGTAAAGCTCCACAAAGTCCGACCCGGAGATGGAGAGAAATTGTACGCCCGCCTCTCCGGCAACGGCCTTGGCAATCAGAGTTTTTCCGGTACCGGGCGGGCCAACCAGCAGAATGCCCTTGGGGATTCGCGCTCCCAGACGGGTATATTTTTCAGGATTACGGAGAAAATCCACAACCTCCTGCAGTTCAGCCTTTTCTTCATCAGCGCCGGCAACGTCCTGAAAGGTGACCTGATTACCGGCATCTGCTGCGGAGGTGGTGCGGGCCTTGGCAAAACGCATGACATTTTTATCGCCGCCGCTACCCTCTGAGGTGCGATTCATCATAAACAGCCACAGCCCCAGAAACAGCAGCAACACCAGCAGATAAGGGACGAACATCAGCCACCATGGGGTCTCCGAGGCGGCGGGATAATCGTAGCTGGTGAGAATGCCCTTTTCGTACTGGTCAACAATCATGTCGTTGAAATCGCTGTAGAATACGGAGAAGCTGGCAACCTGATAGGTGACGGTGGTATTTCCGTCCGCATCCGGCTGCTTGAGGTTCAGGGTCAGATCATTCCCGCGAAGCGTCAGCGAATCCACTTTTTCCTGCTCCAGCAGACTGTAGATATCGCTGTAGCGGTAGTCATCCCGCTTGGAGGACGGACTGCGCATCAGCCAGACGGCCAAACCGAGAATCAGCAGAATCAGAAAGAAAAAGGCGGCGTTGCCCTTATGGTTCTTCAAACAGGTCACTCCCTTGCGATTTGGTATTATCCCTGATAGACGCTGGGCTTCAGCACGCCGATACAGGGCAGATTGCGGTATTTCTGGTCAAAATCCAGACCATAGCCAACTACAAAGGCATCCGGAATGGTAAAGCCAACGATGTCGGCCTCTACTGGAGCCTCACGGCGGGTGGGCTTATCCAGCAGCACCACCAGCTTGAGGGAGGCTGGGGATTGCTTCCCAAGCAGCTGCATCACAAAGCTCAGGGTACGTCCGGTGTCCAGAATGTCTTCAATGACGATGATGTCCCGCCCGTTGATGTCCAGTTCGAAGGGCTCCTTCATATCCAGCGCACCGGGCTGGGTTGCCATGGCGCGGTAGGAGGACAACGTCAGATACTCCAGCGTACAGGGCAGGTTGATCTCCCGCATCAGATCAGCGGTAAATACCAGACTGCCCTTCATAATACATAAAAGGATCGGCGATTTTCCTGCGTATTCCTCTGTCAGCTGTGCGCC
Organism: uncultured Eubacteriales bacterium; assembly: GCA_905202605.1. Lineage (GTDB taxonomy): Bacteria > Bacillota > Clostridia > Oscillospirales > Oscillospiraceae > HGM13006. The sequence goes on from CAJKSU010000025.1 coordinate 12,561, forward strand.
GATTTCCTGAACACGGGCTTTGAGCTGTTCCTTCGTAAACATTACATAGTCAAGATCACGATTCATAATGCTTCCTCCGTTCGTTTTACAGTCAAAATGAGACTGGGACTTCCTACATGGGCGCGGCGGCGGTCAGCCACCACATAGGGGAGCAGGGCAAGAAGCTCCTGCCCCTGCACAGCCACCGGCAGTTGATCCCGCAGTGCGGCGGGGATTTTTAAATCCACCATCAGTCGGCTGAGTTTTTTGTGACCGGCGGGAAGCCGGATGTGATCTCCCGGTGTGCGGGAGCGAATGGTCAGCGGCAGACTCAGGCCGCTGATGTCCAGCGGGAATACGCCCTCCGCCGGCTCGGCGGGAGCAATGCCCCGTTGGCAGCTCAAAAGGAACGGGCCGAACCGGACGGTCTGCCCCGGCTCCAGCAGAACGGGCTTAGGGACGGCATGGGAGACACCGGATTCCAGCGAAAGCGTATCATAGCGCCGGGAGAGCACATAGCCACCGGGCAGATGATACTGCGCAGAAGGGCAGCGGTTGGAAGCCAGCGACATGGCTGCGGCCAAATGACTTCCGGAAAGCTCCGGAACCGGCGTAAGAAACTGCTGCAGAATCCGCATGGCAATGGGCTGCGGCTGAGAAAGAAGGCCGGAACAGCTGAGACCGCCGCCTATGGTCAGTGTATGACGTGTCTTGGCGGCGCAGTCCTCCAGATATTGATCCGTCTCTCCCAACTGCAGCGACAGTTTGCTGGCAGAGGACAAAAGTGATGGATTTTCCTGCATCAGCAGCGGCAGCACGTGGTGACGCAGCCGGTTGCGAAGATTGTCGTCAGACTGATTGCTGGAATCCTCTATATGGGGGATCTGCCGGGCTGCCAGATACGTCTCCAGCTCCTTCGGCGGCGTAGTCAGCAGGGGGCGAATGATCCGTCCCCGCACCGGCGGAATGCCGGACAGGCCGTGAAGGCCGCATCCCCGGATCAGGTGCATCAGCATGGTTTCCAGATTGTCCTGGGCATGATGCGCCGTGGCGATTTTTGCGGTGGGGGAGATGCCCTCGAGAAACGCATAGCGCAGCTGCCGGGCGGCCTCCTCTACCCCAAGCCCATGATCGGCGGCAAAGGCCGCTACGTCTCCGCTTCCCACATACAGGGGAATGGAGCGGCTGAGGCAATACTTTTCCACAAAGTCCTGATCCCGCTGGGCTTCCTTTCCACGGAGTTGGTGGTTAAAATGGGCGGCGGCAACCGTAATGGAAAGGGTGTCCTGAAGCTCCAGAAGAATATGCAGCAATGCCATGGAATCTTTTCCGCCGGAAACACCGCAGATTACCGTATCACCGGGATCGAGCATTTGCCGCTGCCGGATAAAGTCAAGAATTCTACGGTTCACTGTGCTTCCACTCCCGATCAGAGAAGGTGGTATACTGGGGCAGCCACTGGAGCTTTACGGTGCCGGTTTCGCCGTGCCGGTTCTTTGCTATAATGCACTCCGCCACGTTCTTTTCCTCGGTGTCGGGATTGTAATAATCGTCCCGGTAGAGGAACAGCACCTCATCGGCGTCCTGCTCGATGGAGCCGGACTCACGCAGGTCGGAGAGCATGGGGCGCTTATCGGCACGGCTCTCATTGGCGCGGCTCAGCTGGCTCAGGCAAATCACAGGAACATTCAGCTCCTTCGCCATGATTTTCAGGGCACGGGAAATCTCGCCCACTGCGGTAACACGGTTGTCACTGACCTTGCCGGTGGCGGAGGTCATGAGCTGTAGATAGTCGATGATGACCAGACCGAGATTGTCGATTCGGCGGCACTTGGCGTTCATTTCGGTTACGGTAATGGAGGGATTGTCATCCACCCGGATATCCGTCTGGCTCAGCGCCGAGGCGGCGGTCCCCAGCTTGCCCCATTCCTCCTCGGAGAGCTTACCGGTGAGCAGCAGCTGGCTGTCTACAAAGCTCTCGTTGGACAGGAGGCGGGAGGCAAGCTGCTCCTTGCTCATTTCCAAGGAGAACATGACCACGGCCTTGTCCGTCTGCTTTGCCACAGCGAGGGCGATGTTCAGCGCAATGGACGTTTTGCCCATACCGGGGCGGGCGGCAATCAGCAGCAGGTCGGACTTGTTGAGGCCGTTGATCTTGGCATCCAGATCCTTTAGACCCGTGGACAGGCCGGGGATGGCGCTGTCGGAGCGGGCGCGCTCTGCCAGCTGATCGTAGACGTTCAGCAGAATGGTGCCGATGTGCTCCAGATCCTGATTGCTCCGTCCGTTTCGAATGGCATAGATCTTCTGCTCTGCGGCATCCATAATGCTCTGGGCGGAGCCGACCTCCTCAGTGACGATTTCGGAGATATCCTTTGCCGCCTGAGCAATCTGACGCAGCAGGGATTTATCTGCAACGATCTGCGCGTACTGCTTGGCGTTGGCGGCGGTGGGGGTGATATCCAGAATTTGCAGCAGGTAGTCTCTGGTTTTTTCTTCATCGTATACGCCGGACTGCTTCATCTGATCCATGACCGTGACCGGGTCAATGTCCATGGAATAGTTGAACATGGTGTAGATGGTGGTGAAGATGTCCTTATTCTGCTGGAGATAAAAATCGTCGGGCTTGATCTGCTCCAGCATGTCAGCAATACAGCTGGGATCAATGAGCATGGAGCCAATGACTGCCTGCTCGGCCTCCAGAGAATGGGGCATCTGCCGGGTCAGCAATTCATCCATGCAGCTTCACCTCCTGTGCGAAATAGCGGCAGCGCCGCACAGGAAATGCGGATGGCTGTGCGCCGCTGCCGTAAAATATGGTACGATATGCGATGGCTCAGGCCTCGCTGACGTGGACGGAAATGGTGGCTGTGATCTCATAGCCGAGCTTTGCCTTGAGACTGAAATCACCGAAGGATTTGATCGGCTCGTCCTGAACGATTTTCTTCTTGTCAATGCTGATGTTTGCCTGCTTTTTCAGGGCGTCGGCGATCTCCTGAGAGGTGATGGAGCCGAAGAGACGGCCGCCGTTGCCGGACTTTGCCTTGATCTCTACAGTGATGTCCTTGAGCTTTTCGGCAATCTCTTGAGCCTGCGCCTTTTCACGGGCCATCTGCTCAGCCTTGGCCTTGTCATTCATTTTCATGGTGTTGACGTTATCGGCGGTGGCCTCTACTGCCATCTTCCGGGGCAGCAGATAGTTCCGGGCGTAGCCGTCGGAGGCCTCAATCATCTGACCCTTTTTGCCCTTGCCGCGAATGTCCTGTAATAAAATCACTTTCATGGGAATACTCCTTTCAATGGTACAGCCGCCGCTCCGGAGAGAAGCGGAATTGGAAGCGGACAGCTGAGAGGTGTCTCAGGTGTCGCTGAAAAACTGGTCAATGGAACGCTCAATGGCGTCGCGCACCTGCTCCGGGGTCATGCCGGTGATCTGTGCGCCTGCAGTGGCCTGATTGCCGCCGCCGCCCAACGGCTCCAGAATCATCTGCACATTGGCCTCGCCAATGGAGCGGGCGGAGCAGATGACACGATCCCCGTCGGGATAAAATACAAAGGAAGCCTGAATGCCAGAGATATTCAGAAGCTCATCTGCTGCCTGAGCGGCAATGATCCGGTCAGAGGTGTAGTCCAGACAGCAGATGGCGATATCGCCCCGATACAGCGCGGCATGCTGGATGATTTCATAACGATCCAGCGTGGCATGCAGGTCATTCTGGAACAGCAGCTTTACTGCAACGGTGTCAGCACCGTTCTTCCGAAGCCATGCCGCGGCCTCAAAGGTACGTGCGCCGGTGCGGACGGAGAACTTCTTGGTGTCCAGCACAATGCCAGCCAGCAGGGAGAGCGTCTCTACCGGAAGCACATCCTCCCGCTCTGTCAGATACTGCACCAGCTCAGTGACCAGCTCACAGGCGGAGGAGGCATACGGCTCATGGAAGTTCAGCAGCGCACCTTCAATATAGTCCGCTGCCCGGCGGTGATGGTCAATGACAGCAACTCGTCCGGCTGCGGAGAGCAGCTCCTTGGATTCCACCTGATCGGGGCGGTTGGTATCTACCACCACCAGCAGGGTGTTCTCGTCCAATGTGACCATTGCCTCGTCCGGGGAGAGGAAGCAGCCGTCATACTGGGAAACCGACTGGATCTTCTCCAGCAGTGCCTTGGAGGCGTTGCGCTGGAGGTCGATGACAATCTGTGACGGACACCCCAGCTTCCGACAGATGCAGTTGACGCCTACAGCTGCACCGACTGCGTCAATATCTGCATTGCTGTGACCCATAATGAGTACATTGGAGGACTGGGAAATCAGCTCCTGCAAGGCGCCCGCCATGACGCGGGATTTTACCTTGGTGCGGCGTTCGGCTTCCTTGGCTCTGCCGCCGTAGAAGGAGAAGTTGTAGCGATCCTTCAGGACAGCCTGATCGCCGCCCCGGCTCAAGGACATTTCGATGCAGAGGGTTGCAAAGTCATAATTCTCCTGAAAGCTGGAGCCATCCTTTCCGATACCAATGCTGAGGGTAGCGGGGGTACCCAAATCATTGGTGATGGCACGGACGGTGTCCAGAATGGAGAACTTTTCCTCGATATAGTGGGGCAATTCTCTCTGTTCAAAGATAAAAAGATAGCGATTGCGCTCCAGCCGGCGAAGAATGCCGGTGGAATTGGCGGTCCAGCCGGTGATGGCATCGTCCAGACGGGCGGACAGGCCGGAGACAGATTTGTCTGGCAGGTTGGAGGTCAGCTCGTCATAATTATCCACCAGAATAATGCCCACAACCGGACGACTCAAATCGTATTCATCACGGATATCCAGCAGCTCCGTCACGTCCACAAAGTAGAGCATGGCGGTGAGATAGGCGCTGGAGTCATCCTGAGAACGAATCAAATCGCCGTAGACCCGATAGCGGCGATCATCCCGAATGGCTTCCTGCGGGCATTCGGAACGCCCTTCCCCCAGCCAGTCGGTGGGGAAATCCGGGAAAATATCGGTGAGACTGACCTCGAACAGACTGTCGGATGCACCGGAAAGCTGCATGAACGCATCGTTGCACCACATAATCTCCTGATCAGACATATTTAGAATCAGCGCGGGAACCGGTATGCTCATTTCCTCATTGGATACGGAGTCTACGGAGATGCTGGCGTCCTGTAAATATTGGGCGATGTCCCGTTTCCTTCGCACCGCTCGGATTCGGTAATATATAAAGAGCCCAATGACCACGACGCTTTCCACCGCCGCCAGAACGTAGCTATGGCGGCACCATGAAGCCAGACAGAACAGCACCATGACCAGAAAATAAAACGTTAAATTGGTAGAAAACAAGCGGGATAATTTCTTGTTCAAGCAGCAGCAGCTCCTTTCGCCAGCAGGCGATAATAGGCCAGCCTACGATTCTGCTATTATAGCATAGATTGTCAGGGAAACTCAAGTATAAACAGGCGATGCGGTGACTTTTTTGCGGAGAAATCCTCTGGAAGACACCTTTTCAGGACAGGTTAAAATTTTATGTATACTTTTTGGAAATTCCGTGATATAATAAACAGGAGTGAATTTGCGGAAAGGCCAATTGGGCTTGCATTGCATGCATCCGCAAATTGTTTTTATGTGCATTATGTACGGAAGTACAATGATATAAAAGAAGCAGCTGGGCGGCGGCATCCGAAGCGGGACTGACGAGACGGGGTCAGCCTGCGGAATGCGCCCCGGCGGCTCCGATTCCTGTTCATAAGCAAAGTTTGTATCCTCCGAATGGGGGGTGCTGTGTTTGGTGTTGCCTTTTTGGCATCCGTATAAGGATCATGATACGCCGTCCGGCTCAGCCGCCGGAGGCGAAGTGAATGGAGTAGTGATAAATTTTGGCTGAAAAATTGAAAATTATTTCCTTGGGCGGTCTGAATGAGATCGGAAAAAACATCACCGTTTTGGAATACGGCGGCGATATGATCGTGGTAGACTGCGGTCTGGGCTTTCCGGAAGACGACATGTACGGCGTGGATCTGGTGGTGCCGGATGTTACCTATCTGATCAAGAATCAGCAGAAGCTCCGTGGCTTTTTCCTGACCCACGGTCACGAGGATCATATCGGAGGCCTCCCGTATGTGCTGGAGCAGGTCAATGCGCCGGTTCACACCACCCGGCTGACGGCTGGACTGGTGCAGATCAAGCTGGAGGAGCATGGGCTGCTGGACAGCACTAAAATCGTTACCCATGAGGCGGGCGAGGTGGTAAAGGTCGGCTGCTTCAAGGTGGAGTTCATCCATGTGAACCATTCCATTGCCGATGCGGTGGCATTTGCCATCCATACGCCGGTGGGCGTGGTGGTCATGACCGGTGACTTTAAGATTGATTCCACACCTGTTTCCGGCAGCATCATTGATCTGGCGCGGTTTGGCGCACTGGGCAACAAGGGCGTGCTGGCGATGCTGTGCGATTCCACCAATGTCGAGCGCGAGGGTTTTTCTCCCTCAGAGCGAAAGGTGTCCCGTTCCTTTGACAGCCTGTTCAAGGGCTGTGACCAGCGAATCATTGTAACCACATTCGCCTCTAATGTAGACCGGATCCAGACGGTGCTGAACGTGGCTGCCAAGTATGGGCGGAAGGTTGCGGTTACCGGACGGAGCATGGAGAACATCCTAAAGGTTTCCATGGAACTGGGCTATCTGGATGTTCCCAAGAACACCCTGATTGACATCAACGCCACCAAGAGTCTCCCCAAGGAGAAGACTGTGATCATCACCACCGGCTCTCAGGGCGAGAACATGTCGGCACTGTACCGCATGGCGTTCTCCGGTCACCGGCAGGTGGAGATTGGACCCGGTGATCGGGTGCTGATTTCGGCTTCTGCCATTCCCGGCAACGAGAAGACCATTTCCGCCGTGATCAATGAGCTGTACCGCAAGGGTGCAGAGGTGGTATATGATAAGCTGGCAGACCTCCATGTTTCCGGACATGCCTGCCAGGAAGAACTGAAGATCATGCATGCACTGCTGAAGCCCAAGTTCTTTATTCCGGTACACGGCGAGCAGCGGCACCTCAAGCGCCATGCCCGCCTGGCACAGGAAATGGGCATGGATCCCCGGCACATCATTGTCAGCGACATCGGCAAGGTTATTGAACTGACCCGGAACTCCTGCAAAATCACCGGCACGGTGCCTGCGGGCAAGATGCTGGTGGACGGCTTGGGGGTTGGAGATGTAGGCAGTGTGGTGCTCCGTGACCGGAAGCATCTGGCGCAGGACGGCATGATCGTGGTGGTGGTAAACCTGTCCAGCGAGGACGGCTCCATTATTTCCGGCCCCGATATCATCACCCGCGGCTTTGTTTATGTCAAGGAGTCCGGTGACCTGATGGAGGAGCTGAAGGAAATTGCCACGGAGGCGGTGGAGGACTGCGTGAGCCAGCATGTGACCGACTGGGCGACCATCAAGGCCAGCATCAAGTCCTCTCTGTCCAACTACCTCTATAAGCACACCAAGCGGAATCCTATGATTCTGCCGGTGATTATGGAAATTTAAGATTCTAAGATTCGATGGCAAATGTCCGCTGCACCCGTCTGGGTACAGCGGACATTTATGGCTGTGCGCCCGGCGGCGGGAATACTTATGGCCAAGAATGACCATGTGCAGCGGGCAATCTCAAAAGAAAGAACCGCACAGGCCGGATACTACAGCATCCTTGACCGGTACGAGTCTCTGCACTTATGCGATTGAACCGCCGCGTACCGAACGGTATGCACGGTGGTGTGAGAGGGCGGGGCTATTTAGTCCCTCCTACTCGATTTTCGCTGCCGTGGGGAGATTTACGAAACAGCGAAAAGTGTTGCCATCGAGGTATGGAAAAATCCGTGAAACTGTGGTAATATAATCATGAACAGCCGGATCAGTCCATTTACAAAAACGAACACTTTTTTCACAGAGAAGGATGTGCACAAATATTTTCAGAAAGGAAGAGTCACATGAAAAAAAGGATACTGGCAAGCCTGCTGTCATTGAGTCTGTTATTCAGCATGTTCACGACAGCTTTTGCAACGGATGGAGGCGAGGGCAGTGCTGATACAAGGAAGGATGTCAGCGCAGTTGCCGAAATGAGTGAGGGACAGGCCGATGCCTACTGGGGGCATATTCCCGAAGATAAAACATTCGCATTTGCAGACAGCCGATATTATGACGGGACGGATTATGTCAAGGTCTTCAATGTGGGATTTTACATGGGTACTTCTGGACAGTATTATACCAATGGCGACTGGACAGACTTAACAACGGTCTATCGACGAGAGGATTATTATAAAACTGAGGAATTTAAGAACTTTTCAAACACTGGAAATGTAGGCGATCCGAAACCGGAAGGTTACCCAACCAATGATGTAGGAGGGGATGCTGAGGGAAAACTGCCTTCCTATAATGCTGGGGTATATACATATTTGGCATGGACAGACTTTGAAATGTTTGGCCGCTCATGGTTTATAAACTATGGTATAGATTCTGTTATCAATGTTCCCAGAGTAACAACCTATGTAGAGATTTGGCGGGTGGAGCCGAACCTCCGTCTTACAACGGATAAGACCACAGTTGAGCGCGGAGACGAATTTACAGCAACCTTATCCATTGAGAATCATTTTGACAATTATGATGGATTGCCCACTGCGGAGCAAGTTTTCTTTTCGGCAGACCACGCCGTACTGGTATCTGACACAGTCACAAAAACCGACAATCATTATACCGCGACATTTCGTGCAACAGAAGATCTTTCTGCCAATGAAATCGAAATCACAGCCGGTGTGAATGATACAGCAACGAATTACAAACCCGCAACCACAACTACGACATTACCCTTGCCGGCGGTTACCTATACTGTGACATATACAGACGGCGTAAATGAAACTGTATTCGGTGACCAGGTACACAGCGGACTTCCTGCGGGCGTGAGTACACCTGCGTTTAACGGAACGCCGAGCCGGGACGGGTATGAGTTCTCGGGATGGACGCCGGAAGTTGCTGGTATTGTCACCGGTAATGCAACATATACAGCAGTTTGGACGAAAAAATACACTCTGACTTATGATTCCAATGGCGGTATCGAGTACAAGGACGAGCAGTATCAAAGAAATACTA
>CAJKSU010000026.1 GCA_905202605.1 uncultured Eubacteriales bacterium
GCTTTGCGGACAGGGTATGGGATGATGCGCCTCCTGGCTATCTGGCGGCGCTCTATCTTCTCGCCTCAAAGGAGCGACTCTGGCAACCGGCGCTCCCCGCTCTTTCACACGATTCCATTGATTTCAGCCGCATCGTATCCAAACCCCATGGATTTGCGATACAGGATTACCCCATCTTTTATTCCGCCAGACGGCTGTATGACCTGAAGTCACCCATGGAGGCAGAAGATTTGGCACACCCAAAACTGGTGAGTGATCTGGACTTCCACAATATTATTTACGCAACCATGATTGCCAGATATGGAAAGGCGGTCATGGATGCGAGTAAGGAGGCACCAGAATGGGCTATGTGCTGAAAGCGGTACTGAGCAGCGCTCAGCACCCGGAATATGGGCAGATTACGGTTCCATTCCCTATCCCCGATGAGAAATATGACCGCATGATCGAACTGCTGGAGCCATTGGAAATCGGTGACGCGCTCCGGCAGGATTGCCGGGTGGATGAACTGGACAGCTTCTATACCGTACTGAACAGGCTGGTTGGCTCATTGGTCAATTTTGATGAGCTGGACTATCTGGCCAAACGGCTGGACAGTTTTGATGACGGTGAGGCTGCCCAGTTCCAGGGAATGGCCTGCAAATTGGGCGTCTCAAATATAAAGGATTTCATCAATCTGACCTTTTGCTGCCAGCAGGCCACGGTCATCACAGACTTCTCCGACCTGGACGCCATTGGGCGGCAGCACTACATGACGATGCAGGGTGGGGGCTGCAGAATCGAGGAGCTCGAGCGGCTGGATGGCCGCAAGTTCGCTCTGGACCTGATCCTCAATCATCTTGAGGGAAGGATTACCCCTTATGGCGTGGTCTATGATAACGGGATGAAACTGGAGCAGCTCTATGACGGCCGCCACTTCCCCTGTTACCACTACCAGCCGAATCTGCTGGCGGTAGGGCTTTCCTCCCGGCAGGAGCCGGAAAATACAGATCAAATCACTTGGCTGCTCCTGCCCTGCTCCGAGCAACAGCTCCAGCGTGGAATTGCACGCTCAGGCGTTAACATCCACGATGCCCGCATCTGGTATGAGGACAGTCTGCTTCCATCCGAGGTGGAGGAGGTCCTGGAGGGACAACGGGAGGATCTATTCGCGCTGAATGATATGGCGACGGCCATCGCTGCACTGTCTGATTTGGAACAGAAAAAGTTGACGGCGGTCATGGAGATGGCCAAGCCGGAGTGTGCCGGCGAGATACGCGAACTGGCCAAAAATCTGGAGCTGTTTGAGTTTGCACCCAAAGTCCGCACTCCCGCCGAATATGGCAGATACATGATCCAGGACTCCGGCCATTATGAATATGACCCCAATCTGGAGGAGTTCTATGATTATGAGCGTTACGGCAAACTCCGTATGGAGAAGGAAACAGGAGCCTTCACGGAGAAAGGATATGTGGCCTACTGTGGCACATTGACATTGGGGGAGCTGATGGCCGGCGGTCCGGCAGAGCAGCACCAGCGGGAACAGGAATTTCAGATGGGAGGAATGTAACGATGATTCTGTTGACTCTGAGCCGGGGAAAAGGAGAAGAAACTGTCCGTCTGCAACTGCCCGCCAGTCCCGCTGAGATTGGGGAGACATTTGCCTTCCTGGACAGAATCAGCCTCGATACCACAGCCACCGCCATCCTGGATGTGAGCAGCAATGTACCGGTCCTTTACCGATGCCTGTACGATGTGGATGTAGAAGATTCGGAGCAGTTTCAAAAACTACAAAAACTGGCGGAACGCACAGAGGCACTTTCTCCGGCGAAAGCCGCCATCTTTTCCGGGGCATTGGATGCGGAGTGTGTCTGGAACTTGGAGGGGGCCCTTACTGTGGCGGACAGGCTGGATGAGTATATGCTCGTCAACAATGTGTCGTCTGATTCAGAATTGGGCATCTACCTTGTGAACAAAGGGATCACACCATTTCCGGATCGCTTCAAGCCCTATATCAATTATGCCCGTGTGGGGGCTGAATATCGGGAAAAGCATGGAGGAGAATATTCCAGCGGCAATTATGTGCAGAAAAAGACACCTGAACTTTTGGAGAACGAGAGATTGGACGGCGTTTTCCGGATATGGATGGAAAACCCCTGCCCTGTTCGTGTACAGAGCGAAACAGCGCAGATCACTCTGCCTGCGACCTTTGAGCAATTGGAGAGCGCCAGACAACTTCTGGGAGTGGACAGCCTCAATATGGCGAAACTCACTCGGGTGGAGGCCCTGCGGCCTTATCTGGGGGAATATCTTCCTCTCCAGGGGATGGATCTGAGACTGGAGCAATTGGACGAGTTGGCGGAAAATATCCGGATAATGGATCAGGAGGATGGCGCATTGCTGAAATACCTCTCTGTCCTTGAGGTGGAACAGCCGGCAACGCTCCAGGAGGCTTTGAGGTTTTCCATCGAACTGGATGACTACGAGCGTGTACCGGACGATCCGGAGGAATATGGCAAGCAGGTGTTGGAGCGGATCGGGGCGGACGAGGAGCTGATCTCTACCCTCGATGGCTTTACGGATTTCGAAGCAATGGGCAACTTTTATATGCGGGAGGATGGTGTGAGAAGGACCGAATTTGGCCTGCTCCGAAAGCTCAGTGATCCGTTCCCTGAAGTACAAGATGGGTTGCAGATGCATTAATCCCTGTACGCAGATACAAGATACGCTGTGGAACCAGCACGAGTGGGAAAACACTGTGAATATGGGAGGGATTAAATGAGCATTAACATCTGGACAGACTCCATGCAACACGCAGCGTTGCTTGGAAAACCTGTGCTGTTCACCAACTGGCTGATTCAGCGGGATATCATTCCTGATGGGTGGTACTGCTATGACCTGCGGGGGACACATAAATCTCCCAGCACCCGAACCACTCTGGTGGATCATGCCGCTGACTATCATGCAGGAACCGTACTTTCTCCAATCCCTTTAAAGCATGAAGGTACTGCTTCGCGCCGGGTCAACGGCACATTTTATCTGCTGGGAGAAGAAATGACGCTGGAGCAGTTTTGCGAGGAGCATGATCTGGCCTACCCCCAGGATAATCGTGAGTTTGTACTGCGCCCCGCCTCCCTGGATGAGGTGGGGCTGTTCTATTCCGAAGAAAAGCTGGACGAGGCACTGGGTACTGTAGGCCACCTCCGCATGGATTTCGGCCATGGTGAGAAGGAGTTCTGGCACACCTGGTGGCCCCATAACGAGGATAGGTTCAACACCCCGGAGTTCAAAGAGGTGCTGTAGCGATTTGTGGACGACCTGCGTCAGACTGGACTCCTGAAGAATCTGGGGGCCATGGACGCCTACTGCTGGCAGCATGGCGGCTCCATCACAGAGGACCGCAGGAGTTATGGCTATATTGCGGAAACAGAAAATTACCGTTTCTGTCTACGCTGTACTCCCTTTCCCGGCGAGTATCAGGGGTACCTCTATTGCTATGATCTTTGCCAGCAGGAGATGTACCGACAGGAACACCCTGTGGTAGGTCGGGTAACCTTCGCCAGCGGCGAACAGCAGGAGTTCACGGATTCCAAGGCGTTGCTCCAGGCCATCCGGGAGGAACTGCCCTTCCGCAGCACAACCGGCTTCCGCTTTGAAACGCTGACAGACGATCCGGAGGTCAAAAAAGCGGTAGACGATATCCTGTTGGATTTTGCCGGTGAGGACAATTCACGCCGTACCTGCAACTATGGACTGACTGAAACTGGGAAGCAGGCTCTTAGGAAAGCCGCAGATCCCAGCATTCCCCACACCTATGCCTGGTTTGTCATGGCGGACACCAATACCCCGCAGGAGATAATCAGGCAAGATCTGACTCTGGAGGAAGCAATCCAAATCTACCAGGACAGCAATACCAGTGAGAAACGGCTGGGCGTTATTAAGGACGGTATCGCCACAGTGGACTTTGTTCATTTCCAGAGCGGTGAACAGCAATTCTTTACGGATCACGAAAAACTGGAAAGCTTCCGGTCGGACCTCGTGGTGGCGGAGGCGATGGAACGGCTCTATCAACAATTAAATCAGCCGGATATTGGGATTAGAATGGGAGAGATGTAAATGCAAAGCGTACCGAGAGAGTGGCTGGACTTCTTGCGGCAGCAGTTCCCCAAGGATTCCCGCATCCAACTCACAGAGATAGGCGGTAATCCCCGGCCCATTTCCCCCGGCAGTACCGGGAAACTGGATTATATCGACGATGCCGGGCAATTCCATGTAAAGTGGGACAATGGATGTACCTTGGCTCTGGTGCTGGGAGAAGACCGATTCTCGGTCTATCTGCCAGAGCCTCAGACATTCAAATTGTATATGCCGCTCACAGCGGACTTCTATGGACGGGACGAGTGGGGGGATATGTCAGAGGACGGTGAGGAGTGGGATGGCCACACCCTCATGGATTATGAGGGACAAATTCTGTCCGCTCTGGTAAAAAACCGGGTACCAGAGGAAAACGAGAGCGGCCTCATGCGCTGGTACGGTGAGGACGACAGTGTAGATCACAAGGTCCGCTCGGCGGTGTTTACTGTTGAGGTCAGGAATCGCCAGCTCTGGGGCGTAGCGGAGTGCCGGGTGGCCGGAGAGCTGACTCCGGAAGAGCTTACCATCTTAAAAGAGTACCTGGGTGGACAAGCCTCTGACGGATGGGGCGAAGGCTTCGAGCAGCGCCCCATCGAGGTGGACGGCGGCGAGCTGTATGTCCATCTGTGGCAGCCTGATGATTGGAGCATCCAAACCGAACAGGAACGGTTTGCCCCCAAGGTGGCCGAGGGGTTGCCGGAACTGTGCTTCTCCACCCTGCGGACCACCGGACAGCTTATCTGCATCAAACGGGGTGAAACTGGCTACTACCCCTCCGACTGGGATACCGGCGACAAGGAAGGGAATGTGGAACTGGCGGATGAGTTGAACGAAGACCTGGGCGTCACCCCCATCCAGCGGCAAGCTATGGAGATAGGAAGCATGGCTGGGTGGGATGTGCCTGGTGCTGACCCCAAACACTATGAAGAGTCATACTCGGGACAGACAAGTTGTGCAAACTTTGAGCAGAAACAGTAAAATGGGAGGATTTTGTAATGTCGCAGCAAAAGCAGGCCCCACTTCCCCGGCAGGAGTTTCAAGAGTGGCTGGAAAATGCCGCTGTGCCAGTTTTAGTTCTGCAAAAGGGCAAGCATTTGGGCTCAGTAGTGAAAGTTCCCGCAACGCCAGAGATTGATTACCTCTTTGGATGCGAAACATTTTATGGAGAGAGGATCAGCTGGAGCGACCGTTTGGAGTTCTGCGGCCTGTACGACCGGCAACACCAGGCGCTCCATCTTCTGGATGACCCCCTTCCCAACTTTGTCTCCGGACTGACGGAAGAAGAATGCCAGGATTCTACGGCGTTTGGGAAGCGCATCGCTCAGGAGGTCGACCGCTATGTTGAGGCGGCCATTTCCAATGAGCGAAGTCGCCTCTCTGTCAGGGAACTCACCAGTGAGAGGAACATCAATTCATACCGGTATTACAAGGGAACCGAGGCAGGGCGGGAGGCAGCTTCCCTCGTTTTTTCTGGGGAGAAACCCGATGTACAGTTTCACAGTGAGTATTATACATCCTTGACAGAAGACACCCTGCTCTCCTACCTCAAATCCCCGGAGGATTATATAAAAACAACTGCGGAACAGTACATGCGGGACAACCAGGAGGAATTTCTGGCGCAGTTTCTAAAGAAGGATGCGTTGCTGGCAGAGTATCAGATGCTCAGCCAGGACAGCGATGCACCGGTCTATCGGATGCGGGCGATTACAGATGCCCTCCAAAAAAGTGGCGCAAAGACGGTCAATGTCACGGTACAGAAGGACGGAGTGGAACTGACCTTCAAAACATCGGCTGAATCCCTGAAAGGGCTGAAGTCTCAGTATTCCACATGGTACATTGCTCCGTCAGACCGCCTGCAGTTCAGGCATCTTTTTGGCGCTGGCTCCGACTACTCCGCAGAGGATATCATCCGCATCGCTTATGGCCGAAGCACACTCTATGAGGCCCCTTCCGCTCCTGCAGAAGATATTGAGATGCAGGGAATGAGTTTATAGAAAGAGGCGTATAAAATGGATCTTGATGGGAGAACGCGGCAGTTTTTTTCGGTATTGTCGGAGCGGTTAAAGGAAAAGGGCTTCTCCTCACGAATTGCCGATGACGGATGCCTGGCAGTGAAATCGAAAAAGATGCGAGGCAAAGAGCAGACACAGTGCTCTGTGGGAAAGGATGGCGAAGTATACTGCCGCTCCGTGGATTTTGCGAATATTTCTCGGAAAAGAGACTTGGAATCCATATTGGAAACCGTAAACGAAGTTCACTCAGACATGGAACCGCCCGAGGCTCCTGAGCAAGAGTCTACACAGGGAGGGATTACTCTTAGATAAGACAATTTTCGAGGTGGAGATCAGCAACAGTGGACCTAAATCTTATGAGACGGCCACGGTAATGAAAATGCCAGCATCCTTTGCGGAGTTCAGCGACGCACTCCAAAAGGCGAGAATCAAAGACGGTAGCTTCTGCAAAAATGAGCTAACCTGCATCCATTACAATGGCCTCACGCATGCCATGATTGGGTGGAATGCTAATCTATACGACCTAAACCTGTTTGCCCAGCGATTGGCCTCACTGACAGAGGAGCAGAAAAAAGGGATGGATGCTCTTTTGAAAATCAAGCAGAATCACCGCGTCGCTCCCATTCCGCTGAACCAATTGATTAACCTGACCTACAATACCGATATCTGCTGTTTTGCGCCCCGAGTTTCCAATCATGAAGAACTGGGGGCGTTTTTATACGCAAATGAAATGCTCTCAAATGAGGCTATGGCTCTGCTTGACACCACAGAGGAGGGCAGCGGCTTTCAAGAAAGACTGCTGGAACTGTTGGGAGAACAGCATCAGGAGGATCATGGCGGCGTGTTCACCGACTTCGGCTATGCGGAACTGGGTGGAGAAATCAAGGACATCTATGTGTGCCAGTCCAATGAAACGGCTTGCTTCCATCGCTCCGATGCTCCGGTGATGCTGGAGGTGCGTAAGGGATTTTTCAATGACCCAAGCTATGATAACGACAAAACCGCAGTGCTGAATCTTCCCGCAGCGGATGCCGGTATATGGAGAGCGGTGGAAAAAGTAGATGCCGCCTCAGTGGATGAATGTGCATTCCGCTGTGTGGATTGCCTGATCCCCTTCCTGCGAGATGCTATCAACAACGCTATCGACGATGAGGATGGCATTGAACAGGCCGACGAATTTGCCAAGCGGTTGGCTCAAATAGAACGGGAGTGGCCCGAATCGGATATGGTCAAGTATAAGGCGCTTTTATCCGTGGTTGACCACCCCAGTCTGCAGGACGCCACACGGTTGATGGGCGAGATTGACCAGTACGAACTCCGTCCCGAGGTAGCGCAGACCTGGGGCTATGCGGAGATGATGTTCCGTGAGAAGTATTCTGCTTTACCAGAGGAGCTGTTCCAGACCCCGCAGGCGGCCCAGATCGGCCAGAAGATGCTGGATGACCGGCTGGGGGTTATCACAGAGTATGGTCTGATCCGCAGAAAGGACGGCCAGCCTCTCCCGGTATTTCAGCCGGAACAGGAAATAGGACAAGGACTGGAGATGATGTGAGCGATGTCAGATCAAAACGCCGCCCTCTTTGACAAGCTGGACGGCTTCTATGTTACAAAATCGGAGCATGACTGGCTGGAGCGGCGCTTTTCCAATATGACAGAGAAAGAAAAGATCCTGTTCCAAGGGGCGATGGAGTTGGAGAAGCCCCAAGAGATCGGCCATGTGATGCGGATTGCGTCCCAACTGGACTGTTACGACCTCTTCTATGGCGCGGGAGACGAGGCCGCGCTTGGAAAATTTGTCATGGAGAGCATAGAGTGTTCCTCGGATGCCGCCCGTCCATTCCTGAATGCGGAGCATTTGGGGGCCGCCTACCACCAGTCGCAGAATGGAGCCTTTTGTAACGGTCACTATGTGCGGAACATCAAACTGGCAGATCCCTTCGTAGAGGAAGATCCCACCCTCCAGCCGGTCGCCGGTGACTATGCCATACGAGTTAAACTGGCCAGCCGGAGCAATATGGAGGGGATTTGGGTTGGCTTCCCGGATTCCGGCGAGTATATCGACTCAAACCATCCGGACGAACTCCTGCTGGGGCTGGACTCGCTACAGGCAGAGAGCCTCAGCGAGTGCATCGCGCTGGAGGTGGACTGCTGCCTGCCCCAGCTGACGGGTATTCTCGACCAGTACGACTCAGCCAGCGAACTGGTTCGCCATGCCATTGACTTCGGTTATGTTTGGGCGGAACAGGGTCAGGGGGCACCCCACTGGTTGGACAAATGGCAGGCGGTGCTGGAGCTGGAGGACTGCCACCGGCTGGATTTGGCTCTGGATCTCGCCCAGAATCTCCAGCACTATGAGTTCTTCCCCCGCGGCATGGACTTGGCCGCATACGGGCGGGAACTTGCGGTCCGAAACGGCGTGATCCCGCCCAGCAGACTGATAACAGACGCCTTTGACGGGGCTGCCTACGCAGAGGCCAATATGGGTCAATATGGCCTCTCGACCACCGACCACGGCTATGTAGCCTGGAACGGTGGAGAGCGCCGGTATGAGTATAGCCAGCCTGAGCACCACAGTCCCGCTCTGTCAATATAGCCGATCTATTGCCAAGTCACAAAAACCGCATCTGTCCGCTGCGGGAGCTGGGGGTGATTCGATGAAGTAAAAACAGGATATAGAATATGACACAGGGGCCGTTTTCCGAAAGGGGAAAACGGCCCCTTCTTTTTATGCCCTTTTTCGGAAAACAGGCCCGGAAAGGAGGCATTCATGGAGAAAGAACGGCTGGCGGAATATCTGGAGCAGTACCACATGGGAGCTCTCAACGCCGCCACCAGCCGGGAGTTGGAACTGACCTTCGGCATCAAAGGGATTCAGGTTCGACACATGGTCAATGCCCTGCGGCGGGATGGCGTCCCCATCGCCAGCAACGGGAGTGGATACTTCTATGCCGCCACGGACCAGGAGGTGCGGGCCACCATCGCCCATCTGACCAGGCGGATCAGCGGAATCGCGGCCGCCATCCGGGGACTGGATCGGACTCTGGAGCGAGAGGATACCGCACAGACCCGCCTGCCGCTGGATGGGGGTGATACGCCCTGAACAGTTTCATGTCCTGGATTGGAGGCAAGAAGGCCCTGCGGGAGTTGATCGTCCGGCTGTTCCCCCTCTACTATGAGCGGTACATTGAGGTGTTCGGCGGCGGGGGCTGGGTACTGTTCCACAAGCCTCCCGGCAACGACTTTGAGGTCTACAATGACTTCAACGGCCTGTTGGTCAACCTGTACCGCTGTGTGCGGGACAAACCGGAGGAACTGATGGAGGCTCTGCGGTATGTACTCAACGCACGGGAGGACTTTGACCGCATCCGCTCCGCCTTGGCGCGGGACAGCCCCGCCAGCGATGTCCAACGGGCGGCATGGTTCTATCAGCTCATCCGCTACAGCTACGCCTCCGGGCTGACCAGTTTTGGCAGCCAGCCCCACGATATGCGTAGCAACTTTTCGCTCATCGAGCAGGCCCACCGGAGGCTTGCCAAGGTGGTTATTGAGAACAAGGACTTTGAAAAACTGCTCCATCAATATGACCGGCCAGTGAGCTTTTTCTATCTCGACCCGCCCTACCATGCCACCGAGGGGTATTACCAGAACATTGGTGAAGACGGTTTCACCGAAGCCGACCACATCCGCCTGCGGGACGCCCTGATGCGGATCGAGGGCAAATTCCTGCTCTCCTACAACGACGACGCCTTTGTCCGCGGGCTGTACGACAGGCCAGGCATCTACCTCATGGAAACCACCCGTATCAACAACATCAAGCAGAGGTACGACAATGGGGCTCAGTTCCCGGAACTGCTTATCGCCAACTATGACCTGCGGGAGCGGAGCCGGGCGGTTCCCTCTCAAATGACGCTGTTTGACTGGAACGGGGGTGAGGCAATTGGATGAACAGCTCTCTGAACTGGAAAAGCTCCAGCAGGCGGCTCAGCTGATTGAGGAAATGAGTCAGGGCCGCCTTCAGGTCTGCCCCAGCGTAGTGGGTCAGGTCTATATCCGCCCGCAACACGATTCCAACTTGGGAATGGATATGCGGATCGACAGCATCCCCGGCCAGCCGCATTACCGAATCACCTTTACCGTGCAGCTCCGCCGGATGGGGACGGATATGGTTGCGGACGATCTTCGGGCACTGCTGTCCGAGGTTGGCCAGACCTATGCGCTGATGGCCGCCCTTGAAGCAAGACGCTATACGCCGACAGGAGAAGATCTGACAGCCTTCCGGGACGGGCTGGCTGCCCAACAAGGACAGGAATGGCCGGGAGCATCCAATCCAGCCCGTTCTACAATTTCAATGTAATAAGGAGAAGAAGATGAAATTCAACAAACAGATAAACAATGGTACTCTTTTGATTCCCGGCGGAGCGTTCAAGATCAGTGGCTTTGAGGGCGGAGAAAAGGTCGAGATCCACACGCTGGACAGCGCGGTGGTCGTTCTGAAAAAGCAAATGACCACCATGGAACTGATCCAGGCGATGGATGCCCTGCACCGGCTGGCCACGGAGCTCACCGTCCATCTGGCCAGAGTCTGTGGCACCTGTGATGACTGCGAGGATGGCTGCCCATTCGATGATCTGGAGGACGGCATGCTGGAACTGCCAGACTACCTGCGGGAAGAAGCCGGCATCCCTGCCGGGGCCAAGCTCTGTGTCTATGTGGATGACGAAGAAAAGACCGTCACCATTGCCGAGGCCGGATATGACCATGACCTGCGGGATGTGCCTCCCTACCTGCTGGAGATGCTGGGTGAAGCCGGAATCTGCCTGGGCGAGCTGGAGGAACAGCTGATGGTGGGGAATCTCATCTACGGAGAACGCACCGCATGCAATGGGCAGGAGGAACACGGCGATGAGTAAGATCCATACAACGGTTCGGGTCGGTGTAGACGGGTCTCTGACCCTGCCTGCATTTTTCATGCGCGGAATGGGCTATGAGCCGGGGGAAGAAGTTCCCATCACCACCCCAGCGAACCAGTACATCTGCGACTGTGACGCAAACAGACTCCTGGTGACCAGAACCTGTGACGACGCTGAGTGTACCGGATACACCAGCAGCGGTATGGAACTCAATCTGCCCGCCGCACTGTTATCCGAGGCATCTATCCCCGTGGGAGAAGAAGTCGCGGTTCTGGCCGCGGATGGAGCGCTCATCATCGTCCCCTCAACGGAGGAACTGCGGGAGCTTTCGGTGGAGCTTTGCTGCCTGCTCAATGAGCTGGGCATCAGCCCGCTGACGATCCCCCCAGCGGGCAAATGGCGCCTGCCGTAAAGGAGGCAAGATGGAACAGGATATCTACCTCTATCCCGGCTCACAGTCAGAGGCCCACAGACTTGGGGAAGCTGCGCTCTGGGATGCAAGTTTCCACGCCAATGTATCCTGTGCGCGGGACATCGAAGCCGTCATCCGCGTCTATGGCGACGGCCGCAGCGCATTAAAGCCGGAAGCATCCCAAATGGTGCTGAAACGGTGGGGCTTCAAGCGGACCAATTTCGTCCTGGCCAACACGATAGAAAGGCTGGGGCCTTACAAGGAGCAGCTCAGCGCGGAAAACCAAGAATGGCAAAAGAAAGCCTATGTCCCACCCGATGATGCCCATAACCGTTATTTTGAAGTGGACACCGCCCTGGCGTATCTGGACGCATTTATCAGTCAAGTGAGGGAGGCATACGGCAAGCTGGAACTATTTGGGCCGGAGCACTGCGAACCCAACTCCTATGAATCTCTGGACTATGAGGGCCGGGTGTTGGTGCTCAGTCCAGACACCCTCAAGGAGTCCTGCTGGACGCCCCAGAACCAGCTCTGGCCCATGACGGCTTTGGATGCAGCCCCCACGCTGTCGGTCGGTCTATCCGCTGTACCTGCCTGGGCGATGGAGAGCAGACCAGATGGAACCGCACAGACTTCACCGGCGTTCTGAAAGAGGAATTCCTCCCCGGCTGGGCCAGAGAAAAGCTGGAGGAGTTTCAAGGGCAGAACGCAGGCATGGGAGGGATGGAAATGACTTAACCGCAGAAAGGAGATATGCCGCCATGCGAAGTGTGGAAATGAAAAATCGATGTCTGCTCTACTATGGGAATCCAGTGGGCTACAGGACAGAACAAGGAGTGGTGGCGGACTCCATGTTCCGCCGTGAGGAGTTGGAGGACTGGCTGGCAAGGAAGGGGCTGGCTGTCCGGTGGGAGGACGGCATCTATGACCGTCTCTCCAGCGGTGGATACCAGAAGGCAGCAGACAACGGGCCAGCCCTGAAATCCTGCCGTATCTGGCAGCTCGGCCCCTCAGCTCCCGCCGCCATGCGCTTCATTGGGCTGGACCGCATGAGTGGTGAATATGGCGGACCTGACCTTACCCGTTACCAGGCAGTGTTTGACGGCACTGTCAGCACCAACAGTCTGGATGGGATCTGGGAGGCATTCTGTCGCAGGTCCCTGGGCAGCGACGGACAGCCGCTGGCCATCTCAGACCTTGTCGAACTCTACGACGATTCCGGCAGCGAGTTCTACTATGTGGACCGCACAGCTATCGTCCCCGTCCAACTGAAAGCCCCGGAGCAGGAATCAGGCATGACCATGACCCTGTGACCCAAGAGCGGAAAAGCCACTTATTTTTTATATTCAGAAAAGGAGGAACCCACCATGGCAAAAGCGCAGACCACAAGTGAAAACCCCCAGGGAGAGGTTTCCCAGCAGGATACTCCTGTCCTTCCCATGCAGTATGATGTCCGTATCCACTCTATCCAGTTTGACGGTCCCTGCCGGGCCACCGCATCGCTGAACATCAACGGCTGTTTTGCCGTCCGGGGCGTCAAGCTCATGGAGGGCAGCAATGGGCTGTTTGTATCCATGCCCGGCCAGATCAACAGCAAGGGTGAAATCAAGGACATCTGTTTTCCGTACACACGGGAGGCACGCGCCGAACTGGAATCGGCTGTCGTGACCGCCTACCAGCAGGCACTGACGCAGGGGATGAACCGCTCTCCCCAGTCCGCGCCGGACCCCACGGCACAGCAGGCTCAGAAGATGGGTATGTGACCCACTGACCACACAACAATCAACAATCTAAAATTTTGAGGAGGAACTCTCTATGAAGAAGATGTTCAACAAGATGTCCAACACCGTAAAGACGATGACCTGCAAGGCCCACTGCGCCATGACCTGCGCCCGTGCCCACCTGTCCGCCCCTCTCTGCAACACTCGCGGCGAGGGCTACATCGACACCGCCATCAAGATCCTGATTGCCGTGGTGCTGGGCGCCCTGCTCCTGGCTGGCCTCTACACTCTGTTCGGGGACACCGTCCTGCCCACCGTGACCGAGCGCGTAGAGGAAATGTTTGACTACAAGGGCTGATACCCGGTGCAGGCGTTCCTGTTTCTCACGGCACTGGCCGCTGCCTCTGCGGTGGACTGCCGCAAGCGTACTATCCCGGATTTCCTCTGTCTTTTGACCGCCGCGGCGGGGCTGATCTCCTTCAGCCCCGCCCAGTTTTTTGGAGTGCTGGCGGCTCTGCCCCTGCTGATTGCCGCCCTGATCCGGCCGGAGTGCATGGGCGGCGGCGACATCAAACTCACTGCTGCGGCCGGCTTTGTGCTGGGCTTTTGGCGGGGGATCTGGGGGATGGCGCTGGGTCTGCTGCTGGCGGTGCTGTATTTCTGCACCGCTATGTTATTTCAAAAATTCATTCATCATCCGCTACCCGCAATGACACGGGCGGCGCTACCGCTGGGACCATTTTTATCCATCGGCTTTGCCGCACTATACTGTTTTGGAGGTTGACTGCTATGAAGAAGTTCCATGTAACGAGAAAGACTGTGCTCACCATCGTTGGCGTGACCCTGCCCCTGACGGCGGCCGCCATTCTTCTGCCCCGGTTGAAGCGGAGCAGAAGGGCCAGATCGGTCCGGGCGTAATGCCCGGACTTTCCGACCCAACATGAAATCAAGGAGGAAATGCCAGTATGAGTTTTTTGAAAAATCGCACCGTGGTCGGTGTAATCTGCATCCTGCTCTCCCTGCTGATCTGCTTCGGTCTGACCCCGCTGTTCAACCAGAGCGTCAGCCAGAAAGCTGAGATCGTGCGGGTAGTCCAGCCCATCCGGGCCGGCGATGAGATCACCGAGAGCATGGTTCAGATCGTGGAGGTGGGCGGCTATAATCTCCCAGAGGATGTCCTTCGGCAGAAAGAGAGCGTCGTGGGTAAATACGCTACTGCGGATCTGGCTGTGGGCGACTATATCATCCCTTCCAAACTCTCAGACGCCCCAGCAGCGGAAAACGCCTACCTGTACAGCCTGGACGGGAGCCAGCAGGCCATCTCCGTGTCCATCAAAAGTTTTGCGGAGGGGCTCTCCGGCAAGCTGCAGAGCGGCGACATTGTGTCGGTGATCGCCCCGGACTACAAGCAGCAGGGCCAGACCGTTGTCCCCGCTGAGCTGCAGTATGTGGAGATTATCAGTGTTACCGCCTCCTCCGGCTATGACGCCAACACCGGTGAGCCTGTGGACGAGGAGGATGACAAGGAACTGCCCGATACTGTCACCCTGCTGGTGTCCCCCGAGCAGGCCAAAGTGTTGGCCGAGCTGGAGGCCGAGGGGACCATCCATCTGGCGCTGGTCTACCGGGGCGACCGGGAGAATGCCGACAAGTTCCTGACCTCTCAAGACGAGATCATTCTGGAATTGTATCCCCCGGAGCCGGACCCCGAGGAGAAACCACAGGAGAATCCCGCAGAGTCCGAACCCGCCGCTGACTCCAGCGAAACCGCAGAAACGGAGGCGCCCGCGAAAACCGAGGAGGTGGCCTGATGCTGAACTTCAAGAAAGCGGGTATTTTTTCCCGAGGAAGTGGCCAGGAGGACGCCTGTGAGCAGGAGGATCAGAGCGGCGGGGTGCTGGCGGTGTGGGGCAGCCCCGGCAGCGGCAAGACCACCGTGGCCGTGCGGCTGGCCAAGTATCTGGCCGACAAGCGCCGGAATGTGATCCTCCTTCTCTGCGACATGACAGCCCCAATGCTTCCCTGTATCTGCCCGGCGGCAGATCTGGAGTGCGAGCGTTCCCTCGGGAGCGTGTTGGCCGCCGCCCATGTGTCGGAGAATCTGGTCAAGAACAACCTGGTCACCCACAAACGCCTGGGTTACCTCACCATGCTGGGGATGCTCAAGGGAGAGAATGAGTACACCTACCCGCCTTACAACGAGGTGCAGGCGCGGGAGCTCATCGACTGCCTGCGGGAGATCGCTCCTTATGTGGTCATTGACTGCGGCAGTTACATCGCCAACGACATCCTCTCCGCTGTGGCGCTCATGGAGGCGGATTCCGTCCTGCGGCTGGCCAACGCCGACCTCAAGAGCATCAGCTACCTGTCCAGCCAACTTCCCCTCCTGCGGGATGCCAAATGGGATACGGACAAGCAGTACAAGACCGCCAGCAATGTAAAGTCCCAGCAGGCCGGGGATCACATGAGTCAGGCGCTGGGGACAGTGGCCTTCACGCTGCCCCATTCGGCGGAGCTGGAGGGACAGTATCTGGCCGGCAACCTGCTGGCGGACCTATCCATGAAGGACAGCCGGGTATTCCGCAAGGAGATCGAGAAGATTGCCAGGGAGGTGTTTGGGTGTTAGGCGAGAAGCGAAGTCAGTCCCTGTTCGCTCCCAAAGCGTCCGCTGAGAAAGCCGCCGCAACACATATCACGACAGGTCCGGACGGGCGGAAAAAAGAACTCCCCCTCTATTTCGGCCCGGACTGCCCGGTAAGCGGCAATATGGGTCAGAATCAGCATGAAGCCGGCGTTGGAGAACCCCAGCCCGCAGATGAGCCGCTGCGTCACGCCCCAGCTGATGATGGGACAGGGGTTGAAGCTGATCCCACAGATAGCGTGAACATGGCGGAGGATCTCCCCAGGCGGTCCCTGAATACAGAGTCTGCAGGCGGCTATCGGGCGCATTCTCTCTTCTTCACCCCGGAGAATGAAGGGCAGGATTTCAACACCGTCCTGCAGGATGTGCAGGAATATATCTCCGGCAAGTATTCCGCCCTCATCACCGAGGGCGGCGATGAAGACGCCAAGGCCCAGATCAAACGGTACATCACCAAATATGTGCAGGACCGGCGCATCGCGGTCAAAGGCTATTCCGGCGACCAGCTGGTGGACGCCCTCTACACGGAGATGGCCGAGTTCGGCCTGCTCACCAAGTACATCTTCGGAACCGGCATTGAGGAGATTAATGTGAACTCTTGGCGGGATATCGAGGTGTTGTACGCCAATGGCGAAACGGTCAAGCTGGAGGAACATTTCGACAGCCCTGAACACGCCGTCAATGTGATCCGCCGTATGCTCCATGTCAGCGGTATGGTGCTGGACAATGCCAGTCCCGCCGTCCTGGGCCATCTCAGCAAGAACATCCGCATCGCGGTCCTCAAGACCCCTTTGGTGGACGAGGATGTGGGCGTCACGGCATCCATCCGTATCGTCAACCCGCAGAATATGCAGAAAGAGGACTTCGTAAAAGGTGGAACAGCCACAGGCCCCATGCTGGACTTTCTGGCCGCCTGCCTGCGTTACGGCGTTTCCGTCTGCGTTGCCGGGGCCACCGGTTCCGGCAAGACTACGGTGGCAGGCTGGCTCCTGACCACCATCCCGGACAACAAGCGTATTTTCACCATCGAGAACGGCTCCCGTGAGCTGGACCTGGTGCGGGAGAAAGATGGCCGGGTGTGCAACAGCGTCATCCACACCATCACCCGTGAGAGCGAGAACGCCAAGCAGAATATCGATCAGGATATGCTGCTGGACATGGCCCTGCGGTACCACCCCGACATCATCTGTGTGGGCGAGATGCGGTCTGCGGAGGCGTATGCCGCACAGGAGGCCGCCCGTACTGGCCACGGCGTGTTGACCACCATTCATTCCAACTCATCCCAGGCTACATGGCGGCGTATGGTCACCCTCTGCAAGCGTAAGCACGAGATGGCCGACGATACCCTCATGGATCTGGTCACCGAGGCATTCCCCATCGTGGTGTTCGCCAAGCAGCTGGAGGATAAGAGCCGTAAAATCATGGAGATCATGGAGTGTGAGATCCTGCCCACTGGGGAGCGCCGGTACAACACCCTTTATCACTTCAAAATCGAAGAAAACCGGTTGGAGGACGGCAAATACCGTATTAAGGGCCGCCACGAGGCGGTCAACCCCATCTCGGAAAGCCTGCAGAAGCGGTTCATCGACAATGGTATGCCGCAGGAGGTGCTGACTCAGCTCGTGGGCAAAAAGTCCGCTCCCTCTAAGGGTAAGTCAGGCTCCAGTCCGGCAAAGGCAGGACAGGCAACGCCCGCTCCGAAGACCAGGAGCGCACAGTCCAAGCCGCCTGCCAAACCTGAAACCGGCAAGGAAGGAGGCGAATCTGTATGAATCTGATCCAGTTGATTGCCTGTATAGGGCTGATCACAGGTTGTTTTGTCCTTTTACACATCTCCCCTATGGACTTCACTGAAGGGGTGTTCCGCAGAATCACCAGTAAGCCCAAAAGCATCCGGTCGGAGGTTAATGAGAGTACACGGCGCAAAAAGAAATCCTTTCTGCGCCGGGAAATCGAGGAGACACAGACCATTCTGCGGATGACTGGCCGGGCCGCCAAGTTTCCCATGGTGTGCGCCCTGTCCCTGCTTCTTTTTCTGGTAGGGGCCGCCTTCGCCCTGACGCTGGGCAACCTCTTCCTGGTGCCGGTGCTGGCGGTGGGCATGATGTTCGTGCCGTTCTGGTTTATCCGTCTGACCGCAAATCACTACAAAAAGAACATTGCCGCTGAACTGGAAACCGCCCTCTCTATCATCACCACAGCTTATCTCCGCAATGAGGACATCCAGACGGCAGTGGAGGAAAACATTGACTATCTCAACCCGCCCGTCCGGAGTGTGTTTGTGGAGTTTCTCACCCGGATCAAGCTGGTGGACCCCGATGTGGACGCCGCCCTCCAGGACATGGGGACGAAGATCGACAACGCCGTGTTTCGGGAGTGGGTGGCCGCTCTGCTGACCTGCCGACACGACCGGGGGCTCAAGACCATCCTGACTCCCATCGTGGCTAAACTCTCCGATATGCGGATCGTCAACGGTGAGCTGGAGAATCTGGTGTTTGAGCCCCGCAAGGAGTTTATCACCATGCAGGTGCTGGTCATCGGCAATATCCCGCTGTTGTACTGGCTCAATCAGGACTGGTACGATGTTCTGATGCACACCCCGCTGGGGCAGGCGCTGTTGGCAGCCATTGCCGCTGTGATGTTCATCAGCACCGCAGCGGTCATCAAGCTGACCCAGCCCATTGAGTATCGGAGGTGATCCTCATCAGTAACCAGGAAAAGGGCTATTTTATTACCGCAACGATCAACCATGGTTCCTATATTCCGGAGGCCC
Source organism: uncultured Eubacteriales bacterium (assembly GCA_905202605.1). Lineage (GTDB taxonomy): Bacteria > Bacillota > Clostridia > Oscillospirales > Oscillospiraceae > HGM13006. The sequence goes on from CAJKSU010000026.1 coordinate 18,580, forward strand.
TCCATGTAGAACGCATCGATGACATGGCGCTCTATGATGGAGATTTTGAAGCAGCAAAGGCAGCGGAGCAGGATGGGGTCCGGCTCATCTATGGGATGGACGGCATCCCGGACGGTATCTATATTGACACCCCGGAAAACCGGGAGCTCATCCGAAAGGGTTTGGGACTGTATCCTGACTATCGAAACTGGCGGGATGACTTTGATCCGTCATTTGTTGCGGAGTTAGATGTGATGCAATAATGCTATAGAAAGAGTGCCTTGTAATACAGCATAAGAAGAAAAACAGGGCCGGTACACATCTGTCGTGTACTGGCTCTGTTTTTATGTGGAGGTGAACAAAACAACCATGACTTTCCTTCTGTTTTTATTTGGCATATTCCTTGCGCTGGGTATGTTTCTTTTGACGGCTGATCTGCTCAGGCTCCCCCGTCTGGCCACCCAGCGTGCCATGCTCTCGGTGGGCCGCCAGGAGAAGAAGCAGGCCCGCAGTGTGGAGGCCCTGCTCATGGGCTGGGCGATCAAGCTGGCCCCACACATCCATATGGATGAGTATAAGCGGGGCCGTCTGAAAAATACGCTGGCCGCTGCTGGGCTGAACATGACACCGGAGGAGTACACCGCCTTTGCCATGATCAAGACCGGTGCAGTGCTGCTGACGGTGATTCCGTGCCTGTTGATTTTCCCAATGTTGGCGTTGATAGTTGTTCTTCTGGCGGTGGCGGTTTATTTCAAAGAGATTCGCAGGGCGGAGGAAAAACTCTCTGCCAAGAGGGACGAGATTGAGGCGGAACTGCCCCGGTTCGTGGCCACCATCACCCAAGAACTGGCCGCCAGCCGGGATGTGCTGAGCATGATTGAGCATTATAAGCAGAATTCCGGTCCTGTTTTCTCCGCTGAACTGGATGTCCTCACCGCGGATATGCGTTCCGGCTCCTATGAGGCGGCGCTGACCCGCTTTGAGGCCCGGTTCAACTCTCCGCTGCTTTCGGACATTGTCCGCGGACTCATCGGCGTGCTGCGAGGCGACAACGGGGTCCACTACTTTCAGATGCTCAGCCACGATATGAAGCAGCTGGAACTCCAGCGCCTCAAGGCAAAGGCCATGAAAATCCCGCCTAAGATCCGTGTATTCTCCTTTGTCCTGCTCATGTGCTTCCTGGTGACTTATCTGTCCATCATCATCTACGAGATTATCCATTCCCTGGGCGGGATGTTTTAAGAGAGGAGGTGCCCAATGGACTATACAGGCAGCATCTATCGATTGATTGATCGTGCGGAAGATGAAATGAAGGAATATGCTCAAAGGGTGAAGCAGCTATCTGCCGATGAAATTTATCGCCATTCAGCTGAAACTGCGGCAAAGGAAAGCCTGCTTTCTGCTCTTATCCATGACAGTTATGAACTCGACGATGATGACTTGGATTTAATCCTTAAGCCAAAAAATCCTGTGGAAGCACTATACCAATTCCTGACAAGTGATAAAACTGATCTTTCATCGGAAAGCTCTATCTCCAGTATTTTGAGCGAATATAATGCTCAGTGTCAGGAAAGGGATCTGACTTTAGGCGAGGAGGTAACCATGTGCTGAAACGGATTTTGAGATCCCGACGCGGAGAGGGATACATCGATGTGTGCGTCCTGGTGCTCTGCGCCATGCTGGTGATCGCGCTGGCAGTGCAGGTCCTCCCAGCCTTTATTGCCAAACAGCAGCTCGATACCTTTGCCACTGAACTGGTGCGTGAGGCGGAAATCGCCGGCAGGATCGGGCCGGAAACTGACCGCCGGGAACAGGCCCTGCGGGAGCAGACCGGCCTGGACCCGGAGATTGAATGGAGCGATACCGGCCGCATCCAGCTCAACGAGGAGGTCACGGTCACGCTCACTCATGAGATCGACCTCGGTCTCTTTGCCGGCTTTGGCAGTTTCCCCATCACCCTGCGGGCAGATGCCACAGGAAAGTCGGAGGTGTACTGGAAATGAACAGACTCAGGCAGATTTTGAAAGACCGGCGCGGCGTGGCCTTCCCCCTGATTATTGCCATTGTGCTGGTGCTGGTAATGCTGATGTGCTGCATCAGCGAATATTTCCGTCTGCTCATCGTGGCCCAGGGGGTTCGGGATGCGGTGCAGGAGGCTGTGATCTCCACCGTCAACGACAACTATGACGATGTGTACCATGGCGTCCGGGAGGGCTACTCCGGCGCCTACCAGCCGTTGGCGGGAGATTTTGAGGAATCACTGGACTAT
>CAJKSU010000027.1 GCA_905202605.1 uncultured Eubacteriales bacterium
ATCCTTTTTCCAAACGTAAATCACGTTGGAGACGATTTTTCCCTCTGCCTCCTTGGCACGGCGGCAGACAAAGCAGCTTTCGACCTGAGCACTGATCTGCGGGGCAGGGGAGTCACCGTCATATTTTCTGAGCTTGCCCAAACGTCCGGGCTTTTGACCGGATTCCTCCGGAACCAGCTGCGCAACGCTGTCTAAATGACTCTCCAGCATTAGCGCCAGACTCAGGCGGTTTCCCATGCCCAGCATACGATGAAAATGACGCCGGCAAAACCCCAGCTGATTGGTCACAATCCGTACATCCGGCTCCATCATGGCGGCACCCATGATATAGCTGAGGCTTTGCTCCTCCAGCTGATGGCGAAGCCGACAGAGGGGACAGCCCTCTTTGACATCAAAGGCCTCATTGATTGGAATGGTATATAGCTGTTCTGCCATGATTCTCCGCCTTTCCGGGGAGGGGCGAAATCCCTCCGCCTTGATTATTGAGATAAAACTGTGTATAATAAATATGATATGAGCTGCTACCTGCGGCAGCGTCCCTTTAGTATACAGGAAAAACGGAAAAATTACCAGTCTAAGATTGAATGAGGCAAGACATATGAACGAGATTTATACAAGAATCATAGAGATCGGCACGGCGGCGGTGGATCTCTACGACAACATTCGTCCCTCTGCGATGCTCCAGCTGCTTCAGGAGATGGGGACGGATCACGCGGCGATCCTGCACATGGATCGGGACTATCTGGTAGAGGAATATCACGCCTGCTGGATTTTGGCGCGAGTCTGGTATCAGGTGACTCGTCCGCTCCACGCCGGGGAACAGCTGACCATTAAGACCTGGCACCGGGGAGCGTCCAGCCTGATTGTCTACCGGGACTATGACATGTATGTGGGAAATGAGCAGGTTGGTCAGGCAGTTGCAGCGTGGGTGGTAGCTGACACCGACAGCAGGAAGATGCTCCGTCCCAGCTCTATTGAGAATATCGCGGTGTCCAAGCCGCCAGAGCAGGTCAAGGAGCGGCAGCTGCGGCTGATCCGCTGCCCCAAGGAGAAAAAACACATCTATGATCGGACGGTGCGCTATTCCGATCTGGACGTCAACGGTCATATGAATAACACCAAATATGCGGACGTTCTGATGGACGCACTCACGGCGCAGGAGCTGGAGGGGCGGTTTGTTTCCGAGCTGCAGCTGAACTATTCTCAGGAGTGCAAGGCGGGAGAGACTATGGAGGTTTGCCGGGTTCTGGCGGAAAGCAGTTGTTATATTGACGGATGCAGCGACGATGGGAAACGCCGCTTTGAGGCAACTATACAATTTCAGCCCTATCATTGAATTATCCTTGACGAAAAGGCGCAAAATGAGTAGAATATCATAATAAATCTACGGAAAACAAAGGAGAGGTTTGCATGATGGTAAATGACAATCCGGCGCAGAAGTTCTACAAGGAAGGTCTAACCTTCGACGACGTTCTGCTGATCCCTGCAGCCAGCGACGTGGTACCCCGCCAGATTTCTCTTGGCACACAGCTTACAAAGAAAATTCACCTGAATATTCCCCTGCTATCCTCTGCAATGGATACTGTTACCGAGTATAGGATGGCTATTGCTATGGCAAGAGAGGGCGGTATCGGTATCATCCACAAGAACATGTCCATTGAGCAGCAGATCGAACAGGTGGACATGGTAAAGCGTTCTGAGAATGGCGTCATTACCAACCCCTTCTATCTTGCCCCTGAGAACACGCTTCAGGATGCAGACAACCTCATGGGGAAATATAAGATCTCCGGTGTTCCCATCTGCGTGGAGGACCGGAAGCTGGTTGGCATCATCACCAACCGCGACATGAAGTTTGAAACCGATCTCAGCCGTCCCATTTCTGAGGTTATGACCCATGAGAATCTGGTGACCGCTCCGGAGGGCATCACTCTGGAGGACGCCAAGGAGATTCTGCGGCGTAATAAGATTGAGAAGCTTCCCATTGTAGATGCTGAGTTCCGGCTCAAGGGTCTGATTACCATCAAGGATATTGAGAAGGCAGATAAGTATCCCAACTCTGCCCGTGACGAGTCCGGACGGCTTCTCTGCGGTGCTGCCATCGGCGTGACTGCTGATGTGGTGCAGCGTGCGGGAGGCCTTCTGGAGGCCGGAGCGGATGTGCTGGCACTGGACAGCGCACATGGCCATTCCAAGAATATTCTGGAGTGTGTACACAATATCAAAAAGCAGTTTCCCAATGCACAGCTGATTGCTGGCAATGTGGCAACCTATGAGGGTACGAAGGCGCTCATTGAAGCTGGTGCAGACTGTGTAAAGGTTGGCATTGGCCCCGGCTCTATCTGCACCACCCGTGTGGTAGCCGGTATTGGTGTACCGCAGATCACCGCCATTTATGACGCTGCCTGCGCAGCAAAGCAGTTTGGCGTACCGATTATCGCCGACGGTGGCATCAAGTATTCCGGTGATATCGTAAAGGCACTGGCAGCAGGCGCATCCACTGTTATGATGGGCTCCATGCTGGCGGGCTGCGAGGAAAGCCCCGGAGAGACGGAGATCTATCAGGGACGCCAGTTCAAGGTATACCGCGGAATGGGCTCTCTGGCAGCCATGGCGCAGGGATCCAAGGATCGGTATTTCCAGGAGGGCAATTCCAAGCTGGTGCCTGAGGGCGTTGAAGGCCGCGTTCCCTATAAGGGAAGCCTGTCTGATACCGTATATCAGCTGCTGGGCGGCATCCGCTCCGGTATGGGCTACTGCGGCTGTCCCACCATCGGGGAGCTTCAGGCCAGAGGCCAGTTTGTACGGATCACCAGCGCTGGTCTGATTGAGAGCCATCCTCATGACATTACCATCACCAAGGAAGCGCCGAACTATTCCAGAGGCTAAGGCTGCATTCTGCTTCTAGTAGTTTATAGATAGGCCGTCATTGCGGGGAAGGGGAGAAATTGCGGCGGTGCATTCTGCGGGATGCACTGCTGCACCGGACGTCCTCACGCAGTGACGGCCTTTTCGACGGATAGGATAAGAAAATTATGGTAGACATTTTTGTAAAAGATCTGGTGAAATCCTTTGAGGTAGGGAAGAACCTGCTGGACGGCCTGAGTTTTGAGGTGCAGCAGGGGGAACGGGTCGGCTTACTGGGGAAAAACGGCGCGGGGAAGACCACGGTGTTCCGAATTCTCACCGGGGAGATCGACTATGACGAAGGCACTGTGGAGATCGCACAGGGCAAAAAGGTGGGGCTGATTTCTCAGATTCCCCGCTATCCTCAGGGCTACACTGTGGAGGATGTGCTGCGCTGCGCATTTCTGGAGCTGCGGAATATCCAGAAGAAAATGCAGCTGCTGGAGCAGCAGATGTCCGAGCAGGTGACAGATGCCATGCTCAGGGAGTATGACCGGCTGGGTGAACGCTATCAGTCCGGCGGCGGCTATGAGATGGATGTCAGCGTGGATAAAATCTGCAACGGTCTGGGCATTCCAAAGGAAATGCGCACGCAGGAATTCTCCATGCTCTCCGGCGGTGAGAAAACACGGGTCAATCTGGCGCGGCTGCTGCTGGAGGAGACGGATATCCTGCTGCTGGACGAGCCGACCAACCATCTTGACATGAAAAGCGTGGAATGGCTGGAGGAGTACCTGCTGAAATTCAAGGGGACGGTGCTGACCATTTCCCATGACCGCTATTTTCTGGATCAGGTGGTGGAGCGGATCGTAGAGCTGCGGGGCGGACAGGCCGAGAACTACAGCGGCAACTATTCCTTCTATGTGGAGGAAAAGGAGGCGCGGTTTGAGCTTCAGCTCAAGCAGTACGAGCAGGAGCAGGCCAAGGTGGCACAGCTTTCCTACACCATGGAGCGAATGAAGGGCTGGGGCATCAACAACCGAACCCTGTACCGCCGTGCCATGAGCATCCAGAGCCGCATTGACCGTATCCAGAAAACCGAGCGGCCCACCAGAGAAAAGACCATGCAGGCCTCCTTTGGACAGCGGGAGTTCCACGGAGACGAGGTCATGGTGCTGCGGGATCTCTCTATGGGCTTTGAAAATCGGACGCTGTTTTCTGATGTGAACCTTCTGGTGCAGGGCGGCGACCGTATTGCGCTGTTGGGAGACAACGGAACGGGCAAGTCCACGTTTTTAAAGCTCCTGATGAAGGAGGAGAAGCCCACCGGCGGAAAGATCAAGTTCGGCCCTTCGGTGAAAATGGCATATCTCCCGCAGATCATCCATTTTGCCCATCCGGAGCGCTCCATTCTCGATACGATGATCTATGAAAAGAATTACTCCACCCAGACCGCCAGAAACCGTCTGGGCGCATTCCTGTTTTCCGGGGAAGATGTATTCAAGCCTGTTGCCGCCCTGTCAGGCGGCGAGCAGAGCCGTCTGAGACTGTGTATGCTCATGGATGAGGAAATCAATCTGCTGATCCTTGATGAGCCGACCAACCATCTGGATATAGCCTCCCGCGAATGGATCGAAAACGCTGTGGCGGGCTTTCAGGGGACGCTGCTGTTTGTGTCTCATGACCGGTATTTCATCGACCAGTTTGCCACCCGCGTATGGGAACTGGAGGACGGACATATCTCTGACTTCCACGGGAACTACCGGCAGTTCAAGGCCATGAAGCAGCGGCAGACCGCCATGCAGCCCCAGCAGACGAAGGCGCCCAAGGAGAAAAAGGAGCGCACCTACACCGAGGAAGCGGTGCAGAAGAAGAACACCAAGCAGCTGGAAAAGAAAATTGCCAAGCTGGAACGGGAGATTGAAAAGCAGGAGCTGCTGCTGGAGGAGCTGGAGACGAAGATTCAAGAAGCGTCCTCGGATTATGCCAGACTTCAGGAACTGCTGAAGGAGCAGACCAAGGCTCAGATAACACTGGAGGAAATGTACGCTCAGTGGGAACAGCTTTCCGGAGATTTGGAGGCGTAATATGAAAAAGCTATGGATATTTGCAGCGATATTTTTGGCTGTGGGCGCGGCAATGCTGTTTTTGCCCCTTCATATGCAGCCCACCGGCGTGGTGCTGCTGGGACTGGGGCTGGTTATGGGGAGCTCTGCGGCATTGTGGCTTCATCCCAGCAAGAAAAAGCAGACGGCAATTCAGATTTTGGCGGTAACAGCGTCAGCGGGAGTAGTGATTTTAATGGCTGCCATGGGGATTATTACCGCCAGCGGCGAAACCAATTGGAAACAGGCGGAGAAGGCGGACTATGCCATTGTGCTGGGGGCTGCGGTGCAGGATAACGGCACAGCCTCCCGGATCATGCGGAACCGTCTGGCCGCTGCTATGGAGTTCATGGAGAAGAACCCTCAGGCCAAGGTCATCCTGTCCGGCGGGCAGGGGGGAGACGAGCCGGAGACGGAAGCAAAGTGCATGTACGATACGCTGGTTTCCATGGGGGCGGATCCGAAGCGGCTGATCCTGGAGGATCAGAGCCATACCACACGTGAAAATCTGATGAACAGCATGGAGATCATCCGGCAGAGCGGCGGCACGAAGCACGAGATCGCGCTGATTACCAGCGAATTTCACCAGCGCCGGGCGGCTTACATCGCCGATTCTCTGGACATCGAGACCTGCGCAGTGTCGGCACATACGGATCGGTGGTTCTATCGAGTTAACTATACGTTACGGGAAGTATTTGCCTTTGTAAAGGCCGCATTTCAAAGTGGGAGCTAAGGAGCGGAGTCATGGAAATTCGGAAGGCAACGAAGGCGGATCTGGACGCCGTGGAAAACAGCTATCGGGAGTTGTTGGAAAACATCAAGCCGGAGGAGAACTATTCCGGCTGGGTGCTGGACGTGTACCCCAACCGCCAGTGGGCGGAAGAAAACCTTGACAATCTCTGGGTGCTGATGGAGGGGGAGACGCTGGGGGCCAGCATGATCCTCAACCATACGCAGGCGGAGGATTACAAGAGCGTTCCGTGGGAAATTCCTGCGGAGCCGGATAAAGTCAGCGTGATCCATACCCTCTGCGTTCCGCCTAGTCAGGCGGGACGTGGATTCGGGCGGAAAATGGTTCACTTCGGGATTGAGGAATCCCGTCGGCAGGGCATGACCGCCATGCGTCTGGACACCGCAAAGGGCAATCTGCCTGCCACGGCGCTGTATACCGGCTGCGGCTTTGCGATTCGGGGCGTGCGGCAGGTGCTTCATCAGGGTGTAATCCCCGAAGAGCTGATTTTCTTTGAACTGGGGCTTTCAAATTCCTGAAAAATAGGGTACAATACTGATATAAATACTCTGCTGCCGAATTCGGCGCAGAATTTCAGCTTGAAAAGCTTAGGAAGGATGAATGATATGAGCGAGAATTGCGGCGGACAGTGTTCCTCCTGCGGTGAAAGCGGCTGCGCCAGCCGTCAGGCGGAGAGCCTGCTGGCTCAGGCAAATCCCCTGTCCAGCGTGAAAAAGGTCATTGGCATCGTCAGCGGGAAAGGCGGCGTGGGCAAATCCACCGTTACCTCCATGCTGGCGGTAGAATTAAATCGCCGGGGCAAGCATACCGCAGTGATGGATGCGGATATTACCGGTCCCTCCATTCCCACGGCGTTCAATATTCACGGACGGCCCAACGGCTGCGAGGAGGGACTGATCCCTCTGCGCAGTGAAACCGGCATCGACGTGATGAGCGTAAACCTGCTTCTGGAGAACGAAACGGATCCTGTGATCTGGCGCGGCCCTGTGCTGGCGGGCGTGGTGAAGCAGTTCTGGACGGATGTCATTTGGAAAGACGTGGACTATCTGTTTGTGGATATGCCTCCCGGAACCGGCGACGTGCCGCTGACGGTGTTCCAGAGCCTGCCCATTGACGGGATCATTGTGGTCACGTCTCCTCAGGATCTGGTGAGCATGATCGTCACCAAGGCCGTGAAAATGGCGGAGATGATGAACATTCCTGTGCTGGGCCTGGTGGAGAACTACAGCTATCTCACCTGCCCGGACTGCGGAAAGCAGATCGAGGTGTTCGGAAAGAGCAAGATCGACAGCGTAGCCAAAGAGCTGAGGCTGCCGGTGCTGTGCAAGCTGCCCATTGATCCGCTGGTGGCGCAGGCCATGGATGAAGGTCTGCTGGAGCATGCAAAGGTAGACGCCATTGCCCCTGCGGTGGATGCACTGGAAAAACTGTAAACAGGACAAGGCGTATCGCAGCGGGATACGCCTTGTTTTTCCACCCAAGGCAGGAATATCATTCCGCGTTTTGGGCAAAGCTAGCTTGGAAAGAGGGAAGACCATGACAAAATTAGAGACGGAATTCACGGCGGAGCTGCTTCGAGTGCTTGCAGAAGCGGAAGCGGTGACCGGCATCGGGGAGCCGCGGCTCCGGCAGCAGGCGGAAAAGCTGGGCGGCGCAAAAGCTGTGCAGCAGCTGCTCTCCCGTGGGCAGCAGACCCGCCAGTTTGAGAAGCTAAAGGAGAAGAAGCGGCTGGAGCTGACCCCGGAAGCACTGGTGTCTAAGGGAAAATACGCCCAGCTGTTTACGGATGAGGAGGTTAATCTCTGCCTGCAAACCCTGCTGGACGCTGGAATGTACAATCTGGGGTAACGGTTCGACAAAATAATTTCAAGTAATGTTCAAATAACGTTTTGAGTCTGTCTATATTTTGGACATAATTTCAAATTATCATATGGTCGTAAACAAAAAGAAGCAAAAGGAGCGTACCATCATGAGCAATGAATTCGACAATCAGCAGAGCTTTACTCCTGAGACGCCGGCACAGCCGGATGCCAATCAGGGAACTAATACATCCGGTTTTTATCATTCGTCTGGGAACCTGAGCAGGGAGCCGATTCCGACAGCGCAGCCCGCACAGCCCGCAACACCCGTTCAGGTATCTCAGGTGCCGCCTGTTCAGCCAGCGGCTTCTGCGGCGCCCGCTGGCAGCCAGCCCGCCGGCGCCTACGGTCAGGCGGCAGGGCAGGCACCCTTTGGAAACGGCACGCCGTATGCGGCTGGAACGGATACCGGCGCGGCACAAGGCGGCTATTATAGCGAACCGACACAGCAGCCGGGCTATGGCGGCGGCGCGGTTCCTCCGGTAAATCCCATGTCCGGCTACAATGTAAACAGCCCGGAGCCGCCGAAGAAAAAGAAGGGCGTTTCCGGTAAAGTCGTAGCAGCCATTGCGCTGATCTGCGTGCTGCTGGGCGGTGCAGTCGGCGGCGGTGTCGCCCTTTTGGGGCGTGGTAACGGTGACAGTGATGCAGCCAAACAGGAAACTGTTGCGGCAGCTGACTCCGAGGATGATTCCGGGGAGAGTGACACCGAGGACAACAGTGCCATTTCCACAAAGACCATTGAGGTGACCACAAACTCTACCTCTACCAATATGACTCCGCAGGACGTTTACGAGAATTACGTCAATGCTGTGGTCTTGGTTTATAATCAGGGAACCACCTCCACCTATTGGGGTCAGGCGGAATCCCAGTCTTCCGGCAGCGGCATGATCATTTCCAAGGACGGCTATGTGCTTACCAATAACCATGTGGTAGCGGGTGCTGAGAAGCTGACGGTAATGACCACTTCAGGCGAGGAGTATGACGCAACGGTGATTGGTGCGGATGAGGTCAACGATGTGGCGCTGCTGAAAATCGAGGGTGACGAGGATTTCCCCACCGTCTCCATTGGCGACAGCGATAACATTCAGGTAGGTCAGCAGGTATGCGCCATCGGCAACCCTCTGGGCGAGCTGACCAATACGCTGACGGTCGGCTATGTTTCCGCACTGGATCGTGAGATTTCCGAGAGCAGCACCGGCAGCACCATTAACATGTTCCAGACTGACTGCGCCATCAATTCCGGTAACTCCGGCGGTCCCATCTTTGATATGAACGGCAATGTCGTCGGCATCACCACGGCAAAGTATTCTAGCTCCGGCTACAGCAATGCCGCATCCGTTGAGGGGATCGGATTCTGCATTCCTATCAACGATGCCATGAGCATTGTCAATGATCTGATGCAGTACGGCTATGTAAAGGGCAGAGTTTCCATGGGAGTTTCTGTACGGGCGATGGATACCACGGTGGCGCAGTACTATAACCTGCCTACCGGCGTATATGTGGCTGGCGTGACCTCCGGCTCCGCCGCGGACAAGGCAGGCATTCAGGAGGGCGACATGATCTGTGCCATTGACGGTGACGAGACGAGCAGCGTGGCAGCGCTGAAGCAGAAGCTCAAGGATTATACCCCCGGCGACACCGCAACGGTGAGCATCTATCGTACCAGCACCAACGAGAAGTTGGATGTGACCATTACCTTCGACGAGATGCAGGCGGAAACTACCACAACCACCACCGAGAATCAGAATCAGGACGATCAGACCCAGCAAAATCAGCAGGATCAGACTCAAGGTCAGGAAATCAATCCCTTCGATTTCTTCGGCAACTGATTCGCAGAAGAAAATACTCCTTACGGCGGCAGACTTTCCTGCCGCCGTTTTTCTATGTTTATAACCGCCGGTTATAAAGTATGTATAATGGGTATTGGAAGAAATGAAGAAGGTTCGATATAATAAAGTCAACATAGTCGAAAGGAGTAATGATATGCTTTCTACGCTTCAGCTCACTGAGCGGTTTGAGGATCGCCGTGAGATCAAGAACATCATGGGTAAGTATGTAACTTCCTGCCTCCTGTGCAGGGAGGATACCATTGTAGACAGCCTGTTTTGCAGCCGGGATGATATTTCTCTGGGCTTTAATGGCGGCTACTATGTGGGTCGTCAGGCAGTCAAGGAATACTACGAGGCGGTATGCGCTGCCACCGCGAAGAAGTCCAAATGCCTGCAAAAGATTTTCCCGGAGCAGCTGGGCAAGCTCTCTGATGAGGAGCTTTACGGCGTTGGCCCCTTTAAGGCCGAGCCTCTGACCAGCTTCTATATGCAGGAGGCTGAGGACGGAGAGACCGCCAAGGCCATCTGGATGGTGGAGGGCTCCATCACCGACATCACCGAAAAGGGTCCTGTGACCAACTGGTCCTGGGGCTACTACTGCGCCGACTTTGTGCGGGAAGACGGACATATGAAGCTGTGGCACGTGCTGCGGGTGGAGGATGTCCATTGCCCCAACGGCGTGGACTGGGGTATGCCCGAGAATAATTTCCCCGAGCTGCCCGAATTCAGCGAGCTCAAGGAAATCAAGCTGCCCGAGCCTACGGTCAAGGAAACCGTCTATGAGACCTATTCCGCATCCCGCGGCCCTGCCAAGCCCCCCAGACTTCCTGAGCCCTATAAGACCTTTGCTGAGACCTTCAGCTATGGCGTTTGAGAAGGAGGCTTTGTGATATGATTGATTGGACAACAAAAAAAGCCCCGGCCTGGTTTGAACACAACGTTCCCAAGCACTATCCGCTGCCTCGGCTTTCCGACGCGGATATGATTCAGATGGTCACCGATATCGAAGAAGTCCGTGACCTTATGAGCCTGCGCTCCTACTATCAGGCGGCTGATCTCCGCCAGAAGGAGCTGGACGAGCTGTGGGTATCCGAGCCGATCCATGCCGCCAAGGCATCCTACGGCTCCAACTATGGCTACTACTACGGCAAAAGCGAAGTGCAGCGCTGGTATGTGGACGAGTTTCGGGCAAAGCGCAAGGCACAGCTCAAGACCTATTGCGAGAAGCAGGGCGTTCCCGAGGACGAAAAGCTCCTGGGTGCAGGCTGTATGTATATGTGCCCCATGTCCACTTCCATTGTCCGGATTGCAAAGGACGGCCAGAGTGCAAAGGGCATCTGGTACTCCATCGGTCAGCAGTCTGACCTGAAGGAGGACGGCACCGCCTCCGGCCTGTGGATGTATCTGAAGATTTGCGCCGACTTTGTGAAGGAAGACGGCAAGTTCAAGCTGTATCACATTGTGGTGACCAACGACCAGAACTATCAGGCCGGAACCAAGTACGATGCCGATACCTACATTGATCCCAAGGACGATGCACTGGCTGTGGAGTTCGGCAACCCCACCATTCCCATGAACGTCCATGACAACACCTACAACTGGGCCGATAACTATCCGCCCATGCCCGAACCCTATGATACCCTGACTCCGGAGGACAGCTATGGTCCCGAGGGTCATCCCATGCTGAAAGGAGGCAAAGGCGTATGAACAGAGATCTGAGTTTGAGCCAGAGAATCTGGAACTGCGCTGCAACCCAGGAAGCGGAGTTTGTACATGCCACCCATACCTACCTCCATGCCCGCGCCAACGCTACGGAGGAGTGGAGTCAGATCTGGTCCCAGAATGATGACGTCAGCTGGGCGCATGCCTTTGGACGGATGCGCGGCTTTAAGTCCGTGTGGAACGGCTCCGTTACCCTGTATGATGTAAAGGCAACCCAGCGCTTTCAGGGGGCTTATGAGGCCATGCCGGAGATCGGCGGCTTTGATATCCGTCCCCTGATGGAGCTGTCCCTCCATTCCCTCGCAACCGATATCATCGAGGTCGCCGATGATGGAAAGACCGCGCGTGCCTTCTTCCTGACCCCGGGCCTGATCTCCAGTGCTGTGAGCGACAATGGAAAGCGCAGATGCAGCGGCCTCTGGGAGCGCTATGGCGCTGACTTTATCTTTGAAGACGGCTGCTGGCTGTTCCTCCATGAGCAGGTTTGCCCGGACATGAGCATTAGCTGCGATGCCAGCAACCCCGGAATGGAGAGCTATCTCAAGACCAAGAGCGGCCCCGGCGGCGGTCCTGGTGGTCCTGGCGGCCCTGGTGGCCCTGGCGGCCCCGGCGGACTCAGAACCATGCCGGACTGCGAGGATCCCGGCCCGCTGCATAATGACTGGAGCATTACTCAGACCGTGCAGAATACTGTGCCCTGGCCTGAGCCCTACGCAACGCTGGATAACGATAATACTTATACGAAGAAAAAGTGATTCCGGTCATGAGCCGCCGCAGCCGCGGCGGCTCATATTTTGTGAATATCTGCTGAAAGCAAACCTTTGAATCATACGAAGCTCTTGACATTTTACAGGAATGTTGCTATTATTAAAGCGTTGAGCAAGTGCAAAAATGAAATGGTCACTTGTCAAATCGAACAAACCTAATGTACATATTTGCGGAAAAGAACAAGCATTTTGCTGATGTTTCCGCTATAATGGATGTGTCCCAAAGGGGATGAGTCCGGAGTATTCCGGCGAATTTTGTCGCATAGCGGCTTGTTATTTGGATAAATCCTCAAAAGAGGTTTATTAAATCAATATTCATTTATTTTAGGAGGAATTAACTATGGCACAGCCTTTGGCTCCTTATGTCAAGCTCCCTGAGTTTGAAGAGTACAAAGAATGGTTCAAGGATTTCGCAGAGATGAAGCGCGAGGACGGCATTCTCCAGATTACCTGGAAGACCAATGACGGCCCCATGCATCATTCCGGCATGTCCCATCGTGCAATCAGCCAGCTGACCCGTATCCTGTCCATGGACTGGAAGAACGAGATCATCATCTTCACTCACATCGGCGACAACTGGATGATCGAGTCCGATGCGAACGGCTGGGAGACTTACTCCGAGCTGCCCACTCAGCGTTTCCAGCATCAGTACTTTGACGACACCAACCTGATCAAGAACATGGTGTTCGATATTGATGTTCCCACCATCGGCGCTATGCCCGGCCCCGGCTTCCACTGGGATTCCGCTTTCCTGTGCGACGTTACCATCGTAACTGAGGACACCAAGATCGAGGTTCCCCATGCTCAGGGCGGTCTGGTTCCCGGCGACGGCATGGGCCTGATGGCTCAGCACTTCCTTGGCACCAAGCGCGGCAACTACTACATGATGACCACCCGCCAGTTCACTGCTCAGCAGATGCTGGATTGGGGCATGGTTTCCGAGGTAGTTGAGAAGGGTAAGGCTGTTGAGCGTGCATGGGAAATCGCTCGTATGTGGAAGCGTATGCCCTATGAGAACCGCTGCATCATGGCGAACCTTGCGAAGCGTCCTCTGAAGAAGCTCTTCGTTGAGGATCTGAAGCTGCACACTGTTTCCGAGCAGTACGGCTCCCTGCTGCGTATCGCAGAGGGTACTCTGGGCGATGAGAACTCCGCTCAGCAGGACGAGAAGTACATCTCCCGCGTTAACGACTACCGTTACGCTACCAAGGACATGGAGGCTCCTCAGACTCTGGAGTCCTGGGCGAACATGGCGAAGAACGCTGGCGAGTGGTTCAAGAAGGTCGAGCACGGCGAGATCGAGAACCCCTATGTGTTCGAGCACTCCAACGAGCCCGACTGGTACAACGCATTCTAATTTTTCCTTTTTCAATCAAAGCCTCAATGCTCCGGCATTGGGGCTTTTTGCGAAATACGGAGGCTTTTTATGAAATTGTCGATTTTGCGAGATGATTTCTCCGTTTGCAAGCTGCCGGAAGGGGAACGTATGCCACAGGAAACATGGTGCTTTACCGGCGTGACTCAGCAAGAACGCTCCTTGGTCTGCCCCACCGCAATGGTGCCGGAGCGTACCCTGGCCAGGGAAGACGGATGGCGAGGCTTTTATGTGGATGAAGGCACTCTGGATTTCAGCCTCATCGGAATCCTGGCAGACATCTCCCGGGTGCTGGCACAGGCAAAGGTGGGAATCTTCGTGGTTTCTACCTTTGATACGGACTATATCTTTGTGAAGGAGCAGCAGCTGGACAGGGCCATTTCGTGGCTTGCTCAGGCAGGATATCAGATTTCGGAGCACAAATAATTGCAGTTTGTCTGGGCAAACGGGGCATTTTGTTCCCAACGGCAGAAATTGTTACAGGATATACAAAAATGACCCGCTAAAATAGTTGCATTTGAAAGCATAATCGAGTAAAATAGGTACGTTTGAATGAACGATACAAGGAGGATACTACCATGACACATCCTGAGTACCCCACGCTGTTCTCTCCCATGAGAGTCGGCAATGTGGTGTATAAGAACCGCATCTTTCAGGCTCCTGCAACGCCTCATCTGCTGCAGACCGATGAGCCTTATCCCACCGATGCCTACCGTGCATACTATGTAGAGAAGGCACGGGGCGGCACCGCTTCCGTGACCATCGCCGGTCATGACATGAACTCTCTGGCACCCTTCCGTCCCGGCTGGCATAACCTGGATCTGCGTCAGACCACCTATCACCGCTACTGGCAGAAGTGCGTGGATCAGATCCACTACTATGGCGCCAAGGCTTCCATCGAGCTGCTGGCCTTCTTCTACTCCGGCTGGACCGGCGGCAAGAAGGGCGAGGGCGAGCATTTCTTCTATTCTGTAGACGGCACTCCCGGCCCTGACGGCTCCGAGCGTCCCATGCTGACCCGTGAGGCTATGGAGGCCATTGCCGAGGATTATGCCAACGTTGCCGAGCAGGCTGTTTCAGTGGGCTTTGACTCCATCCTGATTCATGGCGGTCACGGCCTGGTCATCAACCGCTTCATGAGCCCCCTGTTCAACCATCGTACCGATGAGTTCGGCGGCTCCTTCGAGAACCGCTGCCGGTTCCCCATGATGATTCTGGACGCCATCCG
The DNA here is from genome assembly GCA_905202605.1 of uncultured Eubacteriales bacterium. Lineage (GTDB taxonomy): Bacteria > Bacillota > Clostridia > Oscillospirales > Oscillospiraceae > HGM13006. Next base: position 14,484 of record CAJKSU010000027.1, read on the forward strand.
CAAGAGAGTTGGTCACAAGATCCTCATCGAGTACCGTATCTCCGGCTGCGAGCTGGCGGACGAGGTTGGCTATCCCAATGCCGATCAGCAGCTGAAGCCTGAGGACATTGCCGAGTTCTTGCGTATGGCTGGCGACCGCATTGATATTGCACATATTTCTGCCGGCAACATGTCCATCCCCGGCACCGAGGCCATCATGCATCCCACCATCTTCCACAAGCCCGCACAGAATGCCCGCTTTGCCCGGAAGATCAAGGAGCTGGGCGTTCCGCAGCCTGTGCTGACCCTGGGCGCATTCCAGGATCCCAAGCTCATTGAGGAGACGCTGGCAACCGGCGGCGCTGATTTCGTGGCAATGGCACGCGGCACCATCGCTGATCCTGAAATGCCCGAAAAGGCACGTCATGGTCAGGAGGATGAGATTATCCCCTGCATCAAGTGTTTCCACTGCCTGGAGTACTCCAAGCCCTCCACCAAGGCCTTTGCATGTTCCGTCAACCCCACCGTGGGTCGTGAGAACCAGCTCAAGGATCTGATCCCTGAGTCCACCACCCCCAAGAAGGTTGTTATCATCGGCGGCGGCCCCTCCGGCATGGAGGCTGCAATCATCGCCGCAAAGCGCGGTCATGATGTTACCATCTACGAGAAGGCTGACCGTCTGGGCGGCAAGCTGGTGTTCTCTGAGCAGGTTTCCTTCAAGTATGATCTGGCGAAGTTCATGAACTATCAGATCAACCTTGTGAAGAAGCTGGGCATCAAGGTAGTTCTGAACACCGAGGCAACTCCTGAGATGATCGAAGCGCAGAAGGCCGACTGGGTTCTGGCTGCTGTGGGCGCAAACGCTTTTGTTCCGCCCATCCCCGGCACCGACGGCCCCAACGTCATGATCGCAGAGGAGTGCTACAAGCACATCGACGAGATCGGTGAGCGTGTTGTTCTGATCGGCGGCGGCGAGGTCGGCTGTGAGACGGCTCTGGCGCTGGCGGAAAAGGGCAAGAAGGTCTCCATCATCGAGATGCTGCCTGAGCTTTGCCCCGAAACCTTCCACCTGACCCGCGGCGTTATGCTGGGCAAGATGGAGAAGTGCGTGGATATGTATACCGGCGCTCGCTGCACCGGCATCACCACCGAGGGCGTCAGCTTCGTGGATAAGGACGGCAACGAGCAGTTCGTACCCTGCGACGTTGTGGTTATGTCCTCCGGCATGCGTCCCCGTCAGGATCTGGCGGAGAGCTTCCGCATGACCGCTCCGGACTTTATGCCCATCGGCGACTGCGTGATCGCAAAGAACGTTCGGACTGCCACCAGAATGGCATTCGACGCTGCGACCCGTATCTAAATAAAACGGCATCCGCCGCGCAGAGGAAGCTCTGGGCGGCGGATTTTTGTATCGAATTAGCTCTGTACGCTGCGGGAGCAGTTTGAGTTCCTAGGCATTTTATTAAAGTCTAACGCCGTTTTCATATCGGAAATTATGTGTATACCGTTTTTTTAATGCATTTTCCCATTCTTCCTGCTCAGATAGTCCACGTCCCTCTCTCATAATCGCTTCGTACGTATTACACAGTTCAAATATATACGCATCTTTTAGCTCTGTTTCCAATTCGTTCATTGAATGAATTGGAGATAGTGTATTAAAATGCTCGAATCCTTCTGCTTGTTCTACACGTAGGATCACACGTTGAAATCATCCTGCATTAGGCGAAAGCACTTCCTCCACATAAGCTAACTGCTTACCTGTATCGGTTCTATACAAGTTTTCTTCATCACGTAGATCAGTGCCAGATCGGATGGACAGAATATGTTCCCCTATATGCAGAGGTTCCTTTTCAAAGGAAAATGCTCCATTCATACACAGTTCACGCATAATGTTACACCAATTTACAATAAAAGCCCCTTTAAGCGGAAGCAATTGCTTTAAAGAGGGAGTATCCTCCCGCCAAATCTGCTCTGCCTGTCGGTGCATTTCAATCGCCATTCCAATCTCCCACATTTCTCTTTGTAATGATTACAATTCAGAAAATCAAGATATATTTTCCAATCCCGTTTTATCCCACGCCGATATCCTTGTCAATCCAATACTCCAAAAAATAAACGTATTTCGAGGGAAAGTGTAAGAATCGGCTTCCAAAAAATCTCACCCATAAACCCGAAAAAACGGCACACGCTAACCGTGAGGTGGTATGCGTGTGCCGTAGGTGGATAATTTTAATTGTATTGACCGGCTTCCTGCTGACCAGCGCAGGGGCAGAGGAGGATTATATTCACTGGGTGGATTTTGACGTGCCGGTGGAGGCGCTGGAGACGGCGCTGCGGCTGGACATCGAATCGCAGGGCAGGGAGAAGCCCATGAGCTGGATCGACATATTGGCGCTGGGCGCTGCCAGAAACGGCAGCGGGAAGCTAACCGCGGCCCAGGTGCGGCAGGCGGCGGAGTTGCTGGAGGGGGATACCCCTCCGGAGACGCTGCTGGGCGCACAGGCAAAGTATTTCCGCTATTACCGGGAAGCGTACGGTGCTGTGCTGGGGGGACTGGTGGGCAGCTATGCCATCAGAAGGGCAGACGGAAGCTGGGCGGCAGAATACGGGCTGAAGGCCTTCTGTCCGGTGGCGGCAGGGTGGGGCTTTTCCCACTGTCAGGACTTTGGAAACAGCCGCAGCTTTGGCTACCGGCGCAGGCACTTGGGCAACGACCTGATGGGGACGCTGGGGACTCCCATTGCGGCGGTAGAGGGCGGCACCGTGGAGGCGCTGGGCTGGAACCGTTACGGCGGCTGGCGCGTGGGCATTCGCTCCTTTGACCGGAAGCGCTACTATTACTATGCCCATCTCAGAAAGGACGCACCCTTTGCGCCGGGACTTCAAGTAGGGGACACAGTGAGCGCCGGGGATATCATCGGCTTTATGGGGCGCACCGGCTATTCCGATACGGAGAACACCAACAATATCGAGGTGGTGCATCTCCATTTTGGCATCGAGCTGGTGTTTGACGAAAGCCAGAAGGAATCAGATCATGAGATCTGGATCGATGCCTATCCCATTGTAGAGCTGCTGCGGCGGCATTCCGTGACGGTAGTGCGGGACGAGGAAAGCGGCTATTACCGCAGAGCCTATGCCTATGTCGATCTGGATCGGGAACCGCTGCCCGTGGAGCCTTAAAGCTCCGTCATGGAGACGGGCTTTCTGGGGGCGGTGCGCCGGAACTTCACATCCGGATGCCCCAGCACCAGACAGCGAACCACCTGCTCGTCAGGGGCAAGCCCCAGCATGGCCTGAATCTCTCGGCTTCCGGCACAGCATGCGGTAAAATAGCCGCTGTAAAGGCAGCCAAGTCCCAGCTCTGCCGCCATCAGCTCCGTATAAGCGGCGGCAGCTGCCGCATCCCGCACGTCGTTTCCGCTGGCAACAAACATCAAAAGCTGCGGGGCATGGAAAAACAGCGGGTCAAAGGCTCCGTTCTCCCTGCGCTGCTGCTGCCATGCGATAAAGTTCCGGGCGCGGCGCAGCTCGCCGGGATCGGTGGCTTTTTTCAGCTGCATTTCCCCAACATGGGCAAGGGTGTCCAGCGCTGCGTCCAGAATCGCCGGAATTTGTTTCGTGACCGAGATATAGCGGGTAGCCTGTAGATTCTTGGCGGTGGGACATGCTCTGGCGGCGCTCAGGAGCATGGTAAGCTCCTGCTTTGTCACCGGGGCATCGGTATAGTGGCGGCAGGAGCGCCGGGCGCGCATGGCCCCCAGCAGCGCCTCAGGGTCGTGCTCCTTGCGGACGGGCTGTACGTCGTCGCCGGGCAGGGCGGGGTCAGAGACAGCCTCTGCGGGACATACCGCAATACAGTGTCCGCAGCCAATGCAGTTGACGGGCGCAGTGAGCGCCGGACGGCCTGCTTCTAATGTAATTGCGCCGGGAAAGCAGTCCCAGGCGCATTTTCCGCAGCCAACGCAGCGGGTAAGGTCAAAGGTAATCATGGAAGTTCCTCCATTCGTAGCATTCTTACTTTTATTATATCGGTTTTGTCAAGAATAACGGGGATTGAATAAAAAACCGAGGATACTTGACAGAATTCCCTATATTATGTATTAAGAAGAATTGAGATATCTCCGCTAAACATTACTCCTAACGACAAAAAGAGCTGCCTCGCATGATTGCGCAATCATTTCGAGACAGCTTTTTTCTTATCCTTATTCGTTAGGCTCAGAAGGTTCCTGCGGCGTATGCTCAGGAGAACTGGTTTCTTCGGGGGATTCCTCCGTGGGAACATTAGAGTGCTCCTTCGCCGTCTGCTCTACCGGCTGCTCCGCATCCTGAGTTTGCACAGTCCCGGAAGCGGGAAGCTCCTCCGGCTCCTTAAGGAAGGACATGAACTCGTCACCGGTGATGGTTTCCTTGGTGAGCAGGAACAGGGCGATTTCGTCCAGATGCTCCCGGTTGTCCCGAAGCATCTGACAAGCCTCCTGATAGCAGGTGCTCAGCAGCTCCCGCACCTCGGCGTCCGCCTCGGCGGCGGTGGACTCGGCGCAGTTCATGGCGCTTTGCCCGCCGAGATACTGGCTTTCGGTGGTAGCTAGAGCCATCAGACCGAACTTTTTGCTCATGCCGAACATGGTAATCATTTTCCGAGCCAGATCGGTGGCACGCTCAATGTCATTGGCTGCACCGGTGGTCTGGGTACCGAATACCACGTCCTCGGCGGCACGTCCGCCCAGCAGGGTGCGAAGCTCACCAATCAGCTCCTCCTTGGAGTTCAGGAACTTTTCTTCCTCCTCCATCTGGAGGGTATAGCCCAGCGCACCGGAGGTGTGGGGAACAATGGTGATTTTCTGTACGGGGGCGGTATGCTTTTGCAGCGCCGCCACCAGTGCGTGACCGACCTCGTGATAGGATACGATCCGCTTTTCAATATCAGTCAGCACGGTACCCTTTTTCTCAGTACCGGCAATGACGGTTTCAAAGGAAACCAGCAGATCCTCCTGATTGACCGCCTGCCGTCCCATACGAACGGCGCGCAGGGCGGCTTCGTTGACCAGATTAGCAAGGTCTGCGCCCACCGTACCGGCGGTGACCTGCGCAATGCGGTTGAGGTCTACATCCTCGGTGAGCTTGATATTTCTGGTATGAACCTTGAGGGTCTGGAGACGACCGGCAAGGTTGGGCTTGTCCACAATGATCCGGCGGTCAAAGCGTCCGGCACGAAGCAGCGCCTTGTCCAGAATCTCCGGACGGTTGGTTGCGGCAAGGATGACCACGCCCTTGGAGGAATCGAAGCCGTCGATTTCGGAGAGCAACTGGTTCAGGGTCTGTTCCCGCTCATCGTTGCTGCCCAGCCGGTTGTCACGGCTCTTGCCGATGGCGTCGATCTCATCAATGAAGATGATGGCGGGGGCCTGCTTGGAGGCCTGCTGGAACAGGTCACGAACACGGCTTGCGCCTACGCCCACGAACATCTCTACAAAGTCAGAGCCGGAGATGAAGAAGAACGGAACGCCCGCTTCACCGGCAACGGCCTTTGCCAGCAGGGTCTTGCCGGTACCGGGGGAGCCGACCAGAAGCGCACCCTTGGGGATCTTTGCGCCAATGGCGGCATATTTCTGGGGCTTATGGAGAAAATCAATGATCTCCTG
>CAJKSU010000028.1 GCA_905202605.1 uncultured Eubacteriales bacterium
GCCCTATCTGGTCATTCAGCCGGATTATTCCGAGGAAGCGGTGCAGCGAACGGATGTTTCCATGCCGGAGGTGTCCGGAATGGCGCTCAGCGATGAGAAAAAGGCACTGGAGGAAAAGAACCTGACCTGCCGCACGGTGGGACAGGGGGATACGGTGCAGGGGCAGGTTCCGGCTGCCGGAGCGATCATTCCCGGCGGCAGCGAAACGGTGCTGTATCTGGATGCGGCCCCGGAGCAGACCGAGATTTCGGTGCCGGATGTGACCGGAAAGGACGCAGAGACGGCGAACCGTCTGATTACGCAGTCAGGCTTGTACATGAAAATCATTGGGGCGACGGGGAACGGCGGAACAATCCTCGCCACCCGTCAGACCCCGGCGGCGGGTGAAGCCGCGGAAAAGGGCGCGGTGGTGGAAGTAGAATTCTCCGATCTGGGCGCCAGAGATTAAACAATAGGAGTGGAATGCCATGAAACTCAGGGAAATACTTGCGGATATTGAGACGCTGCGGGTTGCAGCGCCGGAGGAGCTGGAAATCACCGGAATCAGCTATGATTCCCGGCATGTTCAGCCCGGAGATCTGTTTGTGGCGGTGACGGGCTATGCCGCAGATGGTCATAAATTCATCCCCATGGCGGTGGAAAAGGGCGCAGCGGCGGTGCTCTGCGAGCATGCGCCGGAGAGTGAGATCCCCTATGTGCAGGTGGAAAATTCCCGGCTGGCCATGGCGCTGGCTTCCGCAAACTTTTTTGGACATCCTGCGGATAAAATGATCTTTGTGGGCATTACCGGCACAAACGGAAAGACCTCCAGCACCTATCTCCTGAAAACTGTGCTGGAAAAGACTCTAGGGGCAAAGGTCGGCCTGATCGGCACCATTCAGAATATGATCGGCGAGGAGATCATCGAAACGGAGCGCACCACGCCGGAATCCTTTGAACTGCAAAAGCTGTTTGCGGAGATGTATGAGGCGGGCTGCACCCATGTGGTGATGGAGGTATCCTCCCACTCTCTGGTGCTGGACCGGGTGGCGGGCATCCACTTCCATGCGGGCGTTTTCACCAACCTGACTCAGGATCATCTGGATTTCCACAAGACCATGGAGGAATACCGGAAGGCAAAGGCAATCCTATTCCAGCGCTGCGATATTGGCGTATTCAACGGTGATGACGCTGCTACGAAGAAGATTCTGGAAACTGCTACCTGCAAGGCCATGACCTATGGTGAACAGCCGGAGGATGATCTGTGGGCGGAGCAGCCGGTGCTGCATGCCGACGGCGTGGAATTCACTGCCCGGTATGGGCAGGAAAGCGCCCACCTGCGGCTGGGCATTCCGGGAAAGTTTACGGTGTACAATGCACTGGGCGTTCTCGGTGCAGCAATTGCATTGGGCGTTCCGCTGGATGCGGCAGTCCGGGCGCTGGAAACTGCAAAGGGCGTAAAGGGGCGGGTAGAGGTGGTTCCTACGCCCGGTACGGATTATACGATCCTTATTGACTATGCCCATGCGCCGGATGGACTGGAAAATGTTCTTTCTTCGGTGCGTGGCTTCTGCAAGGGGCGGCTGATTTCTGTATTCGGATGCGGCGGTGACCGGGACAATACCAAGCGTCCCATTATGGGAGAGATTGGCGCACGGCTTTCGGATATTGCTATTATTACCTCCGATAATCCAAGAACGGAGGATCCCATGAAGATCATCGATAAGATCATGGCAGCATTGTAGGAGCAAAGGAACTGTCTGATGCAGCAAATTTGCCGAAATGCCATCCGCATGGCAATGGATATGGCGCAGAAGGACGATATCATTGTTCTCTGCGGCAAGGGTCACGAAACCTATCAGATTCTTGGTACGGAAAAAACACATCTGGATGAGCGGGAGGAAGTTGCCGCCCACCTCCGGGAAGAGAGGGGAATGTAAGCCATGAGAGCGACAACGCTGAAGCAGGTGGCACAGTGGTGCAGCGGCAGTGTGGATCCTAAGTGGGAAAACGTTGAGATCACAAGCCTCTGCCATGATTCCAGAGAGGCGGAGCCGGGGACGCTGTTCTTTGCGCTGGAGGGACAGGCAGACGGACACCGCTATGTCCCTGCGGCGCGGGATAACGGAGCGGCGGCTGCGGTCTGCAACCATCCGCTGGAGCTGGATTTTCCACAGGTCATTGTGGAGGACACCAGAAAGGCACTGCGGGATGTGGCGGCCGCCTATAAGGAGACGATTGGCTGCAAAACTGTGGCAATTACGGGCAGCGTGGGCAAGACCACCACGCGCACCATGATCTGCACACTGCTGTCAAAAAAATACCACACCTGCGGTACGGTGAAAAACTATAACAACGACATTGGCCTTCCGGTGACCATTGGTAAGAGCGACCCGGACTGTGAGATGCTGGTGCTGGAGATGGGCATGAACCATTTTGGCGAAATGCGTCAGCTGACTGCAATCGGACGCCCGGATATGGTGCTGATTACCAACATCGGAAGCATGCACATTGAAAATCTTGGCTCCCGTGAGGGAATCCTCAGGGCAAAGCTAGAGATTTTGGAGGGGCTGCACCCGGATGGAATGGCAGTGTTCAACGGCGACGAGCCGCTGCTCTGGAATCTCCGGGAGCATCCGGTCTGCAAGACTATGTATTTCGGCATTGAAAACAAAAACTGCGACGTGCGCGGCGTGGATATTGAGCTGAAGGAGGGCAGCAGCCAGTTCCGGATCGTGGGACTGGGGCATGATTTCCCGGTGACCCTGCCGGTGAGCGGCCTCCACAATGTCCACAATGCGGTGGGCGCTATTGCCATTGCTCTGCTGTGCGGTGTTTCGGAGAAGGATATTCAGGATGCCATGGCGAGTTATGTGAACACCTCTCAGCGGCAGCAGACCTTCCAGTGGAACGGCTACACCATCATCGACGACACCTATAACGCGGGGCCGGAATCCACCGAGGCGGCGCTGCGGGTGCTGGGGGATACCTCCGGCATGGGCGAACATTATAAGCGCATTGCGGTGCTGGGAGATATGCTGGAGCTGGGCAACCATGCCAGTGCGGAGCATCACCGGATCGGACGGGTCGCCGTCTATAAGGCGGATCTTTTGCTGACCTACGGCGCCCTGTCGGAAAAAACGGTTTTGGGTGCAATCACTGGCGGATTAAGTCAGCGCAATGCAATGAATTTTGAAAGCCAGCAGGAGCTGCTGAATGTACTAAGAAGCCGGGCAAAGCCCGGAGACGTGCTGCTGTTCAAGGGCAGCCATGGGATGCATATGGAAAACATCCTGAAGGCGTTTATGGAAGAGGAAAAATAATCCTTTTCTGCCCGGCGGGAGCATCAATGCCCGTGCATGGCTCTAATTATCAAAAATCGGAGGATTCTGAATATGCAAAGCATTATTACCTGTATTGTGTCCTTTGTATTGGCGGCGATTGGCGGACACTTCCTGATTCCGGCGCTTCGGGCGCTGCACGTGGGACAGAGCATCCGTGAGGTGGGACCTACCTGGCACAACAGCAAGCAGGGAACCCCGGTGATGGGCGGCCTCATGTTTATTGGCAGCGCTCTGATCTGTATTCTGACTGCGCTGGGCGGCATTCAGAGCGGGGACTATACGTATCTGATTGTCTATGTGTTTGCGCTGGTATTCGGTGTCATCGGCTTTCTGGATGACTTTATCAAGGTGCGCAAAAAACGGAACCTTGGCCTTACCGAGATTCAGAAGCTCCTTCTTCAGCTGGTGGCGGCGGCACTGTATTTGGTGGTGCTGAAGAACACCGGACATTTAAGCTCTGAGCTGTACATCCCGTTCTTCAATGTCAGTATCACCATTCCATGGGTGCTGTATTTGATCTTGAGCATTTTCATCATTGTGGGAACGGTCAATGCCGTGAACCTCACCGATGGTGTAGACGGACTTTCCTCCTCTGTTACTATCCCGGTTATGATCTTCTATGCGGTAATCGCGTGGAAATGGGGCAATACCGGTGCATCTCAGCTGGCGGCGGCGCTGGTTGGCGGCCTGTTTGGGTTCCTGATCTATAACTTCCATCCGGCTAAGGTATTTATGGGTGATACCGGTTCTCTGTTTCTGGGCGGCGCGGTATGCGGGCTGGCCTATGCGCTGGACATGCCGCTGATTTTGATTTTGGTAGGCATCATTTATATTGCCGAAACCCTCAGTGATATCATTCAGGTGACCTACTTCAAGCTCAGCCACGGCAAGCGTATTTTTAAAATGGCACCGCTGCACCATCACTTTGAAAAGTGCGGCTGGAGCGAGGTAAAGATCGTGGCGGTATTCGCTTCGGTGACCATCGTATTCTGCATTCTGGCCTATATTGGGGTCATGCATCGTTTTTAATCCATAAGGAGGGCCTATGGGACAGCCTCGGCTGCGGGAAGTGGAAAAGCAGGAGATTTTGGATCTCCCCATGCTGGTTCTGACCCTGCTGCTGACGGCGCTGGGGCTTATGATGATCTATTCCTCCAGCTATGCGCGGGCGCTGTATGAGTCCGGGGACAGCGGCTACTATTTTAAGCGGCAGCTGCTGTTTGCAATGCTGGGAATCGGAGCAATGCTGGCGGTGAGCCGAGTGCGGCCTCAGCTGATCCGGAAGCTGGCGTTTCCTGTGCTGGGCGTTTCCGTGGTGTTTCTGGTGCTGGTGTTTGTTCCCGGTATCGGGCGCTCGGAGAACGGCGCGACCCGCTGGGTGAGCATGGGCATCTCCTTTCAGCCCTCCGAGGTGGCAAAGCTGGGAATTATCCTGAGCTTTGCGGCGTTGATTTCTGCCTTCGGAGAGAAAATGGAGACGTTCCGCTGGGGCATTGCACCCTTCGGGGCGATTCTTGCGGTAATTGTGGTGCTGCTGCGGCTGGAACCGCATAATTCCGCTATTGTAATTATTGTCTGTACCGCCGGGGCCATGCTGTTTTTGGGCGGCGTCAAATACCGGTGGTTTATTTTGGGCGGCTGTGCTATGCTGCTGGGTCTGGTGTTGATTCTGGGAGCCGGAGGCTATGAGGCCAGCCGGATCACCGCTTGGCGGGATCCCTTTTCCGACCCCACCGACGACGGCTACCAGATCATTCAGTCCCTCTATGCCATAGGCAGCGGCGGATTATTCGGTCTGGGCTTTGGTCAGGGTCGGCAGAAGTATCTCTATCTGCCGGAGGAGCACAACGACTATATTTTCTCCATTGTCTGCGAGGAGCTGGGACTGGTGGGGGCGGCGGCGATCCTGCTGCTCTATGCGCTCCTGATCCTCCGGGGCTACTGGATCTCCATGCACATCCGGGACCGATTTTTGTCCCTGATGGTGGCTGGAATCACCACACTGACGGCGCTGCAGGTGTTCTTTAATATCGGCGTGGTGACCAATCTTCTGCCATCCACCGGCATCTCCCTGCCCTTTTTCAGCTACGGCGGCACGGCGCTGCTGATTCAGCTGGGGGAGATGGGGCTGATTCTGGGGGCGTCCCGGCAGTGCTCGGCGGGCTTTTTGTCCTGAGACGGCGACAGCGCAGGGCGCAAAAGAAATAGAAAACGGGCAGCGGCATGCCCTAAAAGAGGTATCTGACTGATGAATGTGATTTTTACCTGCGGCGGTACCGCCGGACATATCAGTCCGGCGCTGGCTGTGTCAAATTTATTGAAGGAGCGCCATCCGGAGGCGAACATTCTGTTTGTGGGCGCGGAGGACGGCATGGAGACAGATCTGGTTCCCCGTGCGGGCTTTCGGCTGGAAACGGTGCGGATCTCCAATTTTCAGCGGAAGCTGACCCCCAAGGGCATTGTACACAATGTAAAATCCCTGAGCTATATGATCGGAAGCCGTCGAATCGCGGAGCGAATTATCCGGGAGTTTCAGCCAGATGTGATCGTGGGAACCGGCGGATATGCCAGCTATCCCATGCTGCGGCAGGGAACAAAGCGTCACATTCCCACAGCACTCCATGAGTCCAACGCAGTGCCGGGACTGACCACTCGTCTGGTGATGGAGCAGGTTGACCGGGTCATGGTATCCTTTGAGGAGAGCCGGAAGAACTATCCTCACCCGGAAAAGGTTCGGGTGGTGGGTATGCCGGTGCGCAGCGAGTTCTTTTTCACGGACAAGCAGAAGGCGAAGGCGCAGCTGGGGCTGGATGAACGGCCTCTGGTGGTGAGCTTCTGGGGCTCGCTGGGCGCACGGGAAATGAACAAGATGATTGCCCGGTTTATGAAGGATAATGTGGATGCGGGACTTCCGTTCCAGCATATCCACTCTGCGGGTAGCTTCGGCTGGAAGTGGATGCCGGAGTATGTGAAGGAGCAGGGCGTGGATTTGAATAGCACTCCCGCCATTGATATGCGGGAATTCATTTATGATATGCCGAACGTCATGGCGGCGGCGGATCTGGTTATCTGCCGCGCTGGTGCGGCGACCATTGCCGAGGTGGCTGCGGCGGGAAAGCCCGCGATTTTTGTCCCCTCGCCCAACGTCACAGATAACCATCAGGAGAAGAATGCCCGGATCATTGAGCATCAGGGCGGCGCCGTGGTGCTCCGGGAGGGCGAGTGCAGCGGGGATATCCTATTTGACACGGCAAAGGGATTGCTGGAGGACACCGAGAGACTCCAAAAGATGGGGCGGGCAGCGGAAACGCTGGCGGTTCCGGATTCCTCTGATCGGATCCTGAATATCATGATGGAACTCATGAAGCAATAAACGACAAGGGAGGCGGCGCAATGGACAGCGAGAAGACCAGAAGGAGCCACAATTGGAATCAGGGCGTTTTCCCGACTTGGGCGAAGATGCTGGTAGCTGTAGCTGTGGTGCTGCTGTTTTCTCTGATTTTCTTCCGGGTGCGGAGTTTTGAGGTGAGCGGGAATGTTCGCTATACCGCCGAAGAGGTGACGGAGGCCAGCGGCATTACAAACGGCGACATTCTGATGGCGGTGAACAAAACCAGAACCGCCGGCCGGCTGCTGACCAAGCTCCCCTATGTGGAGCAGGTTGAAATATATAAGGAGATGCCGGGAACGGTGCGCTTTGAGATTGTGGAATGTACCGCAAGCCTGATGGCGCAGTCGGAGTACGGAACCAGCTGGCTGATGACCGACAGCGGAAAGCTGCTGGAGGAGACAGAGGAAAGCCAGACAGGCTATCCCATGCTCCGGGGTGTGAGTCTCAGCCTTCCTATGGCGGGAGGACAGGCCGCGTTCACTGATGAAGAAAAAGGCGCACTTGCCATGGAACTGGGGCAGGCGGTACTGGAGACCGGGCTTTCTGCCGAGGTTTCGGAGATTGATGTCTCAGATATGGAAAATGTTACACTCCGATATGGAAACAGCCTCACCGTACAGCTGGGCGACGGCAGCGACGGAACCTATAAGCTCCGCTATCTTGCAGCGGTAGCCGGACAGCTGGAGGCGGGACGTCAGGGAATTTTGGATCTCAGCTTTTCGTCAGGGGAGCAGGCAGTATTCCATCCACTGACATAAAATTGCGGAAAATCCGTAAAGTTTCTATTGACCTTATTGGTCTTTCGATATAAAATAGAAGCAAAGTAGCCATTTGGGCGCAAAAGGCGCAGAATATAAGTACTTAGGAGGAATAACTTATGAGCGAATCCTATCCGGAGAGAGTTGTCGCCATTAAAGTCATCGGCGTCGGCGGCGCGGGCAACAATGTTGTCAACCGCATGATTGAAGCCGGTGTACAGGGCGTTGATTTTATTGCAGTAAACACCGACCGTCAGGATCTCAACAAATCCAAGGCAGCGGAAAAGGTGCAGATTGGCGAAAAGCTGACCGGTGGAATGGGCGCGGGCTCCAAGCCTGAAATCGGGAAAAAGTCTGCGGAGGAGAGTCGTGCAGCCATTGCAAAAATGCTGGAGAATACCGATATGGTGTTCATCACCGCCGGTATGGGCGGCGGCACCGGTACTGGCGCTGCTCCCATCATTGCTGACATCGCACGGGAAACCGGTGCGCTGACCGTAGGCGTTGTGACCAAGCCCTTCAAGTTCGAGGGCGCTCGCCGTATGGCGCAGGCAGAGGACGGCATTTCTGCATTGTCCGATAAGGTCGATTCTCTGATCATCATCCCCAATGACCGGCTGAAGTATGTCACCGATCAGAAGATTACCTTTGCCAACGCATTCGGCATTGCCGACGACGTGCTCAAGCAGGCAGTCAGCTCCATCTCTGAGCTGGTGGGCTATTCCGATAACGTCCTCATCAATCAGGACTTTGCGGACGTATCCGCAGTTATGCGCAACGCGGGCCGCGCACACATGGGCGTTGGCACTGCTACCGGAAAGGATAAGGCACAGTCTGCTGCGATGATCGCCGTATCCTCTCCGCTGCTGGAAACCTCCATCAACGGTGCAACCGGCGTCCTCATCAACATCACCGGATCTCCGGATATGGAGCTGGAGGACGTAGAGACTGCGGCAAACATCGTCAACGAGGCGGTGAATCCTGACGCCAACATCATCTTTGGTGCAACCTTCGATGAAACGCTGGAGGATGCACTTCGAGTCACCGTAATCGCTACCGGCTTTAACGGCGATGAGGGCGGTGCATACTCTGCGGCGGAGGAAAAGGCCAAGGCTGAGGCTCCTGCACCCAAGGAGACTGATATTGACGATATCTTCCGGATCTTTAACCGCAAGTAAATGATGTAAAACACAGTGCCGCCCCAAAATACACTGTATTTTGGGGCGGCTTTTTATCAGAAAGGATGTCTATGGATCTTCAAGCACTTTCAGGCATCGAGGGCTTTACCGCCACCTCGCTGCTGATTACGTCGGCGGTCTGTCTGGTCGCAGTTTTTGTGGCATGGTATACGGTGCGTACCCGGATTCAACTGTCGCAGGTCATTTTGGGCGTTTTCTCGTATCTTCTGGTGATGGTACTGGAAAATGTATTTGCCATGCTTGGTGTGAATATGGGACTTCCTCAGGCGGGGGCGGTATACGGCCTGTATCTGACCCTGTCTATCGTAGTAGGGCGGGAATTGATTCGTGCTGTTTCCATCAAGTATGTGCTTCAGCCCCGGTTTGACGGAACCGATTCCGCCATCGGCTTTGGACTTGGCTTTGGGGCGCTGTATCTGTTTACCTGCGCAGCTTATTATTTCAGCTGCTATACCACGGTCAACCAGTTCCTTTCTGTGGGGGCGGAGGAGTTCTTTGCCAGCGCTGATCAGGGGACGCAGGAGGCCTATGATCTGCTGAAAAGCATTGCGGGGCAGAACGGCTGGCAGTACATTATGACAGCCGTGAACCGGGTGCTGTTTCTGGTGCGGGAAATTGCGTTTTCGGTGCTGGTGTGGTATGGCCTTTCCGATGAAAAGAGCCGCTGGTGTCTGATTGCGGTGCCTGCCATGCAGTTCCTTGCCATGCTGCCAGACAGCATGTTCAGCGCCGGAGTGCTGACGAACACCTATGTGAAGGATGTACTGACCTATATTATTTCTGCGGGGATTGCGTTCTTTGCGGCAAAGCTGTACAACAGCCGCGAGGATCAGGTGGCGCATTTCAAGGTGGAAAAGCTGCGTGCCAGACGCAGAAGATAAGAAACACACAGATTAGAAATGCAGAACCGCCGCGGGGGAAAGTCCCTGCGGCGGTTCTTTGGAGGAATGCATCATGGAGTTCCCAAACAGCTCCGATCAGAAACGCTATCACAGCCTGTTTCACTATAACAAGACGGTTTACGGTGGCCGAGTCTATAAGGCGTCGCTGAATGCGGGCTGCACCTGCCCCAACCGGGACGGCAGCCGGGGCATTGGCGGCTGCACCTTCTGTCAGGGCGGCTCTCACTATTTTGCTGGAACCGGGGAGATCATGGCGCAGCTGGAGGCAGAGCGGCAGAGAATCCATCGGAAGAATCCGGCGGCGCGGCTTATCGCCTACTTTCAAGCGGGAACCAATACCTATGGAGATATCTCGCAGCTGGAACAGAGCTGGAACCGGGTGCTGGATTGCCCGGATGTGGTGGGAATCAGCATTGCCACCCGCTGTGACTGTCTGGGAAAGCCGGTGCTGGCGGCGCTTGACCGTCTGAATCAGCGGACTAGGCTGACGGTGGAACTGGGGCTGCAAACCGTACACGATGATACGGCGGCACGGATTCGTCGGGGCCACAGCTTTTCGGAGTTTCTGACCGGCTATCAGGCTCTGAGGCAGCGGGGCATCCGCATCTGCGTCCACCTTATTAACGGGCTACCCAGAGAAACAGAGGAAGCGATGCTGGAATCGGCGCGGGTGCTGGGACAGCTGCGTCCGGATGGGGTGAAGCTCCATCTGCTTCATGTGACCGAAGGAACGGCGCTGGCGGAGCAGTGGCGCAGAGGTGACTATATTCCTATGGAGAAGCAGTCGTATATTGCGGTGACGGCGGCACAGCTCCGGCTGCTTCCTCCTGAAACGGTGATCGAACGGCTCACCGGGGACGGAGATCGCCGGCTTCTGCTGGCACCCCTGTGGAGTCAGAATAAAATATCGGTGCTGGGCGGCATTGATCACCAGCTGAAGGCATGGGATGCAGTGCAGGGAGATCAGTTTCAAAAAACAACATGAGGTTTCATTTTTTGCGCTTTCTGGAATGTGAAATTATTGTTACTTGACCGAATTCTTTTGGAATCTATATAATTATCTCATTATATTGACCCAAGAAAGGTGAGGAAATATGAAAAAGATCATTGCTGTACTGCTTTCTGCAATGCTGCTGGTAAGCGCATTTTCCGCCTGCGGCGGGGGCGCAAGCTCCAGCACTGCAGCGGCATCGGAGTCCGCTCCGGCATCGGCGCAGGAGACGGCGGCGGCACCCCAGCAGCCTGTGGCTGTGTCCGCACAGGAGCCTGCATCCGTAGCGGAAAGCAGCACTCAGGAGGAAACTCAGGTGGCCGCCCAGAATTTTGACATTCCCATGCCCCTGACGGAGGAGCCAATCACGTTTACGTACTTCATGCGCTTTAATCCGCAGGTGCAGGACTGGTGTCAGGACATGTCTGACAACCTGTTCTACTCCACGCTGGAGGAGAAGTCCGGGGTACACATTGAGTTTGAGCTGTTCCATCCCATGAACTTCTCTGAGCAATTCAACCTCCAGATGGCATCTCAGGACTATGCGGACATCTACTGTGAGGCGGCCTCCGGCTATACTGGCGGCTATGACAAGGGCGTAGAGGACGAGGTGTTTCTGGATCTGACCCCCTACATTGAAGAGTATGCTCCCAATTACAACGCCATTATCAACATGAATGACCAGAACCGCCGGGATGCGGTGACCGATGAGGGGCGTGTGGTATTTTTTGCCGCTGCCTATGACGACGGTCAGCCCTGCGGCAAGGGACCCATGATCCGTGCGGACTGGGCGAAGGAGTTCGGCATGGATCCTGCGGAGATCAATACCTACGACGAGTATGAGCAGTACATCGAGCAGGCCTATAACACCCATGGCGCTACGGTGCAGCTGCCCATGTCCGGTGACCCCGGCTTTGGCTATCTCACCGCAGGCTACGGCACGCTGGCTTCCTTCGGCAACTCCTTTGAGGCAACCCTGCCCTGGTTCCAGATTGATGGCACCATGTACAGCGGCGTGCTGGCAGACGGCTTCAAGGACTATGTGAAGATGGTGGCGGACTGGTATCAGAAGGGCTGGATCTACCACGACTTTATGAATGAGGACTTCGGCATGCAGGGCGGCGCGGACATCGGCATGGTGACCAGCGGCGAAAGCTCCCTGTGGTGGGCGGAGAAGGATTATATGGAGCAGTATAACCAGTCTGCTCAGGATCCGAACTTTGAGATCGCTGCCATTCAGGATGCGGTCAAGAACGAGGGCGATGTGACCCATCTGGGTCAGACGAACTTTGACACCCTGTCCACCACCTCCAACTGCGTCATCTCCACGGCCTGCCAGGAGCCTGAGATTGCGGTGCAGTGGATGGATTACCGTTACACCGAGGAGGGCGCAACCCTTGCCAACTGGGGCGTAGAGGGCGTAACCTATGAGGTGGACGCAAACGGCAACAAGCAGTATACCGACCTGATTGTCAACAATCCGGAGGGCATGACCGCCACACTGGCGCAGTTCCGTTATATGCTCCAGAACACTGTGTGCCTGACGGACGTATCCGCCAAGAATCAGGGCATGACGGAGCAGCAGCTGGAAGCACCTGAGATCTGGATGACCGATAAGGACAACAGCTGGGGCTGTCCCACCACCCTGACCATGACCACCGAGGAGGCCGACGAGTATAACTCCAAGGCTGGTGATATTACCACCTACGGGCAGGAGAACTTCCTCCGTTATATCATTGGCGATGCGCCCATCGAGGATCTGGATTCCTTTGTAGATACCTGTATTTCCATGGGGCTGGAGGATTGTCAGACCATTCAGCAGGCGGCGCTGGATCGCTACTACGCAAGACTGGACTAATCGAAACGGATACACAAATAGCCTCCGGCAGATCTAACGAGGTCTGCCGGAGGCTTTACATATCTGTATTAGTGGGCATCCAGATAGGCATCGGTACGATCCACAACATTCTGCTGAAGGCTGCGGTAATAGAGGTTCAGCTCAAAGTTATGGTAGCAGCCCTCTACAAACAGCGGCTCGCCGGGGGGATAGTCCTTGGGGGAGATATCAGGGACGATCATGGTTCCACGCTGGGGGCTTTGATAGCAGCCAGTGAGGTGGGGGATTTCATTGTCGGTGGAGCCGTCCATGTGGAGATCCACCGAGCCGGGGTTTTCAGACTTATCTGCGGGGGTGCCGTCGGCGGTCCAGTTCAGAGGATTGATGCCGTAGGTATAGCCACCCTCCGGCACGATGATGCTGCCGGTGACGCCGGGGGCCTCTGAGTTAAAGGATACGATCACGCCGGTGTCCACAGCGGACTGTGCCATATGCAGCTGCGGGAATTCCGCAAGATCCTCCTTCGTGATGCGCCAGCCAATGAGGTAGGCGGCAACCAGCCGGGACTGGAGCGTTTCATCCCCAAAGAACTCCTCCATCAGCCGAAGTCCCATATCTGCCCCCTGAGAGTAGCCAGCCAGTATAAACGGACGGCCATTGTTTTCGTGGCGGAGATACCAGAGAAAGGCGGAACGGACGTCGGAATAGGCGGTGCGGAACCAGAGGCCGCGGGCGGCGTCATCCAGATAGTAGACGCTGAGACAGGCCTGACGATAGTAGGGGGCATAGATTCGTCCCACCGGGGCATAGACGCCCTCCTGAAGATTTAAGAGCTTTTCCTGCCACTCCCGGTCTTCGGGCAGATAGGTGGTGGTGAGATAGGTGCCGTCCTCACCCAGATCGGCGGTGGCACCGATGAGAAAAACGTCGATGGGCTGACCGGTATCCTGATCCTGCCGCGCCCACATCAGGGGACTTTGGTAATTGCCCGCCCAGGGGAATAGCAGAATGCCCAGACTGAAAAGCGCCAGAAGTACTGCCGCAGTGAGCCGTTTTGCCATGGAACCGCCTGCCCTTCTTCACGGAATCTACATAATCTTCCTAACCTAAAAGGTATCACAGTCTTGGACAGGTGTCAAGGGCGAGCTATCCCAGCGCAATGTCCAGAACCATCATTACCGCAAAGCCCAGAGCAAATGTGATGGTTCCCGCATTGGAGTGGGTTCCCTGCGCGGATTCGGGAATCAGCTCCTCTACCACCACATAGAGCATGGCTCCGGCGGCAAAGGAGAGAAAATAGGGCATCAGCGGCACCAGAATGCCTGCCAGCGCCACGGTGATCAGTGCGCCGATCGGCTCCACCACACCGGATAGAACCCCGTAGAGGAATGCTTTGCGCTTTCCGTGGGCTTCCTTCAGGGGCATGGAGATCACAGCCCCCTCCGGAAGGTTCTGAATGGCGATGCCCACAGACAGCGCCATGGCGGCGGCTGCGGAGATGCTGGTGCTGCCCCGCAGTCCTGCCAGTACCACGCCCACTGCCATGCCCTCCGGGATGTTGTGAAGGGTGACGGCGAGCATCAGCATGGTGGAGCCTTTTGCCTTGCAGGGGGTTCCCTCCGGGCAGTCGCTGTCCAGATGCTGGTGGGGAACCACCTGATCCAGAAACAACAGAAAGCCCATGCCTAACAGAAAGCCCAACACCGGCGGCAGAAAGGCCAGCCGGCCCATGCCTCTGCACTGGTCAATGGCGGGAATCAGCAGACTCCAGACCGAAGCCGCTACCATAACGCCGGAGGCAAAGCCCAATAGTCCCTTTTGCACCCGTGGGCCGATTTCGCCCTTGAGCAGGAACACACAGGCTGACCCCAGAGAGGTACCCAGCAGCGGGATCAGGCTGCCCCATAGAATGGTGAGATTCATATGCTTACTCCTTGGTTTCAATCAAAATATTAAGGCAACACCGCACAAATGCGTCTTCGGATTCTGACGGATCTTTTTTGTCGGAAATGCGTTTGTAAAACCTTGCAATACACAGAGTATTCCTGCGGTTTTACACCTTTTTCTGACGAAAAATCTCTCGTCAGACTCTCTTGCCGATTTATGCGGTATTGCCTTAAATCACTGGATTTAGTATAGCAGAGATTCGTCAGAAGTAAAGCATAAAGTTAATTACAACTAACCATGTGCGGCGGCTAAGATGGAGCATGGAAAAGGACGTACTGCAATCGACGAAAATTGCAGTACGTCCTGAATGTTATAGCGTTAGCAGCTTAGATCCGCATGGCTGCGGCGAAGGCGGAGCGGGTGGCAGTCTGCACATTGCCGGAGCCTTCGTTATCACCGATGACAATAAAGGTGTCTACCACATCGGCAAAGGTCAGCGCCTCGTCCTGAAGCGCCTGCATGCCGCCGCAGGCCACGATGGAGTCGCAGGTGAGGGTATGGCTTTCACCATGTTTGTCGGTATAGGTGACGGAGCCGGGAGCCACAGCGGTGGTGGTGGCCTTTTTGATGGGAGTCAGGCTGGGCATTTTCGCCCATGCATCGGCAAACATCGAGTAATAATGCACCCGGTCCGCCTCGGCGGCGAACTTCCGCTGACGGGAGAGGATGGTGACATTGTGACCGTTCTCCGCCAGATACATGGCGGTTTCCATGCCGATCTCGCCGCCGCCGATGACCACGATGTCCTTGCCCAGCTCCTGCTCCTTTCCATAGACCTCGATGGGGTCGTAGACGCCGGAGATGGGTGCGCCGGTTTCATCCAAAAGTCCGGCGATGGGAGGGAACTTGGGAACAGCACCCAGAGCGGCGATCACAGCATCAAATTCTTCCTCTGCGATCATGGCGGGGGTGGCGGCAGTGTTCAGCTTTACATTCACGGCGCTCTTTGCAAGCTGCGCAATCAAATAGTCCTTATATTCCCGCAGGGGCCACTTGAAGCTGGAGAAGTCTGCATGGAGCAGCTGACCACCCAGCTTGCCGGACTTCTCATACAGGGTGACGCTGTGACCGTGCTGGCAGAGATACAGGGCGGCACGCATGCCAGCCGGGCCGCCGCCAATGACAGCTACCTTCTTTGGGGCAGTTGCGGCGGGAATCAGTGCGGAGAGCTTGTGGGTGATGCCGATTTCGGGGTTCACGGTACAGACGGATTTCCACGGACCCTGCATACCCAGACCGTGGCAGCGGTTGCAGCGGACACAGGGAACTACGTCCTCGCCCCGGCCTTCGAGAATCTTTTCGCCGTACTGACTGTCGCAGATAAACGCACGGCCGATGCCGATCATATCCGTCTTGCCCTCGGCAATGTAGGCTTCCATGTCGTCAAGATTCTGGAATCCGCCGATGGGGGCGGTGATGATCTTTGCACCGCTTGCCTTGATGGCGGCAGCGTATTGCAGGGTCAGGGGATCGTGGGGCTTGGAGTTGAAGCCGGTGGGATGTGCCAGATCGCCGTCTCCGGCACGGAGCTGGAGAATGTCGATATAGCCCTCTGCCAGCTTGGCAAACTTTACGATATCCTCGATGGTCAGGCCGTCGTCCTCCTCACCGGATACCTGCATTTCTACAAGGAAGTCCTTGCCGAAGGCATCCTTCACTGCCTTTGCAACCATGATCGGGAACTTGGCGCGGTTCTCCATGGGGCCGCCGAATTCGTCGGTTCGCTTATTGTACTTGGGAGATAGGAACTTGCTGAGCAGGGTTGCGCCGTAGGAGGCATGGATGGAGCACATGTCATAGCCGCAGCCTACGTAGTATTTCAGCTTATTCACCAGCGTGTCGCAGTATTCCTGCATTTCCTTGAGACCCATTGCCTTGATGGGGCCGTCGTGGGCGCCGGGAGGGCCGAAGGGCATGGGTGCGCCGTCGCCGCCCATGGGCATCATGTCTGCCATATCCTCCATCATTTCCTCCATCTCGGCAGGGGAAAGCTGGGGCATGCCGCCGGCTGGCTCTCCGTCATAAACGCCGAAGCCGTCGGGGGCGGACAGATGGGTGGCGGCGGAGACCTTGGCTCCGTAGAAGTGGATCTGATCCACCATCAGGGTCATGGTGTTTTCCAGCGCCGGGTCACGGGTGTCCCACATGGGGAAATGACATCCGTCGCCAAAGCCTTCCCGCTGCTTGAGATTCGTCCAGTCGCCAATGGTGACGATGGCGGCACCGTTCTTGGCAAGGCCGACCAGATAATCCACCACTGCGTCCGAGGGATACAGCTCAGGTCCCTGCAAAAAATGGGGCAGAGCGTTGGCGGACAGCAGGCGGCTTTTGAGAATGACGTTGCCGACCTTTAAGGGGGACATAATGTGCTTGTACTTGCGGCTCATAGTGATCTCTCCTTCTTGCTATCATACTAGCTGTTAGCATTATAACAAACGGAGCGAAGAATGAACAGGGACGATTTGTGCGGTTTCTGTGGGATTTGAAAGGGCAAGGAATGTTATGGCAACACCGCACAATTGCGTCTGCGGGCTTTGGCGGTTCTTTTCCTCCACAAATTCGCTGCGAAAAGTTTGAAATACACAAAGTATTCCTGCATTTTCGTAACAAGTTTGTGATGCAAAATTCCTCGCCAAATCTCCTTGTCGAATTATGCGGTATTGCCTTATGCCGCGGGGAGGGGACGGCTGCGGCTCCCGCAGATGCGGAAGGTACCGGCTTGATCGGTCCGATAGACTGCGGCCCCGGAGGCGGCGATGCGCTCCAGTGTCTCCGGGGAAGGATGACCGTAGGAGTTCTGACCCACGGAAATCACCACGGCCTTGGGGCGAACCGTGTCCAGAAGGACACGGGAGGTACTGTATTTGGAGCCGTGATGTCCGGCAACCAGAATGTCCACAGCACTGAGCTGGTGGGTGGCGAGCAGAAGGGACTCGCCGTCGGCGCTCATATCCCCGGTGACCAGCGTGGAAAGCCCCGGCAGGCAGACAAGCAGGCTGAGGCCGGAATCGTTGCTGTCCGAGAAGGATTGCGGACTGTAAAACAGAATTGACGCGAGCCCCAGAGAACCTTGAGCATCGGAGGACAGGGGATAGACCGGTGTTCCGGCCTCCGCAGCGGCGGCTTCGACGGCATCGCGCCTGTCATCGGGAACATCCGGGATCACGATAGCGTCCACGTCCATCCGTTCCAGCAGCACCGGAACGCCGCCAGCGTGATCCTCGTCAAAGTGGGTCAGAACCAGCAGTCGTACCCGGCTGACACCGCGGGCGCTTAAATGATCTGCGGCCAGAGTGCCTGCGTTTTCCGTACTGCCGCCGCAGTCCACCAGAATCACGCCGCTGCCAGTTTCGAAGATCAGGCATTGCCCCTGACCCACATCCAGCGCAGTAAAGGACGGCGTCATGGAGTCCAGCAGGAGCAGCAGCATACAGACGGACAGGCCGAATACGCCGCAGCAGATGGGCAGTCTGCGCCGGGATTTTCCAAACACCAGCAGCAGGAGAATGAAATAGAGCAGCACTGCGGCGGCGATCCCATAGACCGTGTCGGTGTAAATGCAGGCGAAGGGGAGCCGGGAAAGCAGACCTGCGATCCGGAGCACATACCGGAAGCCCCATGCCAGAATACTGCCCAGCAGGCGACCCACGCCGGGCAGTGCCATGCCGATTAGCGAGGTGAGAAGGCTGCCGCCGAAGCACCAGGAGATCACCGTGCCGGTGAGCAGGTTACTGACCGGAGAAATCAGGGAGACGCAGCCGAAATACAGCGCCAGCAGGGGAACAGTGAAGGTGATGGCGGAAAGGGTGACCGTGAGATTCAGAAGCATCCCACGGCGGAGCCGAGGGAGCAGACCCTTACCCCTGCGGCGGGGAAACCTCCGATACAGCCTGCCCGTCAGCAGCGCGATGCCGATCACCGACAGAAAGCTTAGCTGCAGACCCCAGTTCAGGATGCACCATGGATTTTGGAGCATCAGCACCGCACCGGCGCAGGACAGGCTGGTGGGCCAGTCGGATTCCCGCGACAGAGCATTGCCGGAGAGCAGAAAGCACTCCATCACACAGGCACGTACCACAGAGGGGCTTCCGCCGGTGACGATGGCAAACGCAATGCAGAGGGGAATGCCGATCAGTGCGGTGTGCCAAGGCTTTCGGAGAAAGAACAGCATGCCCACCAGCACCGCCATATGCATGCCGGACAGCGCCAGCGCGTGGTAGATCCCGGCGTGCTGGAGGGTGGATTTGTCGGTGATGGAAAGGCCGGTGCGGTTGCCTGTGGTAAGCGCAATGGCGTAGCCCTGCACGTCCTCTGGGAAGCACTGAGCGGCGCTTTCCTCCAGCCGGTGGGCGAGCAGGCGGGGCAGATAGCGAAGGGGCGCGGCGGTGCAGGGCGTAATCTCTGCATCGGAGCGGGAAAAGGCTGTGAGATAGATGCCCTGCGAATAGGCGTAATAATCGCCGTCCCCGGCGCTGTTCTGGAGCTGTGCCTGAACGGAAATGCAGTCGCCGGGCTGCACCGGTGTGTCGGTATTCCGGAGAAACAGGTCAACGGTGAGCGTGCGGAAGCCGATTTTTGTGCGGGCTGTGACCCATTGCCCACCGGAAGCAAAGCGCCCGTAGTCCGTAGCTTCTGCTTCCAGAAACTGATGACTTCCACTCCAATATAGCACCGGACGCAGATATAGCATCTGATACTCATAGCTCCAGCAAAGCCCCAGAGCGGCAGGAATCAGCAGGAGCGCGATCCGGCGGCGGGCGGTGCAAATGAGAACAAAGATCCCGACGGTTACAAAAATTCCGGCGGTGATCAGCAGTGCGGCGGATGGAACTGGGAGCAGTGCGCCCAGCAGACCGGCGCAAAGACCCAGACATAACAGCATGAAACGGCGCATGGAACGCACCTCTTTCCGGCAACAGGATTTGCGTCAATTGTACCATTGAATGGGAATCTTGTCGAGTATATGGTCGGAGAAACCCGTGGGAACTCCACGGAACGGAGCGAAAGAAAAGCCCCTTTGACGGCGGAGCCGGTCAAAAGGGACGGGGACACTGTAAAAAGTGCATAAAAAATCCGCAAACCCTTGACAATCAAGGAGGTTTGCGGTAATATAAGCATCTAGTATGTCAATCTGCGGGTGTGGAGCGCACCAATGGATTCTGTGGTTATCTTACCACAACATCCTCGCTTCATCAAGCAGTAAATTTAAAACATAACAACTGAGCCGGGCGTATCGAGATATTCCCGGCGATTTTCCCGGCTTCCGGGTAAGAAAGGTCGTGTGATGTTCCTATGGCAATGGTGAAAGACGTATACTACGGCAAAACCCTCAGAAAGTCTTATCAGAAGCACGATGACATCCTGAACATGCCCAATATGCTGTGCATCCAGAAGGAGTCCTATGAGAATTTTCTCAACGAGGGCCTTCAGGAGGTATTCCGCGATGTGGGTACCATTACCGATTATACCGGTAATCTGGAGTTGAGCTTTCTGGACTTTACCATGAACGATCCCCCTAAGTATACGGTGGACGAGTGCCGTGAGCGGGATGCCACCTACGCAAAGCCCATCAAGGTTCGCGTGCGTCTGCTTAATAAGGAGACTGGTGAGATCAAGGAGCAGGAGATCTTCATGGGCGATTTCCCTCTTATGACTCAGGGCGGCACCTTCATCATCAACGG
>CAJKSU010000029.1 GCA_905202605.1 uncultured Eubacteriales bacterium
AATGGCCTTATCGGTCTCTTCGCTGACCATGCCAAAGGGCTTCCGGCAGGGTCCCAGAGGCTGACCGATGAGGTTGGCAGCCCGCTTGACAATGGAGTTGGGGTTGCCGTACTTGAAGCAGTCCCGGATGGGCTGAATGCCCTGCTGGGCAGCCTCGGCAGCGGCAAGATCGCCCTTGACCCAGTTCTGATAGATGCTTACCATCATCTCCGGCAGAATGTTGGCCACGGCTGTAATGCCGCCCTTGCCGCCGTGCTGGAGAGTCTTGAGGATCAGTGCATCGTTGCCGGACAGAACGGAGAAGGTCTCCGGATCGGTGCCTTTGATATAAGCCAGAATGTTTTCAAAGTTGCCGCTGGAATCCTTGACGCCCCGGATATTGGGGAAGTCCTGAGACAGCCGGGAGACGGTCTCAGGCTCAATGGCGCAGCCGGTGCGCATGGGAATGTTATACATGACAATGGGCAGATCCACAGCTGTGGCGATGTCCGCATAGTGGCGGTAAAGCTCCTGCTGATTCAGCGCTGCAAAATAGGGGGTGATGATGGACAGTACATCCACGCCGATCTGCTGGGCGGCTAAGGACAGGTCGATGGTGTCCTGCGTACCCACACAGCCGGTTCCGGCGTAAATGGGAACCCGGCCATGGGCCTCATCTACGCAAATCTCCATGACTCGCTTCTTTTCATCTGCGTTTAAAATATAGAATTCTCCGTTGGTTCCCAGACAGAAGATGCCGTTGACACCAGCGGCGATATGTCGATTCACCTGACGGCGAATCTCCGCCTCGTTGATGCTGCCGTCTTCATGCATGGCCGTGGCCATGGCGGCAATAATGCCTTTGATCTCCATAGAGTGATGCCTCCTTGCGGTTCGCGTGTTGCGTTTTCAAACCTTTCATATTCTTTTTATCACAGGAACTTTAACGGTGCAATGTGTATACAAAAAGATTTTTGTTTCATATTGCAACATAAAGATGAACGGTGTATAATTGAAATAGGATTGATGTAATAATGTTGCAAATTGAAACAGAAGGTGAAGCTCATGATCCCATGCCGCATTCTGGTAATCGCGCCCTATGAGAGTATGAAAAATATCCTGCTGAACATCTGCAAGGATCGGCCTGAGATCCACCTGACCGTTATGGTGGGCGACCTCAGCGAGGGCGCCCGGCTGGTTCAGGAGATTCGGGAGGATGAATACGATATTGTAGTTTCTCGAGGCGGCACAGCGGAAATTCTCAGAACGGTTGTCTCCATCCCTGTGGTGGAGATCCAACTGTCCAGCTATGATATCCTGTCCTCTCTGAAGCTGGCGGAAAGCTACACCGGGCAGTATGCCCTTGTGGCCTATCCCAACATTGCGCGGGTGGCTACCATGCTGTGCGGTGTACTGCAATACGATGTACCCATCTACTCTATCTCTCAGGGCGACACTCTGGAGAGCACCGTGGATGAGCTGATTTCTCAGGGGGTCTCTCTGATTATCGGCGATGTGGTGGCAACCCGTTATGCCAAGCAGTGTTCACTGGACGCTATTTTGATTACCTCCGGCGTGGAGAGCTTGGAAAACGCGATCCATCAAGCTGTGCAGCTCTATCAGCTGCTCTCGGCGGCTCGGGTGCGGGACGCACTGCTGGAGCGTCAGGTTCGTCAGCACCAATGGGAATTGGCGGTGCTTCAGGAGGATCTCTCGGTGTTCTGGGAGAGTCCTTCGCTGACACGGAAGCCACGGCTACGAAAGCAGATGCAAAAACTCTCCGGACAACTGTTGCTCGGAGAGAATACTGTGCAGGTTCGGCGTATACAGGAGCAGCAGTGGAAAATCTCCTGCCAGCGAGTGCTGGTGGATGGAAGCAGCTACTTCTTTTTGCAGGCAGAACCGTTACCTGCGGCGATCCTGCGGGATGAGGTAGTGAGCTTCCGCAGCTATGAGGATATCTCGCCCCAGTATTTTAAGCAGTATATCAATTCGGCACTGCACCAGAATCTTCAGCGCTATGCCACCTCTCGGGCTCCTGTGCTGATTCTTGGGGAGATCAGTACCCATAAGGATCGGGCAGCCAACGTGCTCTATGCCAATGGCCCCAATCGAGATCGGCCCATGTGCATTGTGGATTGCTGTCGGGCGGACAATAAGTTCTGGCAGAGCTTCCTCGCCAAAACGGACTCGCCGCTCTATGATGTGGGCGGCACCTTCTACTTCAAAAACTGCGGCGGGCTAAGTCAGGAGCAGGCGGATGCGCTGTCCCGGCATGTGATTGCGGGGAAAAACAATCGCTTTCTGTTCTCTGTGGTTTTAGACAGTCCTCAGGCAGAGGACGCACCGATTTGTCAGGTTCTGCGTAAAAAATGCTCCTGTCTGACCTTGCGGATGCCACCTCTCCGGGAACGCATCTTTGAGATTCCGGCGTTGTGCAGCCTGTATCTCAGTGAGTTCAACGCCGAAAGCACCCATCGGGTGATCGGTTTGGCGCCAGAGGCGCAAGAACTGCTGCAAAGCTATCCATGGCCCGGGAATATTGACCAGCTGAAGCGCGTGATTCGGCAGCTGACATTGCTGGCAGACCGACCTTATATCTCTGCGGAAAGCGTCCGGCAGCAGCTGTCTCTGGAGTCCCCGCAGCGCGTCGATGAGCAGCAGAGCTTCGACACCAGCCGCACACTGGAGGAAATGACTCTGGAACTGGTGGAATTAGCCCTTCAGCGGGCGGGAGGCAATCAGAGCAAGGCCGCCGCACAGTTGGGAATCAGCCGCTCTACTCTGTGGCGAATGCTCCAAAGGAAGTCGGAACGTGAGGATATAGTAGGTGTGGGGCAGAAGCCCTGAACGACTCATCAATGGTCAGCGGGAACGCCGGATGCACACGCCTATGTAACTATCGCAGCACGGAAGAAGGCAACGGAGTCGATGAGAGCATTGCCACTTGCTTCTGAGAACACCAGCCTTTTTCATGAAAAAGAGATTTCCCTAAAAAACGAATCAGCAAAGTACAATTAGTGCGCAAGTTGTAGTTCCCCTTTTTCTCTCGTAGTGGTATAATCGTCTGAGAAAAAGCGGCACTTTTTCCGAACAATTTCTCATGTAATCATGATGAAATCAGGGAAAAGGACAAGAAAATGAGACGATCTTAGGAAACTAAGACCGTCTCATTTCTTCAAAATTCCATTAGCTGTGCCGTTTCCTGCGGCGTGTCGTAGATGCTTTTTTCGCCGACCAGCACATCAATTGCATTGAATTGCCGTTCTGTCACAACCATAAGAGATAATATTATTATATCTCCATCATTCATGGTTTTTAACGTGTTTATTTACTATGCCATATATTCATGCATTTACACAAAAGTATGACTCTAAATTTGGCAAATTTGAAAGGAATTATACAGGCTATTTGATTAGGGCAATACCGCACAGTAAGCATTGACGTAGAGATCTGAGCCATATGACAGTTGTAGCAGAGACTTGGATACCGTTTCTATACTGCTCCATAATGTGTTGTTCGACTGAATCGTGACAGTTCTGTCCCGGCACCACACCTTTAAAACGCCGTCCACCTCTCCAAGTGCGAAATTCTGGTCGTCGGACTGGAAGTAATCTGCATAATTTTCCGAAAAAGCACTCGAAAGGGTAAGGGGACTGTCCATTGTCGGGCAACACCATGCGCTGATTCGAACGCCAATTTTTGATGTTGGATTCAAGCTTTTACCGGTTTTGAATTCAGCATGTACCGCATTATCGTTACCATAAGACTTGCTGTTAAGATAAATGTTGCTGCTTAACGGCTCCTTTTCCAACTGCGATGGGAGAACAGTTCCTGCCTCTCTCACGTGGGTATTCCCGGAAATGTTGATTTTACCGTCTAACAGTAAAGAGCCGCCGGGCTCACAGTATATTGCACCATTACCCCCGATTCCTGTAATTGCCTGATTGTTGGTAATAGCGCCTCCGTTCATTATGAAGCTGCCGCCGGCGGTGCTAATATCATTTTCGGCGATATAAACTGCACTGCCAAAGGCATTCCCCATATTTGATGAATTGCTGCCGTATGTTTTGTTGCCGGTGATTGAACCGCCGTTCATTGTAAAGACTGCGCCATCTGAAATATAGACGCCGCCGCCCTTTGATTCTTGATAGCCCTTCACGCTGTTTTCTTTTATTTCACCGTCATTCATGGTAAATGAGGCGCTGCTGCCTAAATAAACACCGCCGCCGTGGCGACAATCAATATCGGGTTGGGTATCTGCATACGTTGATTGCTGGAAGCAATCTCCGATTACATTTCCGTTGATTTTGCCGCCGTTCATGATGAAGCTTCCGCTATTTACCTTTACGCCGCCGCCGTCTACATTGTAAATTTCGTAGGGGCTATATTCTGACAGATAGGAATAACGGCCATTGCCGTTTCCCGTGATGATTCCGCCCTCCATCACAAATCTGCCGCCGTCTACACAAATGCCGGAACCGCTATAGGCGAAGCTCTTGCCATTGGTGCGTTCTATACCTGTGCCGTGGATGATGGATCCCTTGTCGGTACAATCTGTCAGGGTAAAGGTCACATCGGGATTAACCTGAATCGCTGCGCCCCAAGCCTTACATCGAATAGTTTTTCCGTTTAGGCAAAGCTTGACGCCGTCTGCCGGCTTCCATGTTGCGATTGGCTCCACATCATTTACCAGATAATAGTTACCTGATGTCTTAATTTCGTCCAGAGAAGATACCCCTGTCCAGACAATATCTTTATGACGATTGCTATCTCTGCATTCCACCCCACAAATGGAATGCGAATGTTCTGCTGTATTCGTTCCGGCATCTGCTGCAAATATCGCCCCATGCAGCACGCCCAGACACAGAAACAAAGTCGGCAGAATGCCTATCATTCTTTTTCTCAAAAGATCTCCTCCATTTCTGCTGTACGTAAAAACCCAAATCAGATTCCCAACGGCTTCTGTTCCTTTCGCTATGAGTATACTATCACAAAATACAGCGAAAAATTGCGAAGTGTCACGAGATGTAGCGTTTTCGTGCATGAAATGCAAAATCGCCACTGGCGCTGAGCAGTGGAGCGTGGTATCATATCATCGAAGAAACCAGAGAGGATGTGACTGCCATGTATATCGCTGCCTGCGATGACTGCGCTGAGGATATGGACGCCCTGATTACCCTGCTGGAGCAATGGCAGCTGGAACGTCAGACATCCTTACGGTTTCGCTCCTTCCACAGCGCCTCAGCACTGCTGGACAGCGCAGAACGGGAGCCCTTTACGCTGTATCTTTTGGATATCATGATCCCTGGCGTCAGCGGTATGTCCGCAGCCAAAGAACTTCGGGCGCTTCAAAGCGATGCGGATATCGTGTTCCTCACTTCTACACCGGGCTTTGCCTACGAGAGCTACAGCGTCCACGCTTTGGACTACCTGCTAAAGCCCATCAAGGCGCCGGAGCTGTTTTCTATTCTGGATCGGCTGAGCCAGCAGGAGCGGCAGCCGCAGGAGGGCTTAACCTTGAAATCCGGGGCGGCGTTGCTGCGGGTACCTTTCCAGCAGCTGGCCTTTGTGGAGGTCACAGGGCGGCGGCTCCATTTCAACCTTACCGATGGCAGTGTCTACGACATTTCCGGAACCCTCAGCGAATATGAGCCCCTGCTGCTGAACAGGACGGAGTTCGTTCGCCCTCATCGCGCCTACATTGTCAACCTCTTTCAGATCGCATCCCTGACCCCCAAGGAGATTCGAACCTTTTCCGGAAAGGCTCTTCCGGTATCCCGCCTGCTCTACCCGCAACTCCAGAAAGACTACTTGCAGCTGCTGTTTTCCAAGGAAGGGGATGACCTGCCATGACGGCCACGGAGGTTTTAAGCCTCATGAATTACGGTCTGGTGCTGATTTACGGATTGCTTCTTTCCGTGCTCATTTCCGGCGGCTGGGAGAACAGGCGGCAACTGCGGCTGGTGATTGCCCTTTGCCCCGCTTTTTTGCTGATACAGACACCGTGCTGGCTGGTATTTGGGGTCACAGCTGCGAAGCAGATCTATCCGCTGATGGTACATCTGCCGCTGGCCCTGCTGTTGATGGCTGCCTTAAAGCGGCGGTGGAGTATTGCTTTGGTCAGCGTGTGTACGGCCTATCTATGCTGTCAGCTGCCTCGCTGGATTGGGTTGGTGGTTGGGGCTATCAGCCATTCATCTCTGGCCGGAGAAATCAGCTATACCCTGTGTATTGTGCCGATCTTCCTGCTGTTGAATCGTTTTTTTGTCCGGCCTGTTCACGCAGCCATGACTGCCTCCACACAGTCGCTGGTGCTGTTCGGCAGCCTGCCTGTGGCCTACTATGTGTTCGACTACGCCACCGCAGTCTATTGGAATCTGTTCCATATAAACGGCCAGATTTTACTGGAATACCTTCCTACAGTGCTGGTGTTCTTCTATGTGCTGTTTCTCTCTGCATACCATCGGCAGCTGCAAAACCGTGCGGATGCCGAACTCCAAAGCTCCATGCTGGCCGCCGAGCTCAAGCAGTCGGAGATCGAGCTGGAGGCGCTTCGGTCTGTGGAGTCTCAGGTAGCAATGTATCAGCACGACATGCGTCACCATCTAAATGCCATTGATGCCTATTTAACTGCGAACAAACCAGAAAATGCACATGCGTACATTCGGAGGATTCGTTCGGATCTGGAAGCGGTTACACCCATGCGGTTTTGTGAAAATGAACTGGTGAATTTGCTGTGCGCTTCTTTTTCCGGTAAGGCGGCGCAGTGCGGTGCGGTGCTGAAGGTTCAAGTATCGCTGCCGAAAACGCTGTCTCTCAGCGATA
Organism: uncultured Eubacteriales bacterium; assembly: GCA_905202605.1. Classification (GTDB taxonomy): domain Bacteria; phylum Bacillota; class Clostridia; order Oscillospirales; family Oscillospiraceae; genus HGM13006. The sequence goes on from CAJKSU010000029.1 coordinate 6,808, forward strand.
CGGAGCTTTGCTCCATTCTCTCCAACGGATTGGAAAACGCCCTGCATGCAGTGTCTCAGCTGCCACAGGAACAGCGGAAAATATCACTCTACTGCAGCATTCGCCAGAAAAAACTGCTCATTGAGGTTACCAATCCGTATGCCGGGACTGTGGTGATGCAGGATGGAGTCCCCAAGTCCATGCAGTTCGGCCACGGTTATGGCTGCCGCAGTATTCAAACGATTGCACAAAGACATCAGGGAATTTGCGCCTTTGATGCAGAGAATGGAGTATTTACCCTGCGAATTGTACTTCCATAGGGGAAAAATACGGCAATACGGCAAGAGAGTCTGATGAGAGATTTTTCGTCAGAAAAAGATGTAAAACCGTAAGAATACTCTGTGTATTTCAAGGCATGGGGGACGCAATGGGGAGTATATTTGTCCAGTGTTGCGGAGCATGCCAAAAGAACCGGGAGCCGCTGCATTTTGAACATTATATTGCAAAGGTACAAGCAGCGATCGAAATGAACTGGACGAATGATACCCAGCCTGCGTTATGTATGCTCATAGATACCAGTGCTTGTTCGGCGCCTTGCTGCCACGGTTAGCCCGTGTGGGGCGGGTTACAGCTCTCTTCACAGCATGCGCTCGACAGCGCGGTACAAGCTGCGAATGTCAAGCTCGTAGTCGGCTTCCTTTTGATTGGATCGGTATTTGCCCCCATGATTGCCATTCAAATCGCTGATTTTTTCCTGCTGCACCGGGACAACGGGAAAAAAGCGGATGGACATCCGTTCTTTTGTAATTTGGGCCGCCGGCTTTGCACTCTATCGGTTTTTGATGCATGTAGACATTCCCGTGGGCAATACCCTGCCGGATATGGTTGTCACAATGCTTCTCTGTATTTTGACCGAAAAGCTTTTCCCACCAAAGGCGGCCTGACGAAACAGCACGATTGCTGTCTCCACAACGCCACCGATATTGAAACTGAACAGGTGTTTCATCATGGATGCTTCCCAATGCCAGAATGGAGGCATCCATTTTTTGTCTGATTGCATCTGTCATTGTAGCGGGCAAGCTGGAAATGTTTAAATCGTTATTCTCTGGATCAAATGCCTTCCGGTTCTTGGACAGAGGCGTGCTACCTGACAAGATCAATTTCCCAAATGCACCAGCCCGCTATGGGCGATTTGCTGAATCAGCGCACTGATTTCCTCCCGAGGATGTTCCCGGCAGATGCAGACAATTTCCGCATGGGCCTCGGGAAACGGAACCGGCCAATAATGGAGATTTGGTGCATCGTGTCCTTCAATGACCTTTGTCAGCAGTGCAAAGCCCTCCCCCAACTCCAGCCGCACCATCAAGGTACTGATATCCGGGCAGGCCACGACTCTGGAGAAAGGGATTTTCTGCCCCCACTGCTCAATGCCGGAGAGCATATTGTCATTGGGCAGGGTCAGCTGCGTATGAGTGGCGAGATCTTGCAGGGTAATTTGCGCCAGAGAGGCCAGCGGGTGGCGGGAGGAGTAGACCACCTGAAACTGCTTCTGCTGCAAAACCGTGGTGTGGATGCCGGGCCAAAAACGCCAGTCGTTGGAGGTGGTCACGCAAAAGTCCAGCCGATCATCCAGAAGACTGTTTCGCAGTACCACAAAATCCAGCAAGCGAATATCCAACGCTGCATCCGGGCAATGCTGCATAAGAAAGTCGGTGATGGGCAGAATGATGTCCTTTCGGGACAGAGACGAGAGGAAGCCAACCCGAAGCAGGGATTTTCCGGAGCTGTTTAATTCTCTGGCCTTGCGGATGTCACTGCGGATCTGCCGATTGATCTGGGTAAAGGAATCCCGCAGGAGACTGCCCGCCGGGGTCAATGTGACCTGACGTGTGGTGCGGTAGAACAGGCGTAGTCCCAATTCCTGCTCCAGCGATGCAATCTGCTTGGTGACTGCCTGCTGGCTGATATAGAGGTTCCGGGCGGCAGTGGAAAAGCTCAGGCAGTTTGCCACCTCTAAAAACGTTTGAATACGCTGCTGCAGCATTATGAATACCTCCTCATATTCCTATCGTTTCTATAGGATATACAACCATATAGCGTGAGTAAAACTCTATATTATGATACACTAACAACGGATAGTTGTAAATAAGAAAAACCATTGTTTCTCTTTCCGGGATGCACTCGTTATAATGAAATTACAAATTATAAATCAGGAGGAAGTAATTATGATCCATCTCGGAAAAGACATGAAGCTTAATGTATGTCCCATTCTGGTGACCCTGCACCACGACTATGTATTCGAAGGCCCCTGCCGCATGGGCAAGGACTTTGAGCTGACCAAGGAATTCGACGATATGGCCAACGCCGAGCTCATTAAGGGTGCCCATGAGGAGCTGGCAGAGAATCTCACCAGCCCGCATTTCAACGTCATGGAGCCCATCTGGATTGACCGTAATGAGGAATTTCTGGTGACTCCTGAGATCCTGGACAAGATGCTCCAGGGCAAGGACGATGTGGATATTTACATGATCGGCCCCATGGGGCGGCTGTCCGACCTGGTGATTGACTTTGTGCAGAAGGCGAAAAAACCCATCATTACCATCCCCGGTCCCCAGTGTATGCAGACGATCCTGATCGCCTCCACTCGTGCCAGAGGACTTGAAAGCTATGCCTACCGCACATGGAAGGAAACCTTGGATTTCCTGGAGGTACTGCGGGTAAAGAAGATGCTGCGGGAGACTCGGGTGCTTTGTGCGGCGCGGTTCGGTACGGCACGATCTGTCAGCGATATGGGCAACTTCGTCAGTCTGGAACAGGTGACAGATGTGCTGGGTACCCAGTTTACCTTTGTCAATATCCACGAGCTCATTGACCAGACCCACATCGGCAAGTCCGGTGAGAACTATACCCTGCCCGGACGTGCGGCGCTGAACCCCACGGAGGAAGACGTGAAGGAAATGGAGGCGCTGGCGGACGACCTCATCGGCAACGCAGTGGAGTGCGATATGGAGCGTAAGGAAGTTCTAAGCTCCGAGCGGTTCTATATTACCGTAAAGAAAATGTTGGATTACTATGGCTGCAACGCCTTTGCCGCCCCCTGTCCCGATGCCTGCGCGACCCGCCGACTGAATCAGGAGCGGATGACCTTCTGCCTGACCCACTCTCTGCTGGGCGAAATGGGAATCCCCTCCGCCTGCGAATATGATATTCCCGCCTGCCTGTCCATCGCAATTCTCTCCTGCCTGATGGACAAGCCCGCCTACATGGGCAACACTACCCACGATGCCAAGGCCATTGCCACCGGACGCTACGGCCTGTCTCCCTTCTTCCATACGGATATCAACGACTCCTGCTTGGATGTGGTAAAGGCCGATCCTGACAACGTGATTCTTACATGGCATGCCGTTCCGCGGCGGAATATGCAGGGGTGGGATGCGCCTAAGGCGCCTTATGCGATCCGTCCCTTCGCAGCCAGCGGGTTCGGTGCAACCATTCGCTATGACTTCAATCGGGATGTGGGACAGGAAATCACTATGTGCCGGATTTCTCCTGACTGCAAGACGTTGTTTGTAGCCAAGGGCGAAATCGTTGGCGGCGTTGGCTTTGGTGATTACTCCTGCTCCGAGGGCGTTTTCTTCCGCGTCAAGGACGGAAACGACTTCTTCCAGAAGCAGCTGGACGTAGGAAACCATGTTCCGCTGGTATATGGTGACTGCTTCGAGCAGGTCTGCGCACTGGGCAAGCATCTGGGGCTTCGAGTCATCACGGCTTGATGGAAGAACGGGAAGTCATTCTGGCGCGTCTCCATGCTGCGGCTCAGCGGCTTCCACAGTATGAAAGCAGATACCAAAACCTGAGCCGGCGGGATTATGACCATATCTACCCGCTGGTTCAGGGGTATATCCTGGATCGCTTTCTGCTGACAAGGGAGATGTGCGCCAGTGAAAAGCTGCTGAATCTGGCGGATGTCAGCCTGCGGTATATGCTGGCACTGAAGCGTATGGGCATTGACCCAGGGCAGATTTCCCGCTCCTGCTCCGGGGCCAGTTCAGTGATCTCGAAAAAGGTTCTGCTGATGAAAGCGGTGCAGGAGATATTCCATGTCTCCATGACTCCGGCGGAATTCGCGGAAATCAGCACGGTTTCGGAGCTGGCGGCGTTTATTTGCGGCAAGCAGCAGGAGGATACAGCGCAGGAACCGGCGGGGCAAGCAAAATGCACGGAGGAAGCAGAATATTCCTTCGATGTACAGCGGATTCGTCAGGATTTTCCCGCGCTGTCACAGACTATCCACGGCCATCCGCTCATCTATCTGGACAATGCCGCAACCATGCAGATGCCGGCGCAGGTGATGGAAGTGGTGCGAGAAGTGGAACTACTGCGGGGCAACGTCCATCGGGGCATTCACACCTTGTCCAGCCACTGTACCGATGCCTATGAGCAGGCCAGATCGGTCTGCGCCCAATTCTTTGGAACCGAGCCGGGGCATATCACCTTTACCTCCGGCACCACCGATGGCATCAACCGGGTGGCGGCAGTGTTTACGGACAGACCGGGGGCAATTGTGGTCACGGAATTGGAGCATCACTCGAATTTCGTACCATGGCAGCAGCTGTGCAAAAAAACAGGGCGGGAATTTCGAATTTGTCCCATCCAGCCGGATGGAACGCTGAATCTTGACGCGCTGGATACCATGCTGACAGAGGGAACCTCGCTGCTTGCCATCAGCCAGTGCTCCAATGTGCTGGGGATGGCGATCCCGCTGGAAAAGATCATTCCGATGGCGCACAGCCGGGGAATTCCGGTGCTGGTGGATGGAGCACAGGGAGCCTGCCACATGCCGGTGAACCTGACAGCACTGGACTGCGATTATTACGTCTGCTCTGGCCACAAGCTGGGCGCACCCTTTGGCATTGGTCTGCTCTACTGCAAACACCCTCTGCCGCCAATGGTATATGGAGGCGGCATGGTGGAGCGGGTCACGGCAGAGAAAACCACATTTCTTCCAACTCTGGAGGCGGGAACCCCCAACGTTTCCGGGGCGGTGGGGCTGGCGGCGGCGCTGGAATACCGGATGCAGTTGCCAAGCGGCTGGCAAACTCATGAAGCGGCTCTGCTGCGCCATGCGGAAACACTGCTGCGTGAGCTTCCGGGCATCCGTTTCCTCGGCAGCGGAACCAGAGTAGGCTGCCTGTCCTTTACGGTAGAAGGCGTAGATGCCTTTGATATGGCTGCTGCGTTAGATCAGCTGGGCATTATGCTGCGTTCCGGAGATCACTGTGCCCAAATGCTCCACAGAAAGATGGGCATTCCCTACAGCCTTCGACTTTCCCCGACGTTTTACAATACCTTTGAAGAAATGGAGTTTCTGGCAGAGGCTATACAAACCATACAAAGATAATAATGACTCCGCAGTGTGCTGGTTTTTTCCATGCCTGCTGCGGAGTTTTTGCCATTTTCATTATAAGCCGGGGATTATATTCCCAGGCCCTTTTCATATTTTGCTTTTCCTGGCCGTGGCTGTATGCTGTTGGAATCAAGTTTTGCACAGCTTTTTTGCTGCATCAGTGAGCATTGCAAAGGCAGCGCGGAGACCCTTTTGCCGGGTGTCTGAAAACTCATTTTCCAGTCCCAGCTCCTGCAGCAGCTCCAGATTTGCGTTTGCGGCTTCCTCCACCGGAAGATCCGAGAGCAAATCCTGCAAGAGCAAAAGCACGCCCTTAATGATAAACGTATCGCTGTCTGCGTCAAAGAAAAAGAGCCCATCTCTGGTGTAGCAGTGAATCCACACCTGACTTTGACATCCCCGAACCAGATGATCGGGGGTTCTTTTTTCTTCCGGGTAGGGAGGAAGATAGCCGCCCAGCTCCATCAGGTAGGAATATCGCTCGAAGCCGTCCTCCAGCTCGGAGAATTCCTCCGTTAGGCTGCGAAGGCGCTGCTCCAATTCAGCCATGCCCTCGCCTCCTTATGTTCGGCCGCTGCTTGGTCAAAAGTCCTGTTACCCGCTGCATGGCGGAGAAGAAGCGCTCCAAATCTTCCTCTGTGTTGTAAAACGCCGGGGAAACCCGAACCGTACCATTGACCCCAAGTGCAGCAAGATACGGCTGGGCACAGTGGGTTCCGGAGCGCACGGCAACCCCCAGTTCACTGAGCAGCCGGGCCGCATCATAGCAGCTGCATCCGTTCAAACAGAAGCTCAGGCAGCCTGCCATTTCTCCTGCGCCCAGCAAATGCACCTGCGGCAGTTCCAACAGCATTCGGCGTGTTTGTTCTAAAAGTTGAGATTCCCGCTGGGAGATTGCCTCGATTCCGACGGATTCCAGATACCGCACCGCTGCACCAAGCCCGATGTTCCCGGCAATGTTCGGGGTGCCTGCCTCCAGCCGATAGGGAAGCTCGTCATAGGTGGAAGCTGTTTCTCCTACCAAATCCACCATACCGCCGCCGAAGGTTTCCGGCTCCAGCTGTTCCAGCACGGAACGCTTGCCATAAAGAATGCCCGTGCCGGTGGGACCCATCATTTTGTGTCCGGAGAAGCAGAGAAAATCGCAGTCCAGTTCCCTCACATCGATTTTTATATGACGCATGGCCTGAGATGCATCCACCAGTACCATCGCGCCCCTTTGATGCGCCATTTGAATGATATCCTTGATCGGATTTACACAGCCGGTCACATTGGAAACCCAAGTAATTGCCACCAGCTTGGTACTCTGCGTGAGCATCTGAGAAAATGTTTCCAAATCCAGCCTGCCGTTGGGAAGAACCGGCGCAACCCGAAAGTCTGCTCCGGTTCTCCTGCAGGCCTCCTGCCATGGGAGAAAGTTGGAGTGATGCTCCATTTGGGTAGTCAGAAGCTCATCCTCCGGGGTCAGTCCGGAAAAGCTCAGACTTCTTGCCACCAGATTGATGGCAGCAGTGCAGCCGCTGGTAAAGATGATCTCATCCGTGCTTGCGGCCCCCAGAAACCGCCGGACGTCCTCTCTTGCATCCTCCATTCGGCGGGTTGAGGCCTCGCTGAGATAGTGAATGCCACGGTGTACGTTGGCCTCATAGCGGTGGTATTGCAGCTCTATTTCCCGCAGAACCGGTTCCGGCAGCTGCGTTGTGGCACTGTTATCCAGATAGCAAAGGGGATGGGTTCCGATTCTCTGTTCCAGAAGCGGAACGTCTCTGCGGCATTCTTCCCATGTCATAGCGCATCCTCCTAAAGTCAAATTGGGCTGCCGCAGATGCAGCAGCCCAAAGCGTTGTTGGTTATTCGATCCGGGACTGCCAGGCCGGAGTGCTTAGCATGGTTTTGTAGACCATTTGGGAGATGTCCTCCAGAGTTTTTACTCTGGCTGTCTCCAACGCAGGAAGCTGCAAACCAAGCTCCCGCTCTATGGTCATAAACAGCAGCACCTTCTTCGCCATGGCAGAGGTGGCACCGTCACAGCTTTTCGCAGTGTCGAATTCGGCTACCAGACTCGGATCAATTTTCATGCTGTGGGAAAGGCTTTTCTCCACCAGAGCGTCAAAGCTGGCGTCCTCCGGGATCGCCTCCTCATCCAGCAGAAACTTCGCCAGAATAAACTGCCGGAGTTCCTGCTTTAGGAGGGGATATGTCAGCGGAGATGTACCGCAAATGGCATCCATATGGGTTTTTGCAGCCTTTCTGGCCCGCAGCAGCCGACGGCGAATTTCGCTGCGGCTTTCCATGTTAATCAGCCACCAGAGGCTCGATGCCCAGAGACAGGGCAAGATCCTTCAGCTCCTGTACATAGTCGCCGTAAACCATGGTGCAGTGGTTGCCTGCCATGCACTGCTTGGTCCAGGTGTCCATCTGATCCTTCACCCGGAAGTAAACCAGCTGGCTGCAGTTATAGCCTTCGTAGCCGCCGCCCATGACGATCTCACCAGAGCCGATAAACAGCTTGCTGCCATCGGGAGAGAAGCGGCACATGGTGATCTTCTGACCCTTGTCTGCGGTAAAGTCATAGCGGATGGTAACGCCGAAGCCCTGATCATAGGCAAAGTTGCGGATGGCGTAAGGCGCGTTTTCGTCGGGATTGCGCAGACGGCGATGGGCCACGGAATGCTGCATCATGTAAAGATTCTCGGGATTCTCGGCTTCCAGAATGGAAATCTGCTCAGGGGTGGTGCCAAACCGGGCGGTGGTGAGATGACCATTCTCCACGGGTACCGGACAGGTGTTGCCCATGTAAGGCCGCTTGCCGGAAACCGCGATGAGCGCCTGCTGGGACAGAACCGCATCGGTATCGTATTCACAGGCGGAGGGAATGCCTTCCTCCATGTTGAGGGAATGAGTCAGGCACAGGGTAAACTGACCCTGATTCAGGCGGCGGGTGGAGCAGGCGTCAGGACATGGCATGGTGAAGCCGTTGCAGTCCTTGAGATCCATGTTCTTCCGCACGGTTACAAAGGCAATGGCGGAGGGAAGCATCTTTTCCCGGGTCATAGCGTTTTCCTTGGCGCCGGCGCACAGATCGTCTACCACTTCATTGGCCTTCTTGAGATCTTCTTCGGTGAGATCCGGGGTCTTACGGCCGGGAGTGGTGGGATTGCCTTCGGGAGTGGCAGGAGTCATCTGGTCGAACATCTCGTGGATGTTGATAAAGCGGAAACGAACGCCCAGACGATTGGTGATATGCTCATAGCTGTTGAATGCATCCACAGAGCTATAGGAGGTGGTGGAGCCAAAGCGGGTAACGCAGAGAATTCGAGTGGAGCGAATGACCTTCCGTGCGCGCAAAATCTTCAGACGATATTTGAGATCGTCCCACTTGTAGCAGGCAAACACTTCATAGTTGCCGGGTTTGCTGGTGATACCGGCCACGGCGATGGTGCCGGAGAAGCCGGACAAGGGAGAGACGGTAATAGGCTTGCCAAACCGCTCGGCGCATTCCAGTACCCGGTCATCACAGGCAATGCCAGTCTGTGCAACGATAATATCACAGGCGGCAACGGCGGGAGCAATGGCGTCCCACTGGGCTTCTGGATTTTCCCAGTCGTCGGTGCGGCTGAGGGTAACGGGTTCCATCATCTCACAGCCTTCCGGAAGATGGTCCCTCAGAAGCCCCAGAAACTGCTCCTGCTTCTGGGCGTTGGCCAGACGGTCGTAGCCGGGCTGGAGGGCATCGCCCTTGCCGAAGCGGCAGGGACCTTCGTAGTAATAAAGATGCTCTACCGAGATCAGCAGGGGAAGAACATTGAGTTTCACATCGCTGGCTTTCTTAATCATAGTAATTCTCCTTTTCCATTGTCAGTTGATTTCCGCCCGGTCATCCTGCTGCCGGACTCATTGACTGAGGCCATTATAGCGAAACGCAAGCCGCCGTGTCATTGTGCGCCTCGAAAACCTTTTTGGATTGGTTTATGGATTCTGTAAAACCGGACGTCAACTACTTGGGGCAGAATTTGTGCAATATTCTACCAAGTCATCCTATCTTATAACTGGGAAATTAGAGAATATCCTATGAAAAACAACATTTCGTTGTAGCATCCTACAGGGAAATCCCCGGTTATTCATAGCCCCTTTTTCCCATGTTTTTGGTTGGAAAACAAAACTCGGAGGATTTCTGTCATAAATTCTAATTTTATTTTAGATTTTTCGACAAAGAATCTGTCCTGCTTCTGTGATATAGTCGTATCGACAAAAGGATGAAGCATATCGCGGTATCCAATTTTATCGGAAAAGGAGAAAAGAAATGGAGACTTTGACCACCAGTATTATCATTATACTATATTTGATACTGCTTTTTGGCGTATCGGCATGGGCGCAGAAGCGCCAAAAGAAGATGGAGGCTCAGGGCGGCACCGGAAGCTTCCTGATGGCCAGCAAAAGCCTACCTACCGTGCTGGTTGCGTTTATGATGGCGGGTGCCGGCATTGGCTCCATCAACACCACCGGTATTGCCGAGCAGGTTCAGACAGCCGGCCTCTCCGGTGCCTGCGCAGGATTTGCAGGCGCGGTGGCACTGATTGTTCTGGGCGTATTCGGCGGCAAACGGATGCGTGCCCTTCCCTATAACACCATGCCCTCCATGGCAAAGGCCTACTGCGGCGAGACCACCCGCTGGCTTTTGAGTCTGGGCGGACTGGTAATTGCCATGGCAATCACTGCGCTGCAGTTTGTTGGGGGCGGCGCGATGCTGTCGAGTATGTTCCCGGATTACATCACCTATAACATGGGTGTTGTGATTACGGCAGTGGTGTTCTTCGTCATTGCGGCGCTAGGCGGCATGATGGGCGCAAGCCTTTCCAATGTGGTCAATATGATTGTGATGTATATTGGCCTGACACTATGTCTTGTTGCTGCTCTGGTCAATCTGGGCGGCTGGGATTCCCTGATTACCAAGGTGAATGCCATTCCGGAGCCCACCACCAGCGGCGCACCCTGGCTCTCCGTAACCGGCGGTCTGGGCCTTGCAACCTTTATCAGCTACTTTGCATCGGAAATCCCCAACCGCTTTACCACCCAGTCCAACACCCAGCAGATTTTTGCGGCAAAGGACGGGAAGTCGGCACGAAACGGTCTGGTGATTGGTGCGCTGATGATGGTGCCAATTACCATTATTTCAACGCTGATCGGTTTGGTGGCACGGGTACAGTTCCCGGATCTGGCAGTTAAAACGCAGGCGATGAGCATGGTGGTACTGTCCGTAAATCCTGTGTTCTCCGGTCTTGGCATGGCGGCTCTGTGGGCGGTCAACGTTTCCACCGGTGTGGCGCTGCTGATGACCTGCACGCAGCTGATTTCCTATGATGTGCTCCATGTTTTCAACAAGAACCGTGAAATGACCGAGAAGCGGCAGGCCATGCAGTCCAGATTTGTGCTGGTTGCCGTAATGGTAATTACACTGGTGATGGCGTTCTTCATGCGGGGTATCGTTTCTACCATCATGACGATGATCTGCATTACCCCGGCCTTCGCTTTCATTTTTGTTCCGATTCTCTACTGTCCCAAAACGCTGCGTAAGAGCACCGGTACAGCTCTGCTGATTGTCAGCTATGCGTTCTTCCTGCTGTGGCTGCTGATTCCTCCGCTGAAGGCGCTGTTCCCCAACCCTGTTTACCCCGAATGGGGTCTGGCTGTTGCAACGTTTATCCTCTGTATGGTTTTCGATAAACGCAGAGTGGAAATCCCGGACGGCGATCTGGAGGCCATTGCTAATCGGTAGGTTTTGAATTTTCTACAAAAATCAATCCTTATCCCCCCATAAAGCTGCCCCGGAAACGACAAGCATCGTTTCCGGGGCAAGCTCATGTTTAGGAGTGTTCCGGGGCAGAGGGAGCGGGCATACCGTATAGCTCCAGCAGAAGGAAGGACATCTCCAGCCCCACACGGGTTCCGTGGTCATCAAGGCTTAAGTCCATCAGCTGCTCAATGCGGCTGATGCGGTAGATGACGTTGTTCCGGTGCATGTGAAGCAACTGACCGGTTTCCGTTGCCTTTCGTTCATACCAGAGGTAGGTGCGGAGTAATTGCAGGTTGTTGGTATTATGCTGCTGGTCATAGGCATAGAGCGTCTGAAGCCCCTTGTAATAGATGCTGTCCCGCCAGTTTTCTTCGTTGCAGGAGCTTTCACCTAAGAGACCGTGGAGGATCCGGGACTGGAAGGTACATAAGGGCGATGCCTCCGGAAGCGACATAAGAGAGCAGAGAAATTCCGTTCCCCGCAGGGTGCCGCTGTATTTCAGAGCCAGCGATGCCTGCTCATAGGCTCGCCGGAGGTGTTCCAGCCCCGTAAAATTATCACTCAGGCCGCATCTGGCTTGATGCCGAGAGAGAAAATGAATGAGGTGCTCCTCCGGAATCCCGATTCCGCCGTTTTGACGAAGGTGCATCAGTGCAAGCACTGACTGCTCATAGACCAGCACCTGACTGCCCGGGATCAGGTCAGCCAGCTCCCGGCCAATGCGTCCCAATGCCGTTTCCATTCCTTCGCCTACGGATAACCGCATGAGACGGAACTGCCCTGTGGTTCTGAGCCCTAAATACTGCGCGCGCTCCATGATGTCCATGGGGCTGGTCAGCGCACCGGTCAGCAAATCCTGAAAGAACGTGTCATAGTTGTGGCTCAGTGCATTTTTATCCTTCCAGTTTCGTTCTGCATAGATGGCCAAAATGTCAGTCAGAATGGTGAACAACTCCAGCAGGCCGTCAGATAGTGGATGATGGTCGCAAACCATGACCACATGGGTAAAATAGGTGTTTCGGAAGCGGAATACCTTGTTGACCAAAACATACTGGCTCATGGTTTTGCTGTCGTTAATCAGCAGGGATTGTGCGTTGTTCCAGACCTCAAACCGATGATATTTCCGAAACAGCTGCAAGGTGGATTCCGGGTGATAGCCAAACTCCGCCAGCGCCAGACTCATGGAATCGTCTGTTTCAATGTGCGGGGTTCGAGCCAGCAGCGTGAAAGCGGAATCTGAGATGTTGATGGTGTTGCCGATGATCGGTTCACTAAGCTCCAAAATGGTTTGCAGTCCGGCTTCGTGAATCAGGGCATCCTGCATTTTACGGTACCACTCGCTGACCCGGTCGAAAATCTCCTGCACGGTGTTGAGCAGCAGCTCGGTTTCCATGTTCTCGTTGACGATAATCATTCCTTGCAGGCGCTCATCGGTTTCCTGTCCATCGGTGATACGATCCCGAATGCAGAGATAGAAACGATCCGGCACGGCGGAAGACGCGCGGAGAGCATCAGACAGGCGACAGATGTGCAGCAGATCCTTCCGCATGACGCTGTAATCCCGTGGCAGAAGCGCACCCCGGCAGAAGATTTTTTCCGCCGGATCATCA
>CAJKSU010000030.1 GCA_905202605.1 uncultured Eubacteriales bacterium
GACCGAATATCTGGAGGCCGTCAATGAGGTGCTGGAAACACTGGTTCCTGTTGTAGAGGCTGATCCCCGTCTGGAGCAGCAGAACATCATCGGTCGTCTGGTAGAGCCTGAACGCATCATCATCTTCCGTGTACCGTGGGTAGACGATCAGGGTAAGGTGCAGGTCAACCGCGGCTATCGTGTGCAGTACAACTCCGCCATCGGCCCCTATAAGGGCGGTCTTCGGTTCCGTGACAATGTAAATCTGTCTATCATCAAGTTCCTTGGCTTTGAGCAGATTTTTAAAAATGCCCTCACTACACTGCCTATGGGCGGCGGCAAGGGCGGCTCCGACTTTGACCCCAAGGGCAAGTCTGATATGGAGGTCATGCGGTTCTGCCAGAGCTTTATGACCGAGCTGTACCGCCATGTAGGTGCGGATACTGACGTTCCCGCCGGTGATATTGGTGTTGGTGCTCGGGAGATTGGCTACTTGTTCGGTCAGTACAAGCGTCTGAAGAACGAGTGGACCGGTGTACTCACCGGCAAGGGTCTGTCCTATGGCGGCTCTCTGGCTCGTACTCAGGCAACCGGCTACGGCTTGTGTTACTTCGCCGACGCTTATCTCCATGCCAACGGCACCAGCTTTGAGGGCAAGCGCGTAATCGTCTCCGGCTCCGGCAACGTTGCCATTTACGCCAACCAGAAGGCCACAGAGCTGGGCGGCAAGGTCATTGCCATGTATGATTCCAACGGCTACATCGTAGACGAGAGCGGCATTGACTACAAGATTATTCAGGAGATTAAAGAGGTCAAGCGTGCCAGAATCAAGACCTATCTTGACTATGTTCCCTCCGCCAAGTATGTAGAGGGCTGCAGCGGCATCTGGAGTGTTCCCGCTGACATCATCCTCCCCTGCGCAACCCAGAATGAGATCGACGCCGCGGCAGCCAAGCAGATCGTTGCAAATGGCGCCATGGGCGTATTTGAGGGCGCGAACATGCCTTGCACCCCGGAGGCCATCTCCATTATCAAGTCCGCAGGCCTGCTCTACAGCCCCGGCAAAGCATCCAACGCCGGCGGTGTTGCCACCTCCGGTCTGGAGATGAGCCAGAACTCCGAGCGTCTGAGCTGGACCTTTGAAGAGGTGGACGCAAAGCTCAAGGGCATCATGGAATCCATCTACACCGCCTGCGCCGACGCTGCCGCCAAGTATGGCATGGCTGGTGACATTCAGGCCGGCGCAAACATTGCAGGCTTCCTGAAGGTTGCTGATGCAATGCTGGCACAGGGCGTTTGCTGATTTCTAAAAAATTGCGATAAAAAACTGGGCTGCCGATTGGCAGTCCAGTTTTTGCATTTCAATGACAATCAATTTTTACGCCCAGAAAATCCAGCAGAACGCATATCCAACGATCACCGCGCACAAAGTAAACGGAACGCCGATGCGCAGGAAGTCTCTGGTCTTTACCTCATATCCTGCTTTTCTGAGAATTCCGATCCCCGCAATATTCGCCGAAGCGCCAATGGGCGTCAGGTTGCCGCCCAGCGTTGCGCCGGTAAGCAGGCCAAAATAGAGCAGATACGGCGCACAGCCCAGTGCGGCGCAAAGGCTATGGATCACAGGCAGCATGGTTGCAACATAGGGAATATTATCTACAAACGCCGAGCAAAGCACTGATCCCCACACAATGACAGAATAAAGCAGGAACAGATTGCTTCCCCCTGCTGAGGCAATCAAGCCGCCAATGTCATCAATAATCCCAACCTCATTGATTCCCGCAATTACCACAAACAATCCTGCAAGCAGGCAAATCGTCTCATAGTCGATCTCCTGAAACGCCTGCCGAATCACAGCAAAGTCCTTCCGAACCAGATAGGAATGCACCAGACCGATCAAAAACAGTCCAACGCAAATTACACCGTTGGTAATGGACGGGCGGCTCTTCCAGAAGGACGCCAGGATCAGCAGCAGAACGTTGGCAGCCAGCAGCCCAGTCGGGAAATAGTCACTGACTTCCGTATCTCCTTCTGCCCGGAAAGGCTTCCGCTGATCTCGGAACAGAAACATAATTACCGGCACAGTAGCCAACGCTCCAAGCTCTACCGCAAAGAACATGCTTGGCTTTCCGTCCATAATGAAGAAGTCGTTAAAGTCCATCCCTGCATAGCTGCCCAGCATAATGGAAGTGGTATCGCCCACCAGCGTCGCAGCGCCCTGCAAATTGGAGGATACGGCAATGGAAATGATCATTGCCACCGGGGAGATATTCAGCTTCTTGGCAATAGCCAGCCCTACCGGCGCGATCATCAGCACCGTGGCAACATTGTCCACAAAGGCGGAAACCACACCCGCAAACAGCGACATAATGACAACCACCCACATAACGTTTGGTGATTTTTGCAGCAGCGCCTCTGCCATACGGTTGGGCATTCTCGATTCAATGAACAGAGATACCGTCCCCATGGTACCCGCCAGCATCAGAAGCACATTGAAATCAATGGCAGAGCCGAGGGACTGTACCGGAACAATTCCCGCCGCCAGAAAAATAACGCCGCTTGCCATGGCGATCCACGGGCGATATTTGGGCAGTGCAATCATCAGCACATAGGTCGCAATAAACAGAATCAGTGCAAAAAGCTTCATGGACATCCTTTCTATGCCTGCGCATGAAAATGCCTCGCCGGTTCAGGCCGGAAAGGCATTTTGTCTTTCGTATGTAACGATCAAATTATAGAGGATGAATGCATATTTGTCAATGCTGATGCACGGTTTTTCCTTCTGAACATAGAAACTGCCCCCGGCAAAAATACCGGAGGCAGCTCCGTTTTCTTACTTCAAAAGATACCGCTCATAGGCCTGCTGATACAGCTCCTCCATGCGGTTTCCGCCCATGGAGATAATGGTGTCGCGGAATGCGTCAAAGCTCTCCTTGGTCAGCTCCGCCTGTCCCAGAATAAACTTCATGATCTCTGTGGACGCGTAAGTGGTCACATCCGAGGAAATGGTGGCGTATTCCTGATTTTCCTCCTCATTCAGTGCCACGCCAGTGGGCAGGTTGTAGCTGCCGTCCGCGTCACAGGTACGGAAGGTATCAAAGACCGCCCACTCCTGATCGCCGAAATAATAGTATCCTGCGCGCACATCCATAATGCTGGGCAAATGCCCGCTTGCAACCGCAGAAGCATAAATGTAGCAGGCATCCTTATAGCTGATGCCATCTGGATTATTGGTGATCAATTCGGTATACTGGGGCTTTCCCTCTGCATCGTATTCAAAGGAATGCCCCTCGTCTCCGTAATTATACATCAGCTGACCAGCCTCGGAAAACAGATAGTTGACCATCATCATGATCCCCTCCGGATCCTGGCAGGCGGTGGAGATTGCCCATGAATCCTGTTGCTTGATCCGGGAGAAATTATCCGTCCAGCTAAAGTGCAGCTCGTCATCCGCCTTGACTTTGGGGGCGTTAATAGGCATCAGCTCATAGCTGTAGCTGGGGTCAGCGTAGCTTTCAATGGTGGCAATATTCGCCGCGGTGCCGGTGTTCACCGGGCATGCGCCGGAAGCGAACCACTTATCCGTAGAACCCATCTGGACGTTGAAGAAATCGGAATACAGGGTTCCGTCCTGATACCAGTCCGCCAGCATCCGCAGATAGTCGTAATAGGAATCGTTGAGATAGGAGTAAACCACCTGACCGTCTATGACGTTGTAGCCGCCCGCATACAGGTCGTAGCCGTAGCTGTACAGGGAATCATCGCCCCGGCAGTCCGCCATCATATTGCCGATGGTGACGCCCTGCGCGCCGTATTTCTCCATACATGCCTGTACGTAGTCGTGGAACTGATCATAGGTTTCCGGCTTCTCCATGCCCAGCTCCTCCAGCCAGTCCCCTCGAATCAGAATACCGCCGTTTTCACAGCCAGCCTCCTTATAGATTGTTGCAACCGTGGGAAGGCAGCCGTTGTCGGTAATCAGCGCTGCCCGCAGCTGGGGATCAGTATTCAGATAGTACATGTAGTTGGGGGCATATTCCTCCGCCAGATCATAGAGATCGATGATGATATCATCCGTGATGGCGGCATCATAGCCCTTGGAATAGTGGGAAACACCGTCGGAAATAATATCCGTATAATCCCCGGAGGATACCATCAGGTTAAACTGCTCGGAAACCACGCTGTCGCCCACCGCGGTTACCTCCAGCTTCACATTGCAGTTCTCCTGTAAAAGCTTCATATTGTTGATATCCGTTGCCATGTCGGACACCAGTCCGTTCATGAAGAACGGCAGCATTGTCCACATGGTGTAGGTTCTCGTTTCCTCAAACAGCGGCAGGCTGACCTCTTCCAGTTCCGGCGCATTTTCCGCCTCCATAGCGCTTTCCGCCGCGCTCACAGAGGCTTCATCCTCTACCGGGGTCGTCTCCGGTGCGGTGTCCGGCATCGTAGTCTCCGCAGGTGCGGCGGTGCTGACCTCCGATGCGGAGCTGCCAGTTTCCCCTGTCCCATTGCCGCCGCAGGCCGCCAGCATGGTCAGTGTCAAGGCCGCAGATAACAGCAGTGCAATTCCTTTTCTGAATTTCATAATGCTTCTCCTTCCCCGCCGAGGACTGCCAGAAAATCCTTCGGCATCTAGATTTGACGTATTCATTATAGTTTTATATCGTAATTGTTGCAATTCTATTTCACGTCTAATCCATTCCAGGGAAGAATAGACAAAACGGGAACCGGCCTGCGCCGGTTCCCGTAATCGTATTTCGATTGCCGCACATCACTGTGCATAGGAAACTACTCGATATTGGATCTCCTGTCCGGAGCTTCTCTGTCGGCGGCTTTCCAGCACCGCCAGAACGAGTCCAAGGAAGAAGCCAATAATCCCTATCAGGTTTCCCTTCTCCCAATTCTGCCCGATAAAATAGCCTATGAAAAACAGGAGCACAGGAATCACATAGACCAGTGCCACCGCCCAAACCACTTTTCTGGTTTGGCCTTCAATCCATACGCTGTCCCCAGGGTGCGCACCAATGAGGTTCTCCGCGGAGACAATCATTTCCTCCTGTGCCGCCATGGAGCCGCAGCCGCCCGCGCATTTGCTGCAATCGCCATGGCAGGCGGTGGGACGGTGATACTGCACCTGCGCCATCCCGTCCCGAACGGAGATGACCATAACCTTCTGCTTCATGGGATCATTCCTCCGGGGTGGTTTCCGGCGCGTCGCTGGGACTGACGTCCACGGCAACTGCCGTATCATCCGACTCTGTCGGCTCTGAAATCGATACCAGCACATTATAGCTGCCCATTGCGCCTACATCGCTGAATCCATCGACATACACGTCCACCGGTACGCTGAACTGTCCGGTGGAGGTTCCCACAGAGCTGAGGTCTGCCACCGCACGAATATTGCTGGCAGTAATAGTATCAATCACATCAGATGGGCCGCGCAGCTTAATTTGCAGGGACACCGTTCCCAGCGTTGCCTTCAGATTCGACGGCGTATTTGCCAGCTCCAGATTGGTGACGCGGAACGTCTTTTCCTTGAGATTTTTCAGTTCCACAGTAACCTTCGCCATTTCTTCGCCAGTCAGATTGGTCATATTATCCGGCAGTACAATGCTAAAGTTACCAGTATAGGAGGTGTTGGTGGGAACGGTGGAAAGATCAATATTGCCGATATTCAGGGAATTGAGCCCCTCCAGATCCTCCGCAGAGCCCTTGACCGTGATGGTAGACGGCTCAATGCTGGACACCACATGCTCCTCTGTAGCGCCGCCGCCGTCAATAAACTGCACCGTCAGAGGGAGTTCCTTGACCATACTGACAGTCATCATCACGCCGATTTTATCTACATTGCAATGAATTTCATCCGAGACTACCTCGCCGCCATCAGCATCCACAAGGGTATAGGCCAGTGAATCGGAAACAGTCTTACTGAGGTTCGTTCGCTCCAGAACCACCTCTGCATGATCCACCTTACTCACCTGATCCTGTGGGCCGCTGATCTCCAGCGTATCATATTCCAGCTCAATGGAATCCTGTACATAGCCATCCGCCACGCTGCCCTGAAATACTGCCTGCACCGGAACCTCCTTGACGCTTAAAAGATCCACCTGTACGTCAATTTGATAGGTACTGCGGGACTCAATGGAGATATCATTGTCGCTGACCGTTTCCGGCATTTCAACCTTGTAACGAAGCGGCCAGCTTCCCGGTCCAAGAACGTCGGACAAATCCACGGTGATCGTAATGTTACTGTTATTGAGCTTCAAAAGATCCTGACGTTTTCCATAAACCTTTAAATCCACCGTGGCATTGCGTCCCTTGGTCAGGGTCAGATTCCGGTCGGAAAATAATCCGTCTTCATTGGTAAAGGTCACAGGAATATTTCGAATCCACTGGCTGTCCTCCGGGGTAACTGTGGTGACCACATAGACCCAAAGGCTTATCGCAATCACCGCTGAAAGCAGCAGCGATATGATCTTATTTCTCTTCATGGCTGTTCTCATCCTGCTTCTTTCTGTTCAATTTGAAGAAATCACGTACCCGATGGTGAATCGGCAGAGCTTCCTCAACCATCAGCTCCGATTTTAAAAGCTTTGTCAGGGTTTCCGGCGTAAGATACCGTTTGAGATTGCCGCTCACCACACAGGAGATAACTCCGGTTTCCTCCGACACCACCACCACCACAGCATCAGAATGCTCTGTGATACCGATAGAAGCCCGATGACGGGTTCCCAGTTCCCGACTGAGATCAGGATTCTGCGTCAGAGGAAGCACGCAGCCTGCCGCGGCAATGCGACCGTTTCGGATTACCACGGCACCATCGTGGAGCGCCGCCTTTGGGAAGAAGATATTTTTCAGAAGCTCCGCCGATACCGAGGCATCTACCACAGTGCCGGTTTTAAAGTACTCCTCCAGATTCGTCCGCCGCTCAAACACGATCAGCGCACCAATCTTCTGCCGGGACATGCTTCGGCATGCCGCAACAGTTTCATTGATGGTTTGAGTCATATCGCTGTCCTGCACCTTGGGAATAAACAGCCCCTTAATGCTGCTGCCGCCCAGCCGCTCTAAAAGTCGGCGCAGCTCCGGCTGAAACACTACCACAAGTGCAATCAAACCGATTTCAATGGTCTTGCTAATGATATAATTCAGTGTGTTGAGCCCCAGCACATCAGAAAGATAGCTGATGACCAGAAGCCCCACAACTACCTTTACAATTTGCGCCGCTGTCCGAGATTTAGACAGATTCAATAGCTTATAGATAATAAAGGTGACGATCAAAACGTCCAAAATATCCGTAGGGAAATTGATAATGGTAATAAACCGCAGAATCTTCCCCCACAGCAAGCTCAATGCATTCAAAAGCGTACATCTCCGTTCTTGCGGATACGCAGAATTCCTTCGTTGTACCATTGTGGCATATTAGGATTCCTATATGCACGTACAATACTATTATTATAACGGACGCAGTGTAAAATCGCAAGGCTGCAAGCCGCTGTTTTTTACATCTTCACAGAATTTTAACAGGGAATTTCCTTACCCATCTCCCGCTGTCGGCAATACCGCCTGCTGCACTGCTATGGCCTCCGTCAGAGCATCCACATCATCCATACAATTCATGGGGCCAAAGCTCACTCGAATCGTTCCTTCCGGCAGAGTTCCCGCCGTCTTGTGCGCCAGTGGAGCACAATGCAGACCGCATCGCAGCGCCAGATTCCACCGGCTGCACAGTGCCTCCCCAAACAGCACCGGATCCTGCCCAACCGGAATAAAAGAAACAACGCCGCTCTGCGGCACTCCGGAAAACACTGTAATGCTCCTCATATCGTCAAGCCGTCGGATCGTTTCCACTGTCAGTCTGCGCTCCCGCCGCAGGATTTCCTCCGTTCCGAGATGACGCACGGCTCGCATTCCTTCCAAAAGCCCAGCCGCACCGGGCATATTATGAGTCCCCGCCTCAAGCCGATCCGGCAGGAATTCCGGCATTTCCAATTGGCGTGATACGCTGCCTGTCCCGCCCTCCATCAGCGGCACCGCCTCATGTCCACAGAGCAGCAGTCCGGTTCCCTGTGGTCCAAGCAGACCTTTATGCCCTGGCATGGCGATAAATGCCGCCCCCAATGCCTCCATATCAATGGGAAGCGTTCCAGCAGACTGCGCTGCGTCCAAAAGAAACGGTATATGCCGCTCCCGGCAAAGGCCTGCCGCTTCCTCCACCGGAAGGATCCAGCCAAACACGTTGGAAACATGAGTCAGCACACACAGCCGAGTATCCGGCGTCAGAAGCTGATCCAGCTCCTCCAGAAATGCCGCCGAATCAAAGAGCTTCTTCCCTGCCACATGGATGTCAGCCCCAATAGCATACAGCGGACGCACCACCGCATTGTGCTCCACGCAGGAGATCACCACCCGATCCCCCGGCCCTGCCAGCGACTTGAGAGCGATATTCAGCCCGTGGGTGCAGGAGGTGGTCAGGATCACCTGCTCCGGCTGACAGTGGAACTGGCTTGCCGCCTCCAGCCGCAGGACAAACAGCAGTTCTTCCGCTGCCTCCGCTCCGGAGGAGCTGCCCCGCCCCGGTGAAGGAAGGTGCTCCAGCGCCCAAAGCATCGCCCGCCCCACCGCCTCCGGCTTTGGCAGGGAGGTCGCCCCATTGTCGAGATAAATCAAAGCCGTACCTCCTGCCCTATCCCATTTTCGATCCGATAGCTTCGCTCATAGGAATATCCGCTGCGCCGCAGCAATCCCGCCGCCTGCCGGGCATCCGACTGACCGACCCAGATTCCATATCCGCAGCCGCCCGTTGCCAAAAAGCCCGGCGTTCTCCCGACTCTTGCCCGTATTCCCGCATCTCTTAGTATCATCGCACCTCTGCGAGCTGCCGTCTGCGCCCGAAAGGTAAAAAAAATCATGCTCATAGAATCCCCTCCATGAGCATGATATGATTTTGCATCGAAAATTGTCACTTTTCCTCCAGCAGGCAGACGCAGTGCGCTGAAATCCCCTCCTGCCGTCCGGTAAAGCCCAGATGTTCCTCGGTGGTAGCCTTAACATTCAGCTGATCCACGGAGATTCCCATGGCTGCCGCCAGCGTTTCCCGCATGGCGGGAAGATAAACCATCAGCTTGGGCTTCTGGGCTATGACAGTGGCATCCAGATTGCCGATTCGGTAGCCTTTTTCATCGATCAGCGCCACAACATGCCGGAGCAGCACCACGCTGTCCGCTCCAAGATACCGGTCATCGGTATCGGGAAAATGCTGTCCAATATCCCCCAGCGCCGCCGCCCCCAGCAGAGCGTCCATAATGGCATGGGTCAGTACATCGGCATCAGAATGCCCCAGAAGCCCAAGTGTATGAGAAATCTCCACACCGCCAAGGATCAGCTTTCTTCCTTCAACGAGCTTGTGGACGTCATAGCCGTGTCCGATTCGCATGCTGCATTTCTCCCTTCCAGTATCAGCTCCGCGATTTTAAGATCCAGAGGTGTGGTGATTTTCAGGTTTTCCTCGCTGCCCTCGGTGAGATAGACGTGAACGCCCAGTCCCTCCATGGCGCTGCAATCATCGGTATAGGGCAGCTTTTCCTTCTTTGCCCGCTGCCACGCCGCCTGCAAAAGCTCCTTATCAAATACCTGAGGAGTCTGCACCGCCCGAAGCGTGGCACGATCCGGCGTACTCTCCACCCGGTTCTCCTCGTTCACGACCTTAATGGTGTCCTTGACAGGGATCGCCGGGGCGGCGGCATGATAAGATAGCGCCATATCCACGGTGCGGCAGATGATCTCCTCAGTGACCAGCGGGCGCGCGCCGTCCTGCACCGCCGCCAGAACCGTTTCCGGGCTGGCGGCATTCAGGCCCGCCTGCACCGATTCCATCCGATTCTCGCCGCCGGGGACAATGGCTCGAACCTTGCTGAATTTCCACTTGTCCACCAGCTGCCGGATCTGCTCCAGCCGATCCTCCCGAACCACCAGCACGATCTCATCAATGCAGGCCGCCCGCTGAAAGCTCCGAATAGTATGGACGATCACCGGCTCGCCATTCAACTCCGCCATGATTTTATCCACGCCCCGCATGCGGGTGGCGCTTCCCGCCGCAACGATCACTGCCGTGCAGTGCGTCCAGCGCTTTTCCCGGTGCCAGTCAAAAATCTTCATGCGTTTTCCTCAAGGCGGCCCAACTGCTCCAGTGCCAGAAGGATTCCCAGTTTGCCGGACTCATAGGTAATGCCGCCCTGAAGGTAGGCCATATAGGGATCCCGCATGGGGCCGTCGGCGCTCAGCTCAATGGATGCGCCTTGCACAAACGCACCCGCCGCCATAATCACCTGATCCTCATAGCCGGGCATATCCCACGGCTCCGGGGTCACATAGGAATCCACCGGTGCGCCCATCTGTACGCCCCGGCAGAAGGCGCGCATCAGGTCGGGTCTGCCGAACTTTACGGTCTGAACGATATCACCCCGTGCCGCATCCATGGCAGGAGAGGTTTCAAACCCCTTTTCCTCCATGGCGCCGGCGCAGAATACCGCAGTTTTCAGTGCCTGCGCCGTCACGTGGGGTGCCATGAAAAAGCCCTGATACAAAAGGCGGTTGACATCCTGGGTGCATCCGCACTCCCGCCCGATACCAGGACAGGTCAGGCGCATGGCTGCCGCCTCCACCAGATCCTCCCGTCCTACGATATAGCCGCCGGTGGGCGCAATGCCGCCGCCGGGATTCTTAATGAGAGAGCCTGCCATGATATCCGCGCCCACCTCAGTGGGTTCGATGTCCTCTACGAACTCGCCATAGCAGTTGTCCACAAACACTAAAATATCGGGATTTGCCTGCTTTGCTGCCTGAATGATCTCGCCAATCTCCCGCACCGTCAGCGCCGCCCGGAGGGAATAGCCTCTGGAGCGCTGGATCATCAGGAGCTTTGCGTGAGGCTCCTGCACCGCGCGGCAGATTTCTGGAATATCCGGACGCAGCTCCGGGGTCATGTCCACCTGCCGGTAGGCAATCCCCATCTCCCGGAAGTTGCCCGGTGCGTTTCCGGTGATGCCCAATACGCTTTGCAGGGTATCGTAGGGAGCGCCAAAGCCGGAAATCACCGTGTCACCGGGGCGCAGGATACCCATGAGGGCGCAGGTAATGGTATGGGTACCGTTTACAAACTGGCTGCGCACCAGTCCCGCCTCCGCCCGGAATACCCGTGCAAAGATCTTATCCAGAGTATCTCTGCCCAGATCGTCATAGCCGTAGCCGGTGGTTCCCACCAGATGGGCGGCGCTGACCCGGTACTCCTGAAATGCCTCCAGCATTTTTTCCGCGTTTTTCTCTGCCACTGCGTCGATCCGGTCAAAAATCGGCTTCGCCTTCTCCGTGACCTTCTGCGCAAGCACTCTTGTTTCCGCTGAAACCATATTATAACTCCGTTTCTGCCAGCGCCGCCACCAGACGGACGCAGGCTTCCATATCTTTTTTATCGCACACCTCTAGGGGTGCGTGGGTATAGCGACAAGGCAGGGAAATGCCGCCCACCGCCATGCCGGAACCGGACTGCGCCATGGAGCCGGCATCGGTTCCGCCGCCGGTCATAATGTCCTTCTGGACGGGGATCTCCCGCTCCGCTGCGATCCGGTTCATCGCTTCGATCAGTTCCGGGCGGCAGAGTGCGCTGTGGTCGAGGATTTTGATCCCCGCCCCCTTTCCCAGCGCCGCTGTCCCATCGTGAATGGAGCCGGGGACATCGTCCACCGCAGTCACATCCACCGCAACGCCGTAATCCCCATGGATCCGGAAGGCCGCAGGCCCCACGCCGCGGGTTCCTACTTCCTCCTGCACGGAAAAGACGTAGTACACCTCATTTTTAAGCGCCTTCATCCGATCCAGCGCCTCCAGCAGAATGGCGCAGCCGGAGCGGTTGTCCAGAAACGTTGCTGTAATTCGATTGTCCGTCTCGAAATACCGGGGCAGAAAAGCCGCTGTCTCCCCGACGGAAACCAGATGTTCCGTCTCCTCCCGATTTTCCGTTCCGAAATCCAGATAGAGATCCTTGAGCTTCAGCTCCTTGCCTACCTTGTCATCCCGGATGCAGATCGCTGCCGTGGCGCCGTTTACAAAGCGTACCGGCGTATGGGCAATGGATGCCGCATCCAGCCAGCCGATATTGGTAAAGGTGCCATAGCCCTTTTCGTCAATAGAGGTGAGCATCACGCCGACGGAATCCATATGCGCCGAGAACACCAGTTTTTTCCCCTGACCGCCAATTCTGGCAATCACATTGCCCATGGCGTCCGTTTGGGTCTGAATGTTCCGGTTCTTTAAATATGCGGCAATATAGCTTCCCACCGCCGTCTCACAGCCGGAGGGGCCAAACGCCGCCGTCAGCTCCTTGAGTAATTCTGTCATTGCGCTTCCTCCTCCAAAAATCCCAGCAGCAGCTTTGGCAGCTGCTGGACGTCTCTCCGGTCGATTCGCTGACCCGGCGCATGTATACAGTCTGTGGGACAGCAAATTGCTGCCACCCGCCGGCCTGCGCCGCCGCGCTGAATTGCGCCGCCGTCGCCCTTTACCGGCACATCCGCCCGGAGCTGCACCGAAGCGCCGCCGCGATTTGCGCCCTCCGTCAGACGTTTTACCAGCTCACGGTCAAATATCGTCTGGGCGTCCATGGCGGGAATCACCGCGCCGCCGCCGAGCTTGGGCAGTTGCTCCCCGGCGGTATCTCCGGGGCAAAGCTCCAATACCACCGCAATGCCCTCCGGACTTTCATAGCCCAAGGCATATGCACCGCGATTTCCAACCTGACGCTGTACCGTAAACGCAAGGGTCACATCCACCGGAAGTGCTTCGTCCATCAGTGCCAGCAGTGCCGCACAGCCAACACTGCGTTCCATGGCTTTACCAAACACGCCATACTCCCCAAGGAACAGGATTGGCTGGTCAAATACGCCCATCTCACCCACTTCCGTCAGGTTTTCCGCTTCCGTCTTGGTGGAGACGCCAAGGTCAATATAGAGATCCTCCGCCTTGGGCAGCGTTTTCCGCTCCTCTTTGCCGGTGAGGTGGATGGGCTTGAGGCCGATTACGCCTTTTACGCCCCGATCTCCGGCATGAACCTGCCGGCCAAGAATGGTGCGGAGCCCGGTTTCGCCCATCAGGCCGAATTTCAGCAGTCCCTTTTCGGTGATCTCCTCAATCATAAAGCCCGGCTCGTCCATGGAGGCAACCAGCAGGATTGGCTGTTTCGGCTTCTTCTTTCCGGGTACCAAAATCAGTAGATTCCCCAGCCGATCCACGGTACAGGAAAGGCAATGAGCCTGCGCCGCCTCTATCAGATACTCCCGCACGCTATGTTCCCAGCCGGAGGGCGCCGTCAGCCCAGACAGCTTCGTAATGGTTGTCAGCACGGCTTGTCCTCCTCTCCAAAGCTTCTAAGAAATGCGGCGGTCAGCTGCGCCACCGCCTCCACATCCCTGAGGTCGATCTCCTCCACCGGCGTATGCATATAGCGGAGGGGCAGCGACAGCAGCCCCGTGGGTACACCGTCCCCGGCGATCTGGGTATGCATGGAGTTGGTGCCTGTGCTGCCGGACATGACCTCCCGGACATAGGGGATCTGATGCTGCTCCGCCAGCGCCTGCAATTTGCGTGTGATATCCCGATCCAGCACCGGGCTGTAGCCGATGGCCGCGCCGCTGCCAAAGGGATATCCTCTGGGGGAATCCGGACTATCGCCAAAGGTCACATCTGCCACCAGCGCCGCATCCGGGTGAAGCTCATAAGTGCCGGTGCGTGCGCCAAGGCCGCCCTGCTCCTCCTGTACGCTGCCCAGCAGCGCCGCATGAACGGGAAGCTCCTCCCCTTTGGTCAGCTCCAGCGCCCGCAGCAGCGCCAGATAGCAGCTTCGGTTGTCCAGAGACTTTCCAAAGAAATGGGTTCCATTTGTCCATGGCTCCGTGGCGTAGGCAATGCGGGTCCCCACCGGGATCTCCTTTGCCGCATCCTCCGAAAGGCCGCAGTCGATTCGCAGCTCTGTACGGGGAACCGGCTTATCCTCCGGCGTTTCCCGGTTCCAGCAGATCACGCCCGTTCTGGGCGGATTCGTCAACACCGTGACCGGAAGCCCCGGAAGCATCCGGTCATCCACGCCGCCCACGCCGCCGGTGAAGGTCAGCAGGCCGTCCTTCTGTCCGGTCACGATCAGTCCCACCTGATCGAGATGGGCGTCCAGCAGTACGGTTTTGGCCTGTGGATTTTTGCACCGCCGGATACCAATAACATTCCCCAGCGGCGTGATCCGGGTTTCATCCACCAGCGGCGCAAGGAAGCGCTCTGCCACTGCAGCAACGCCTGCTTCGTCTCCAGATACGCCATCGGCGCAGCTTAACTCCATGAGTACCTGAGATAGCTCCATCACAGTTCCATCACAACCTTCTTAAAGCGATCGCCCCGCTCCTCAAAATTCCGGAACCGGTCAAAGGACGTGCTGGCAGGCGACAGAATCACCACATCCCCCGCCGCTGCCCGTGCGGCAGCCGTCCGAATAGCGTCGTCAAATTCTTCTACATCGATAATCTCCGGATTGGTGCCGTCATAGTCCGGCACCTTCTCCGCAGCGGCACGGATCTTCCCGGCGGTCATGCCAGTGAGCACCAGCAGTTTCACATGCTCCCGAAGCTCCGGCCCCAGATCGTCATAGCCGATGCCCTTATCCTTGCCGCCCGCCACCATAATGACCTTCTCTTTAAAGCTGCGCAGTGCGGCGCGGGTTCGGTTGGGGGAGGAATCAATGGAGCTGTCGTAGTATTTGACCCCGTCCTTAACCCGCACCAGCTCGATCCGATGGGCAACGCCGCCAAAGGTCTTTGCAAGGTGTTCCATCACTGAAACCGGTACAAGACCATCCACGGCGCAGAAGGCCGCCATATAGTTTTCGATATTGTGAACGCCGGGAATCAGGATCTCGCTTGCCGGGAAGATCTCTGTCTCGGCGTCTCCGTCCACCCGGCAGATTATGCCGTCAGTCCGGAGGTAATAGCCCTTCTCCGGGCGCTTTTCTCTGGAGAACTGCATGATGCTTCCCTTGGCCTTTGGGACAAAGCTATTGGTAATGTCATTGTCCAGATTCAGCACCACCGTGTCCTCGGCGGTCTGGTGGAGATAGATATTCTCTTTGGCGGTGACATACTCCTCCATATCCTTGTGGATGTCCAGATGATTGGGGGACAGGTTCGTGACCACCGCCACATGAGGGCTTTGGGTCATGCCCATGAGCTGGAAGGAGGACAGCTCCACCACCGTTACATCGTCCTTCTGCATCTTCTCCGCCAGCGGCAGCAGCGGCGTTCCGATATTGCCGCCGCAGTATACGTTCTTCCCCGCTCCCTCTAACAGCTTTGCGATCAGCGTCGTGGTGGTGGTTTTCCCGTCGGAGCCGGTCACACCGAAAATCGTGCAGGGGCAGACAGCAAAGAACGCCTCCATTTCCGAGGTCACGGTGCAGCCCTGTTCCCGCAGTTCCATCAGCTGCGGGCAGAAGGCGTTGAGGCCGGGGGTACGGAACACCACATCCGCCTGAATTCCCTCCAGATAGTCATCGCCAAGGGTCAGCTTTGCCCCCAGCTTCTCCAGCTCCAATACCTCCGGCAGGAGCTTCTCTCTGGGAGTGCGGTCCCGGCATTCCACCGGAATGCCCTTTTCCAGCAGCATTCTTACCAGCGGGCGGTTGCTGATGCCAAGTCCGATGACGCAGACCCGTTTCCCCTTGAGGGCTTCAAAATATTCATTTACTGTCATAATCGATCAGTCCTTATACATATTTTTATACTCATATTGATATAGGCAATGTTATATTGTACACGATTGCGCGGGATTTGACAACGGATTTTCCCGTTTCCACTGGCTTTTTCCGAAGAAATCCCGGAAAATGCACCGCAAAATTTGCATTTATGTTTGACAACACATCAAAAGTACAGTATCATGAAAAGCGTGACCTGACCGGACAGCCGCGGAGGGTGTGCCGAAAGGCCCCCTGTGAGGAAAGTCCGGGCTCCATAGGGCAAGGATAACGGGTAACGCCCGCCGTAGGCGACTACAGGAAAAGTGCAACAGAGATATACCGCCATGGGTGTTCGCCATCACTATGTCAACCTTTTTGAGCCTCTACGCTCACATGATAGTGCACTGGCGCGCCGATGGTAAGGGTGGAAAGGCGAGGTAAGAGCTCACCGGCTGCCGTGTGAAAGCGCGCAGCCCTGTAAACTCTATCCGGAGCAACACCGCAATGGAAGCAAGGCTTGCCCGGCTGCTTCCGCTTAGGTGGCTGGAGCGTATCGGCAACGGTGCGCCTAGATAGATGGCTGTCGATTACAGAACCCGGCTTATAGGTCAGATCACGCAAAAGGAGCGATGCTTTGCTGCATCACTCCTTTTGCATTTTTCGGCTTTATTCCCTGTGCGGCGCAGTGTGAAAACATGAAATCCCTGTTTTCAGCGCAGAAAACGTCCCGCACAGCAGAAATCAGCCCTTTTCCCCTTTATGCAGCACGCTATAATGAAAGCCATGGATTCCATCCAAATATCTGCATAAGGAGAACATCATGAAGAAAAAGCTACTTTCCCTGACCCTGACCGCCGTGCTGGGGCTTAGCCTGCTGGCCGGCTGCGGCGGCGATGCGGCAAGCTCCGCCGGTTCTGCGGCTTCCTCCTCCGGCAGCGCCCCTGAGGCCGCCGCCCTCTCCTCCGCTGCGGCGCAGGAGACTGGCACCGCTCCTGCTTCCACCGTAGAGGAAGCTTCCGCTGCGGAGGAGCTTGTCCTCTCCGAGCATAACCTCACTTTCCCGGGCAGCGACAAGGCTGAGCTGGACTACACCAATGAGCTGAGCCTCCCCATCTCCGAGGACGGCGCCGAGCTGACCATGCTCACCACCGCAGTCAACCTTATGGGCGACCTTGGCAATCTGGGCATCAACAACTATAATGACTTTGAATACATGCAGAAGCTGGAGGAGCTGACCGGCGTTCATGTGGAAACCAACGAGGTCAACTTCTTCACCGCCTCTGAGCAGTATAATGTGATTCTTGCCTCCGGTGATTACCCCGACCTCATTAAGAATCTCGGCTCCTACTACTCCACCGGCCTTTCCGGTGCGCTCAGCGATGATATCATTCTCAATCTCACAGACGATCTTTCGGAGTATGCCCCCAACTACAACCACCTGATTCACTCTAACCCCGGTGAAACTCGCTACTATCTCACCGATGGCATGGTACTTCAGTTCATGGGTACTTACGACAGCTACATCAACAATCAGGGACTTGTTCTCCGGAAGGACTGGCTGGAGGCATGCGGTCTGGACGTTCCCGAGACCTACGACGAGCTGCACGATGTGCTGGCGGCCTTTAAGGACAAATACAACTGTTCCACCGCCATTTATATGAACAAGAACTGCACCATCACCAACCTCACTGAGGGCTACAACGTTGCCACCTATAACGTCAGCGGCTTCGGCGGAAACGGCGGCAGCGGCGCTGTGCTCCCCTACTTTGTAGAGGACGGCGTGGTAAAATGCTCCTTCCTGGAGGACGGCTATCGGGATTACCTCACCATGCTGCACGACTGGTATGAGGAGGGTCTGATGGACTCCGACTTTGTTTCCATTGAGTATGATCCCTTCTCCAGCTACCTCAGCGGTCAGATCACCTCCGACCAGATGGGCGTATGGTGTACCTCCGGCGAGGGCATCGACAACTATACCGTCCCCGTAGTCTGCATGGCTTCTCCTGTTCAGAACAAGGGCGATAAGCAGCATCTCACCGAAATGACTCTGGCGCCCGCCGATGACATCACCGCCATCTCCATCAGCTCTGCCTGCGAGGATCCGGAAATCGCCATGGCATGGCTGGACTACTGGTTCTCCGAGGACGGCATCGCCTTCTACAACTTCGGTCTGGAGGGTGCCGACTACACGCTGGACGAAAACAACACCCCTAAGTTCACCGATGCCGTTGTGAACAACGAATTCGGTCTGTCCGCTTCCAACTATATGCGCTGCCGCTGTGCCTTCGGCACCATGCCCTCTCTGATGCTCCGCTACCGCAGCGCTTACCTGAACTCTGATCTGGTCAACGAGGCATGGGACGTATGGACCTCCAATCTGGACGGCACCATGGCGATTTCCAGCAACGTCACCATGACCACAGAGCAGAAGGAAGCCGAGAGCTATAAGGCCAGCGATATCATGACCTATGCCAACCAGATGATCTCCCAGTTCGCCAACGGTGACATCGATATTGACGCCCAGTGGGATACATTCATCTCCAACCTGAAGGACATGGGCATCGACGAGTGCATCAAACTGGAGCAGGCTGCCTACGACGCTGCCAACAGCTAACCCCCTAATTTTCAATCTCATTTCTCCGGGGAGGGTCACCCCTCCCCGGACTTCTACTCTTAAAACAGAAAGGCTGATACATATGGCAACCTATGAGCATCTGCTCTCCCCGCTGAAAATCGGAAATGTTACCCTGAAAAACCGGATGCTGAACTCCAAGTGCGTTTCCTCCGATGAAATGGAGCCGGAGTTCTCCGGCCCCTTCTATGAGCATCTGGCCAGAAACGGCGCTGCGCTGGTCTGTGTCGGCGTCGGCGCACTGCCCGACTGTGACGGAAACTACAGCCGTATGGCTCCCTGCCATATGGACGACCCCAAGAGCCGCAAGGCCTATATAGAGATCATTGATAAGATCCATGCACAGGGCAGTCTTGCCACCGCATCTATGATGGCGATCGAGCCGCAAAATGTGATGATCTCCGACGTTCCCGACTGGAACGCCATCCCCATGACCGGTGACTACTCCGCCAACCTGTTTGAAAAGCCCGCCATCTCTGCGGAGCGTCTGGAGGGCATGATCCAGGACTTCGTCAATGCCAGCGTCTATTTTAAGGGCATGGGCTTTGACGGTGTGACCATTTACGCCTGCTACCGGGGCAGCATTCTCGCCTGCTCCCTCAGCCCATGGTTCAACCACCGCACCGACAAATACGGCGGCAAGAACATGGCGGAGCGTGCCACCCTGTGCCTGGAGGTATTCCGCCGGATCAAGGAGGCCTGCAGTCAGGATTTCCTCATCGAGTGTCAGACCTCTGCCACTGAGGAGGGCGGCTATACGCTGGAGGACTGGCTGACCTACTGTAAGCTCTGCGAGGGTCTGGTGGACATCTGCCA
>CAJKSU010000031.1 GCA_905202605.1 uncultured Eubacteriales bacterium
TTTTTGCATTCTCCGAAAAATAACAGCATTACGCTGATCATATAGATTATCACCAAGGCCCCTGCATCCGTCGCTTATTGATTGGATACAGGGGCCTTTTTTCGTTTAGGGCAGCACCACATAAATTGGCGGCGAGCATTCAGCCAGAGATTTTGCGCTGGAAAAAGGCAGTTTTTCGCTGGCATACTTTGTGTATGGCAAGAAAAAATAACGAATTTCCGACGCAAAAGATTGGCTGTAGGCTGTCGACACATTTGTGGGGGGCTACCCCCGGAAAGGAGTTGTTTCACACGAAGAATAGAAACCATAAACGGCTCTTTGCCCTGCTGCTAGTATTCGCACTGGTCATCGGACTTCTGCCTAGCGTTCTAGCAGACAATGAACCAGGCACCGCAGAATCCACAGCGGAAACGCTGGAGGAGTCCCCTCAGGAGGAATCGCCAGCCATTGCACCACCAACACAATCCATATTGGAATCAGACGAGGCCGTGGAAGATTCCGAGGTGGAAACAGAAGATGCGGTGCCTACTTCCATGGACGGCGAAACCCTGACCCGCACGGACAACGGCGGTGTCATGCTGCTGGGTGGCGGCGGTACCATGGGGAAATCCACCTGCGTGACCTTTGCCGCCTACCAGTCCGCGCGATGGAAATGCCACCGCTACGAGGTGGACGGCTCACACAGCTATGGCCACTATTTTTACACCAGCGAAATTGCCTACCACACCATCGACGGCGTGGACTCATATTGCATCGAGCCGAACACCACGTCCCTGGGTGGGCAGTATTACACATCGTACACAGCAGACGAGGCCAGCAGTTCCTCCTACTGGCTTCTGGAATTGGACGACCTCCAGCGCAGTCACATTCAGAAGATCCTTGCCTTTGGCTATCCGCAGGTGGACTACGGGTACAGCCGTCAGGTGCAGTACGCTGCCACGCAGGTACTGATCTGGGAGGTCGTATCTCACAGCCGCTACAACGCAGACATCAAATCTTGCACAGATTACGGTCTCTACCGCAATGTTTACGCCGTGCTGGGCGCAGATTTTCAGAGCTGCTACGACGGCATCCTGAACGCCATTTCTGTGTCTGACGGCACGATTCCCAGCTTTGCGGGGGCCTCTCAGAGCGGCGCAAAATCCGTCACGCTAACCCTGAACAATTCCACCGGCTGCTATGAGGGCAGCGTTCGAGACACGGCAGGCGTGCTCTCCCATTTTACCTTTTCGGCCTCTGGCGTGAACTTCTCCCAGAACGGCAGCACATTATATATCTCCGTTCCGGCGGCAAATGCGGACGCCATCAAGGGGCAGACAATTACCGGCACTTCTGACCAGAAGCTCATGTCTACCAGCAATCCGACCATCTGGGAGAATCCAACCTACCAGACCGTCCTGACCTCCGGCGGTGCGGATTATCTTCACGCATACATCAGTCTTACTTGGGAGGATGCGCCAAAGACCGGCAGTCTGGTGGTCAGCAAGGCAGTCAATTACGGATCATGGTCAGGCTTCACCTTCCGGCTGCACGGTACCAGCGACAAGGGAAATTCCGTGGATGTCACCGCCACCACCGGTTCTGATGGTAAGGCATACTTCAAGGATATTGAAATTGGCACCTATACGCTGGAAGAAGTGAACCCCGGTAACGCATACATCCTTCCCGAACCGCAAACCGTCACCATCCCCGGCAATGACATTGCTTATGCCACCGCGGAGAACGTCTGGAAGCATTGGCGAGCTACCATTACCAAGGTAGACGCTGACACTGGAAAATCTGCCCCACAGGGCGATGCCACGCTGAACGGAGCGGAGTACACGCTATACAAGTCCGGCAAGGAAGTTGCCACGTATACCGTTTCCAACGGCGGCTTCACCACGGATTTGTTCCCATGCACGACTGATGACGGCGTTTACACCCTCAAGGAAACGAAGGCACCCGCTGGCTACAAGCTGGACGAAACCGTGTACAAGCTGAAAACCAGCTATGACTACTATTCCGATGCCGAAAACACGTTCTCTGTAACGGTCAGAGATCCCGTAATGTATGGCAAAATCCAGCTGACCAAGTACGCACTGAACACTGTCTCCGGGGACAAGCAGCCTGAGGACGGCGCTACGTTTACCGTGTACCTGAAATCTGCGGGCAGTTACGACAAGGCCAAGGACTCTGAACGGGACATCATCACCATTGGCAAGAATGGAAAAGGCACATCCAAGAGCTTACCCTATGGTGTTTACTGCGTCCAGCAGCGCACCGGCTGGGCCGGGTATGATCGGGACGAGACGGTTTACGAAGTCAGCATTTCCAAGGATGGTCAGACCGTGACGAAGGACAATTCTGGGCATGACCTGACCATCTACAACAACATTTGGACTGGCAAGCTGTCCATCCTCAAGGTGGACGGCGCGGACAATACGCCGCTGCCCGGTGCTGTATTCACGCTCACCGGCTCGGATGGCTCCGAAAGCACCTTGACCACTGGCAAGGACGGCACTGTCACCTTTGAAAATCTGGTGTTCGGCGTCACTTATGTCTGGAAGGAAACGAAGGCACCCAAGGGCTATCTGCTGAGTGAGGACAACACCGGCATCTGGTCGGTGGAGGAACACGACGCGGAGATTCAATATACCGCCAAGGATGATCGCCGCCCCGGTTCCATCACCGTCACGAAGCAGAACACCGATGGTCAGCCGTTGTTCGGGGCTACTCTCCTGCTGGAGTACAAGGACGGCGATACCTGGAAGCCGGTGTATCACAGCGACAGCCTTGCCAAGGGCGGAACGTCTACTCAGGTAACCGACGGCAAGCTCGCCACGGATGAATCCGGTACCATCACCTTTGAAAATCTCTGGGCAGACGAGGAGATTCGGTATCGGCTGACCGAAATTGGGGTCCCCATTGCAGCCCAGCGCAGCGGGTGCAATGGGGAGAGGAGGAGCAGTGAAGTGAGCGAGGTTTTGGCTTTAGCCGGAAACGAGGGATGCGGAACTTGCGACGACGACGCACCGGAGGGATATGAACTGCTGAAAGAGCCTGTTTTCGAGGGTACACTGCCAGTCAGCTATCCTGACGGTAAAGTGACTGCAACGCCCGATGAAGTGATCGACGGCACGGCGTACTTCTACAATCTTCCCATCACTGTCCAGAATGGACATATCTATACGCTGCCCATGACTGGCGGAAGCGGCTTTCCCTTTGCAGGAGTTGGTGTTGTTGCCCTGCTGGTAGGACTGCTGCTCTTTGTGACTGTCAAATATCCAACCATTTTGAAAAATCTGAAACGGAGGATCACTCATGAAAACTAACATTTTGAAACGACTCAGCGCCCTTGCCATGACTGCGGTCATGGCTTTTTCCATCTCCGGCGGCGTTTCTGCCGCCGATGCCACAACTGCAACCATCGACACCAGCCGTTCAACCTCCCTGACCCTGTACAAGTACGACCTGACCGGAGCCGAAAACGACGGCGTTTGGGACTCCCAGTCCTATGTGTCCACCGGGCTTGCGGATGAGCAGGTAAACACGGCTCTGAGCCAGTATGCCATTCAGGGCGTGGAGTTCAGCTATCGTAAGCTGGCAGATCTCAGCATTTACAAGGGCACTGCGGCGGACGGTCATCAGGAAACCGTGCCGCTGTACGCCTTTACGGAGAACACCAAGACTGGAAGCACGGAGACCATAGACTTTCTCTCGGCCCTGGGGCTGACCACCAACGATGCCTACCGCACCGACCACGACGGCAAGCAGAATCGGGTCTGGTACTTCAAGAGCGATGTTTTGATCGAGGCCATGGATCATGCGCTGACCAACAACTCCACCAGCACCAAGGATGCACTGGAGAAGTATATGGCGGCAAACGTTGGCACAGCTATGCCCGAAACCGATGAGAACGGCTACTCCAAGGTGGATGGTCTTGCTCAGGGGCTCTATCTCCTTGTGGAAACCCGTGTTCCGGAGAATGTCACCTCCACCACCGCACCCTTCCTTGTTTCACTGCCCATGACCACCGTGGACGGCAGCACATGGAACTATGACCTGACGCTCTATCCCAAGAACGAGACCGGCAATCCAACGCTGGAGAAAACCGTCCGGGAGTCCAAAGCCGACACCGGAAAGAACGCTGGAAAGACTGACGATATTACCGACGGCTATCATCACACTGCCACGGCCTCGGACGGCGATGTGGTGGAATACCAAGTGATCTCCACGCTGCCCACCATCACCAGCCCTGCCACAGCGCTGACCACCTACACCTTCGTGGACAATCTCTCCAAGGGCATCCAGTACAACAAAAATGATGTGAAAATTGAGTTCTTCAAGGACACTGCCTGCAAGGATCGGGTGGCGGTTTGGATGGAGCAGGACGGCAAGTTCACTGCCAGCTACACGGATTACAGCTCTGAATCCGGCAGCAGAATGACCATTTCCATGACAGCGGACGGCCTTGCGGAAATCAACGCCGCCACTACCGTCTATGATCCCGCCACCAGCCTGCTTCGTGGCTACAGCAACCTGACCATGCGGATCACCTACGCCTGCACCGTAAACAGCGACGCATCGGTGGTTTACGGCGATTCCGGCAATCCCAACGATGTTACCCTGACCTGGAAGCGCACCAATACCGAATACTATGACACCCTCACCGATGACTGCCATGTATACACCTACGGCCTTGACCTGACCAAGGAGTTCAGTGATAACAACGGGAATTTCGACAACGTGAAATTCCTTCTCAAGAATGCCACGGACAACTACTATGTACAGGCGGAACTGAATAAAACTGAGGGCATTTACTACGTCACCGGACACACAGAAAAGGAGTCTGATGCCACCAAGTTCAGCCCCATGTCCGGTGAGGTGAACCACGGGAAAGTGCTGGTCAAGGGCCTGGAGGATGACAGCTATGTAATCACCGAGGTGGCAACAGACAGCGGCTATACCCTCCTGAAAGAGAATATCACCGTGGATATTGTGTCCAACGACAGCGGAAAGGTCTGCGAGATTTGCGGTAAGGCACTGAAAACCGCCACTGCCAAGGTCAACGGCAAGGACGTTGCCATGACCGAGGACAACGGCAGCGTCAGCGCTCTGGTGCCCCTGACCGTTACCAACACCCGCGGGTTTGACCTGCCTAAGACTGGCGGCAAGGGCAATGCCCTGATCTATGGGCTGGGCATTGCGGCGCTGTTGACGGCTGGCGGCATCACTGTGTTCTATCTCCGCAAACGCCGCCATGGGTAAGCGAATCATCCCTTTGGTACTGGCAGGGTGCATCTTTTTCGGAGGATGCACCCTGCTGGCCTACCCCAAGGTAAGCCAGTGGCTGAACAGTCTTCACCAGTCCGAGGTCATTGCGGACTATTCCAGCGCCGTGGAAGGTCTGGACGATGCGGAAGCCCAGAGAGAGCTAAAACGCGCCGAGGACTACAATGACCACCTGACGGAAACCGTGGAACTGGCTGATCCATTTGAAACGAAGCTCACAGAGAACGACCAGTATCCCACACTGCTAAATTTCACCGCCGAAGGAGTTATGGGCTATATCGAAATTCCAAAGATCAATGTCCTGCTGCCCATTTACCACGGCGTATCTTCCGGTGTGCTCAGTAAAGGTATTGGGCACTTGCCGGAAACATCCCTGCCTGTTGGCGGAGAAAATACCCATTGCGTGCTGGCTGGACACAGCGGCATGAGCAACGCGCGGCTGTTCACCGACCTCCCAAAGCTTCAAAACGGGGATGTTTTCTACCTCCACATTTACAATAAAACCCTCACCTACACCGTGGATCAGGTCAAAAAGATGCTGCTAACGGACACCAGCGACCTGACTATCGTGGACGGAGGGGACTATGTGACCCTTGTGACCTGCGTGCCCATTGCGGTGAATAGTCACCGGCTGCTGGTCAGAGGGACGCGAACAGAATAACGAATCAGAAACACTGGGGCGGAGATCTTCGGATTTCCGCCTCTTTTTGCGTACAGGAGGAAAAATATCATGGCTGTATTTCGAGTCGAAAAAACAAAGGATTTCACCATCATGAGCAACTACCACCTGCGGGACAAGAGCCTTTCCTTAAAAGCAAAGGGCTTGCTGTCCCAAATGCTGTCCCTGCCGGAGGAATGGGATTACACTCTGGCGGGGCTTGCCTGCATTAACAAGGAGAGCAAGGACGCTATCCGGTCAGCGGTGAACGAGCTGGAGCAGGCGGGGTATATCACTCGCCGCCAGACCACTACCGAGGGCGGGCGCTTTGGGTGCAACGAGTATCTGATCCGGGAGCGCCCGGTGTTGCCCTCTCCGTTGTCGGAAAATCCGACAACGGCTTCCACGCCGACGGAACTGCCGGTGTCGGAGAATCCAACGCAATTAAATACTCATCCATCCAAAACAGAAAAAGAAAAAACGGAATTATCCAATACCGATTCGTTTCCTTTGAAAAAGAACACGAACCGAAGCGAAGTGACAGCCGCAGAGATGGAGGCATATCGGAAAATGATTTCTGGGAACATCTCCTATGACCTGCTTTGTCAGGAATACCCGCACCAGAGAGAGCAGTTGGAGGAAATTCTGGAGATCCTGGTGGAGACCGTCTGCACCACACGCCAGACTGTGCGGGTGGCAGGCAACAATTTTCCAACCGAAGTAGTCAAGGGGCGGCTCATGAAGCTCACCGCAGAGCACATCCGCTTTGTGCTGGGCTGTCTCAGCCGGAACACCACGAAGATCCGCAACATCCGGCAGTATCTTCTGACCACCTTGTACAACGCACCTACCACCATTGACAACTACTACGCCGCCATGGTCAGTCACGATCTGGCGGTTCAGACGTGAAAGGAGATTCTATGCTTAGTATTTTCGTAATTGGCCGTGTGGCCAATTACACCAGAAAAAGTCAGTACCCAGCGAGATATTAAGATAGCCCGCCAGCACTCCCATGCTGACAGGCTATTGTACATTTATCTGGTATTTGTCACCCAAATATCCATTTCATCCCTGGTTGGGGCTTCAAACTCCGCGTTGATCTCCTGCATTTTTGCCGCATCAATTTGAAATTCGGCATAGCCTTCCGCAATTACCTCACGATTGCGGTCTGCAATATTCTGTGTCCAAGCAGAATCCGAAACATCCATGTAGCACCAGCGGGGCGTTATGCGCATATTCCGGAACACCTCGGAGACATACTGGCGCTCCCTTTTGCTCCAAAAGCCGAAGTCCAGCACCACATTTGCGCCGCATCGGGAAATATCTGCGGCAAGCTCATACAAACAATATTGCAGCTTGGGAATAAGACTGCTGTGAAGATTATTGAAGTAATCAAGCGCCAGCTGCTCCACAAAATCATCCTGCGACAGTAACATCGTATGCCCGTCCTTTAGCAGTGTTTTGGCATAGTGACTTTTTCCACTGGCAACTTTACCGCACAGTAGAAATACATCACCGGGCTTGCGTACATCCTGCCCGCGTGGAAGCAGGCTTGTTTGAGCAGAATCCGTAACCACAATGTCCATTTCAGACAGCGCAGGTGGTTGAAACTGTGCTTCTATTTTTGAGCGCAGTCCCACATCCACATAGTACGCTTGTTCCGTTCCTGCCACGACTGACTGATTGCGCAGTCTGATATTACGTTCCCATGTTTGCTTGTCACAATCCATGTAAATCCACTGCATTGAAATTTGCATGGTGTGGAAATACTCCCGCACCTGTGCCCGTTCCTGCTCTGTCCAATAGCCGAAGTCTGTAATACTTGGGATATCACAATGAGCCAGCGCAGAAGCAATTTGATGCAAATAGTGTTCGACCCTCGGAACCAGCACCTCATGCGCATCTTCGATACAATCTAGTCCCGCTGTGAGCATAATGTGATCCACGGATAAAGTGACTGCCTGTAGCCGCTCTGCTAAATGACCGGCAAAGAACGTTTTACCGCTGCAAATCTTCCCACAAATAAGATATACCTTTTCCATAGTGCCTCCTATATAATAGATTCTTATTCAGCGGCAGCAGTTCGCATATGCAGGTCACCTCCATCATAGTTGTATGCATTTGGAAAAGGTATATTGTGTTAATTTGATTATAGCATACGAATGAAAAATGTACAAGGAAGCGCAGAACATTCATCGAAAAGAAAGGCATTGTAAAATGGCTAATCTAATTGGCATCGACCATGGCTACGCCGCCATGAAAACCGCCCACTGCTCGTTCCCAACCGGGCTGGTAACCTATGCCCATGAGCCATACAGCAGCGACCATGTGCTGGAATATGACGGTCAGTTTTATGTGATCGGTTCCGGGCGGCAGGCACTTCAAAAGGACAAAACCGCTACGGAGAGCTACTACCTTTTGACCTTGGCAGCCATCGCCATGGAACTGGAGGCAAGGAAGCTGCCCGGTGAAGCGGAGGTGATTCTGGCGGCGGGACTGCCGCTGACCAGCTTCGGCAGGGATAAGAAAGCGTTTCGGCAGTACCTCCTGCGGGACGGCAAACCCATAGATTTTCGCTATGAGGGCCATCCTTACCGGATCACCATAAAAGACGTACAGCTATTCCCCCAGGGCTACTCCGCTGTCATCTGGCAGCCGGAATTATTGGAGCAACCCTCTGTGATTGTGGCAGACATCGGCGGCTGGACGGTGGACTTGATGGAGGTGGACAATCAAGTTCCCAATGCCGCCATCTGCCGGAGCCTGGAGCTTGGTGTAATCCGGTGCCTGAATGAGATCTCCGAACAGCTCCGCCGAACCCTTGGCCTGTCTCTAACCAATGCCCAAATCGAAAGCGTGCTCCGGGGCACACCCAGCAGCTTGTCCAGAGAAGTGCGAGAACTCATCCAGAAGGAGGCAGAGCGCTACACTGCCCGCCTCCTTTCTGCTATTCAGGAGTGCGGCATGGACTACCGCGCCATGCCCATGGTGGTGCTGGGCGGCGGCGCTTCGATTCTTACCCGCCACGTGTCGCCCCGTGCGGGCTTGTGTGGGCTTTTCGCACTGGAGGACGATAAGCGGAACGCCCAGGGGTTTCAGCGGCTGTGTGAGCGGATGTCAGCGGGATGCACAGAGCGGTAAAAATTGCAGTTTAGCTTGGAATATTAAGTTGCCTTTTTTCTTCGGTTTGGTATAGGTATATGGACGCACACTGCCCCGGTCCGCCCACGGCACCGCCAGCCTGGGCACACCAACCTCCTCGGGCAGCGCCATTATGGCGGCGGTGCTGGATTTGTTCGAGCGCATTATCAACCCGGAGCTGACGGCCCGCCGGGTGAACGTCACCGCCATCCGGGTGCTGCCGGAGGACAGCGTTCCGCCCCAGTTGGACCTGTTCACGGACACCCGGGCGGCAGAGCAGGAAAAGAGCCTCCAGCGGGCCATGCTCCGGCTGCGGAAGCGCTACGGCAAGAACGCAGTCCTGCGGGGCCACGACCTCCAGGAGGGGGCCACAACGATTCAAAGAAACAGTCAGATTGGAGGACACCGCGCATGAACATCTATGCAGACATCATCCACCAACCCCGTCCGGAATCCAGCCATCCCCGGATGCGCCGGGAGGAACGGGCAAGCTCTTTGCGCCCTTCGCGGCCCTCAGCGGCCACGATCAGGCGGTCCACGACCGGGAAAAGGTCCTGGTGCTCAGGGTGCTGATGACGGACTATGCTCTGGAGGAGCTGGACCGGAAGCTGCAAGCCCTCCAGAAGGGCGACGCCGTCACCGTCACCTGGTTTCTGCCCCTCCAGCGGGCCGAAAACGAGGTCCTGGGGCAGTATTTCACCGCCGCAGACACCTTCGAGAGGCTGGACCCCTATGAGCGGCTCCTGTATTTGAAAGGTCAGGTCATCCCCATGGACGATCTGGCGGACCTGCGGAGAGAGGCGCCCCATGAATTGCAGTAGAAGAAAGCAGTTTGCCCAGCAATAAAAGCACCGTTTCCCACAGGCTCGGCAGTCCAAAGGAGGCTGGTGCAGGCATGTCAATATTTTGTTCCTCTCACTTTGTAAAATGATACTTTTCCCCTTTGCGGAGAACCATTAAAATAGATAGTATCAAAAAAGGAGGAATCGTTATGTCCTATTTTATTCAGGGGTCATGTATCAACTGTGGCCGCTGTGCCGCAGTCTGTCCCGTGGCCGCTCCCGCGTCCGACGGCCTGCAATATCAGATCAACAAGGATACCTGCCTGTCCTGCGGCGCCTGCGCCGAGGCCTGC
Source organism: uncultured Eubacteriales bacterium (assembly GCA_905202605.1). GTDB lineage: Bacteria > Bacillota > Clostridia > Oscillospirales > Oscillospiraceae > HGM13006. Next base: position 10,206 of record CAJKSU010000031.1, read on the forward strand.
CGCCTGGGGATCATCTTCCCGGAGGGCTATATAAAAGAAGCACATCCCCACGGACCAGTGGAGAAGTCCTGTGATATCTTAGTCATCGGCGGCGGCGCTGCCGGTCTGATCGCCGCGGCGAAATCTGCGGAAGCCGGAAAAAGAGTCATTCTGCTGGAGAAGCTTCCCAAGCTGGGGGGCGGCAGCCAGTTTGCTCAGGGCCTGCGCATGTTTTCTAGCCAGATGGAGAAGGATGCCGGTGTGCCGGATCAGATGGATGACTATATCCGCTCTGCTCTGAACACCTGCCGCTGGGAGGTGGATCCGCACCTGATCGCAAACGCCTTCCACGCGCTGCCCGAGTGCTTCGACTGGATGTGCTCCTGGGCGGATATGTCGGACTGGACCGTGGAGATCAATCCCTTCGGCCAGAAGTCCGTGAATAAGAAGAATGGCCGGGATGCGGGCTGGTTTGTGACCCAGAACATGGAGCAGCGTTGCCGGGATACCGGCGTGGAAATCCTCACGGAATGCGCCGCAAAGCAGCTGGTAATGGAACGCGGCAAGGTCGTGGGCGTGGTTGCTGAAGACAGCGGCGGTGAGGTTCGCATTTCCTGCCGGGCCTGTCTGCTGGCCACGGGCAATATCTCCTACGGGGATGTGCTCAAGCGCACACTGCCCGGCTACTACTATGCCGACAGCTACCGGAACTCCCACCGCTGGCCCGCAAACACCGGCGACCATATTTCCATGGCCGAGGACGCGGGCATCTCTGTGGACTACGACAGCGTGGCCGCTGCCTATCTGGGCGGTATGATTGCCAAGGGCGTGGAAGGACCCATGATGCTTCTTGTGGACAAGGGGGACGCCCTGAAGGTCAACAAGAACGGCAAGCGCTGGATCAACGAGTCTGTGAACAGCGAATCTGCCATCTGGGCCCAGATCAGACAGCCCGGCTGCGCCTCTTTTACCATTCTGGATAAAACGCTGCTGGACAGCCCCAATGAGCCGCCCTATATGCCTGTTGTGAACCGCAGCGGACGGAACATTGGCGAAGGCATCCCCGGCCCCGACGGGAAGTTCTCCAAGGCCGTGAGCTTCGGGCCTCCCGGCGGCCATGGTCCAGGAGGCCCCGGCGGTCCCGGCGGTTCCGGGGGTCCCGGCGGCGCTCCCGTAGACAAGGAGACAGCCCTGCGCCGGGCAGCGGAATACCAGGGCGGCCACGTGTTCGTGGGCGAGACTCTGGAGGAGCTGGCCCGGAATATGGGCGTTCCTGAGGAAACCTTCCTGGCAACTGTAGAACGGTACAACGCCCTCTGCCACAAGAGCCACGACGATGATTTCTACAAGCTGCCCAACTACTTAAAACCCCTTCAGAACGGCCCCTTCTTCGCCATCCGCAGCCATATGGCCACCGACGGCGTGTTCGGCGGTCTTGACGCCGACGAGAACGCCAATGTGCTCAGCCGCGGTGCGCCTGTAGAGGGACTCTACTGCGCCGGCGACACCATCGGAAACCGCTACATCAATCAGGGCGGTGAGAAGCTGGAGTGCATCAACGACTTCTCCTGGGCCTTTGCCAGCGGCTATCTGGCAGGAAACAAAATGCTGGAGTATCTCGGTTGAGTTTTCATTCGGGCTGCTGTATTCTACGGCAGCCCGTTTTCCTGTTGCAAGGAGTGAAGCTATGTTCAAAAAACTAACCCCATATTTGAAGCCCCACAGCAGGGACATCTGGCTCAGCGCCTTTTGCTCGGCGCTGGAGTCTCTGTTTGCCCTGCTGATTCCGCTGGTCATGGCGGCCATCATGGATAAGGGCGTACAGAATGCCAATCTGAGCTATACCGTGAAAAATGGTCTGCTTATGATGGCAATGGCCCTGTGTGTGGTGGCGGCGGGGGTCTATTCCATGAAGTTTGCCACCCGGGCAGGACTGGGCCTGGGCACAGACCTGCGCTCCGCAGCCTACCGAAAAATGCAGGTCTTTACTTTCCAGGATCTCGAATCCTTCGGCACCGCGTCCCTGATCACCCGGCTGACCACTGACGTGACCACCATCCAAACCACTGCCATTCAAGCCATCAAGTATCTGGTGCGAACCCCCAGCATGCTGGTGTTCTCTGCTGTGTTCAGCTTTTTGATCTCCCCAAAGCTGACCTGGATGTTCGTGGCGCTGATCCCCCTGGTACTTCTGGTGGTGCTGGTGGTGATCGTCAAGCTGCGGCCCTTGTTCCAGCGGATGCAGCAGTGCATTGACCGGCTGAACCGGGTGGTGCAGGAGAATATCATCTCCATGGGGCTGGTCAAAGCCTTCTGCCGACAGAAGCAGCAGAAAGAGGTGTTCGCAGACAGCAACGGTCAGGTCTTTGAAACCTCTGACCGGGCCATGGGTCTGTCCATCCTGTCCTCGCCTCTGGGCAATCTGATTCTCTACCTGGGCACGGTGCTACTGTACTGGTACGGCGGCCGGGATGTGATGGCGGGAGCCCTCTCCGTGGGCCAGCTTTCAGGACTCTGCGCCTACCTGACCCAGATCCTGACCCGGGTCATTATGCTGGCGAATATCTCCGTCATGTTCTCCCGCTCCCTGATCTCCTTCCAGCGGCTGCTGGAGGTCATCGACACGGAGCCCGCCATTCTGGACGGATCCGGAGAAACTGTAGCTGACGGCTCCGTGACATTCCGCCATGTGGACTTCGGCTATCCGGACAGCCCCCTGCTGCTCAAGGACCTGAGCCTGGAGATCCCCGCAGGCCAGACTGTAGGGATCATCGGCGGCACCGGCTCCGGCAAGAGCACGTTGGTGTCTCTGATCCCCAGGCTCTACGACATCTCCAGGGGCGAACTCCGGGTGGGCAGCCATCCTGTAGAGGCTTATACCCTGGCTCAGCTCCGGGAGGCCATCGCCTTCGTGCCCCAGACCAGCATGCTGTTCTCCGGGCCTCTGAAGGACAGCCTGCGATGGGGCGACCCGGATGCTTCCGATCAGGAGCTTGCGGATGCCTGCCGGGCGGCCTGCGCCGACGGCTTCATTCAGCATCTGCCCCAGGGCTACGATACGGAGATCGGCCAGGGCGGCAGCAACCTCTCCGGCGGTCAGCGGCAGCGGCTCTGCATTGCCCGGGCCATCCTGAAAAAGCCGAAGATCCTGATCCTGGACGACGCCACCTCCGCCGTGGATATGGCCACCGACGCCGCCATCCGGGCCTCTTTCCGGACGCTGCTGCCCGGCACCACCAAGCTGATCATTGCCCAGCGCATCTCCTCCATTGCCCAGGCAGACCGCATCCTGGTCATGGACCAGGGCCGTCTGGTGGGCGACGGCACCCATCAGGAACTGCTGGCCCAATGTCCAATTTACCGGGAGCTCTGCCAACTGCAGCACTACGGAGAGGAGGCGGCTTATGCGTAAGAAATTGAGCGGCAAGGCGCTTCTGCGGCCCATAGGCTTCCTGCTGAGGCGGATGCTCCGTTATCCGGGCCTGATGCTGCTGACCCTGCTGACCCTGGCCGTGACCACCGCCGCAACTCTGGCGATTCCCTACTTTGCAAAGCTCATTATCAACGACTGCATCCTGAAGGGGGATATCCCCGGCCTTTTTCGGCTGCTGGCGGTCATGGTGGCGGTATACCTGCTCAGCACGCTCTCTACCTACGGCACCAGCCGCATTCTGGTCCGGGTGGCTCAGCGGGTCAGCCACGACCTGCGGGCGGAGCTTTTCGATCGGATGCAGACACTGCCCATGGCTGTCTTTCACAGCCACACCCACGGCCAGCTCATGAGCACCTATACCAACGACATCGACACGATCTCCAACTTTATCAGTTCCTCCCTGGCCAACGCCATTACCAGCGTGCTGGGCTTCGTGGGGATCCTGGCAATGCTGCTGGTGATGAATCCTCTGCTGACCCTGGTCAGCGCCCTGTTCCTGGGCCTCCAGTATCTTATTATGAAGAAGTCCGGCAGTATCAGCCGCAGAGGCTTCGTGGGCCAGCAGGCAGCGCTGGCGGACCTGAACGGATTCATCGAGGAGTACACCGAGGGCCAGAAGGTCGTGAAGCTCTTTCAGCAGGAGGACTTCGCTGTGGCAGGCTTTGAGACCAGGAACCAGGCCCTCCAGGACGCGGCTTATCAGGCCCAGGTCTACTCCGGTATTATCAATCCGGCGCTGGGCGGCGTGGCGGAGATCAACAATGCCATGACCTGCACCGTGGGCGTGCTTCTGACCATCACCGGCCATTTCGACCTTGGCTCTCTGGTGGCCTTTATCCAGTATGTGCAGCAGGGCGGCCATCAAATCGGATCTCTTGCGAATCTCGTCAACATGGTTCTGTCCGCCGCCGCTGGCACGGAACGGGTCATGGATATGCTGGAGGCGGAGCCGGAGGTAGACACCGGGACCGTAACGCTGGAAGGGATCTGCTGGTCTGACGGCACGCCCCTGCGGGGTCAAATCGCCTTCGAGCATATGGATTTCAGCTATGTCCCGGGGACTCCGGTACTGAAGGATATCTCCTTCGTGGCGGAGCCGGGAAAAAAGATTGCCCTGGTGGGATCCACCGGTGCGGGAAAATCCACCATTGTGAACCTGCTGAACCGCTTTTACGAAATCGACGGCGGCACCATCACCTACGACGGAATCGACCTGAAGGACATCCGAAAGGACGCCCTGCGGAGCACCCTCAGCATGGTGCTTCAGGACACCCACCTGTTTACGGGCACGATTCGGGAGAATATCCGGTTTGGCCGGCTGGACGCCACCGACGGGGAGGTGGAGCAGGCTGCGATCCTGGCCAACGCGGACTTCTTTATCCGGCATCTGCCCCAGGGCTATGATACAGTCCTGACTGCCGACGGCAGCTCCCTGTCTCAGGGCCAGAGGCAGCTGTTGGCCATTGCCCGGGCGGCGGTGGCAAACCCGACGGTGCTGGTGCTGGATGAGGCCACCAGCTCCATCGACACCCACACAGAGAAGCTCATTGAGGCCGGCATGAACCGGCTCATGGAGGGGCGGACAGTTTTCATCATCGCCCACCGGCTCTCCACTGTCCGGGACTGCGACACGATTCTGGTTCTGGAGCACGGCCAGATCATCGAGCGGGGCAGCCATCAGGAGCTGCTCCGGCAGGAGGGGCGGTACTACAGCCTGTACACCGGCGCCGCAGAGCTGGCGTAATCCGCGGAGATCGTATCTTTCACGGCATTCTGCGTTAATCCCCAATATAAAAACGTGCATTCAAAACATGATATGTACCCCCAATACTGGACACCCAGTATTGGGGGTATTGCTATATGAAATACAGCTATGAGTACAAGCGAAAATGTGTAGAAATGTATCGGCAGGGGAAATGGCCGGAGACGCCAGACAGCATACAGGAAAGGAGCTTTCACGACACGATTCGTAAGTGGTCAAGGATAGAGGAATCCTGCGGCCCGGAAGCACTACAGCACAAGAATCAGAACAAAGTATGGACAGCGGAAGAAAAGTATGAGCTGGTAGCCAAAGTCATGGCAGGAGCATCGTGTAAAGGAACCGCCTATGCAGCAGGAATTGACAGTGGCCTCTTGTATCAATGGGTTCAGCGGTATAAAATAGAGGGGGATGAGGGATTGGTCGCAAAGCGAAAAGGACGACTGTCCAAGGAGGCTCCTATGAAAAAGAAAGCTGCACCGGCAGAATTGACGCCATCCGAGCGAGAAGAAATGGTTCGGCTTAGAGCAAGAGTCGAGTACCTGGAAGCGGAGAACGCCGTAATAAAAAAAGAGATCGCCTTGAGAGAAGAAAAATGGGCAGAGCAACTCAAGGTGAAAAAACAACGCTCGTCAAAGGACTCCGTGAAGAAGGATATGCCCTGAAATACTTGCTGGAAGCATTAGGCCTTTCCAGATCGACCTACTACTATGAAATCAGCAAGAAAAACAAGGTTCAAGAGCGGAATAGTGAGTTATCCGCAGAAATATCGTCCATTTTTGCCGAAAACAAGGGAAGATACGGTGTAAGGCGGGTGCATCAGGCGCTTCTGAGCCGCGGTCATCCGGTCAATCATAAACGCGTTCAGCGGATCATGCACCAGCTGGGCTTGCTGGGGAAGCGCCCGAAAGAAAAATATCATTCCTATAAGGGCGAAGTTGGCAAAGTTGCTGCTAATATCATCAATAGAGATTTCAGTACAAAGAGGCCGCTGCAAAAGTGGACAACCGATGTTTCACAATTCAATCTTTCATGGGGCAAATGCTATCTCTCTCCGATTTTGGACATGAACACAAACGAGATCATTTCTTATAATCTTTCCCTCAGTCCAAACCTGGAGCAGATCAAGGATATGCTGGCGAAAGCGTTTCAGCGATTTCCTTCCGTGCAGGGGCTGATCATGCACTCGGATCAGGGCTGGCAATACCAGCATGAGTTTTATTGGAATGAACTTGCGAATCACGGTGTAATTCAATCCATGTCCCGGAAGGACAACTGCTATGATAATTGCATCATGGAAACATTCTTTGGCAGACTGAAAAACGAAATGTTCTATGGCTTTGAGAAGGAGTAATGATATGAACAAAGATAGGTTGCATCACGAAATTTATATGTCTGATGCAAGAAAGGTTGCCCCAGAGAAATGGAAAACTGTAATTAGACATCCGATTAAGAAAGCATAAAATTCCAGCTCGTCAAACTGAATTACACCCAAAGCACCAGCCAATCGGCTGGTGCTTTTTCGTCGAATAGGAGATGATGAATGACTTGATTCCAACTTTTAACCCCTTCCCCCACGGCCAATCCGGTGACGCTCCATGATCGGCATCAAAAATCAGCAATTCGGTGTAGAGATCGAATTCACCGGCATCACCCGCCGGGAAGCGGCGAAAGCGCTGGCGGACTACTTCCAAACCAGTCCCGTTTATGTAGGTGCCGGTTATGACACCTGGGCCGTGGAGGATTCCCAAGGGCGGCAGTGGAAAATCATGAGCGACAGCAGCATTCGTGCAGAGTATCGGGTGGATGGCCAATATCTCCGCACCGCAGACCGGAGCTATCAGGTGGAGTTTGTGACGCCGGTGCTTCGCTACGAGGACATGGAAATTTTTCAGGGTGCCATCCGCACCTTGCGCCACGCAGGCGGGAAAGCCAACAATTCCTGCGGGCTCCATGTCCATGTGGATGCCGCCAACCACAACCGCCAGAGCCTCAAAAACCTCCTGTCCATCATGTACTCCAAGGAGGATATTTTGTTCAAAGCCTTGCAGGTCAACGAAAATCGTGTCCAGCAGTGGTGCCAGAAGATCCGGGAACCCATGCTGAAGCAGGCACGGAAGCTGCCCTCGGAGGAAACCAAGGATCTCAGCCGATTGGAGGACATCTGGTATGAGGGAAACGACGGCAGCCATGAGCATTACAACTGGACCCGCTATTATGCACTAAATCTCCATTCCGTGTTCTACCGAGGAACTGTGGAATGGAGATGTTTTAATTCCACCCTCCATGCGGGACGTGCCAAGTCCTATGTGAACCTGTGCCTTGCCATGTCAGCTCAGGCCATCAACCAACGCTGTTCTGTCATGCGGAAAACCATCAGCGACAACGAGCTGTTTACCTTCCGGGTGTGGTTGGTGCGCATGGGGCTCAACGGCCCGGAGTTTAAGACCACCCGAGATCATTTGCTGGCTAATCTGGAGGGGGATCGCGCCTGGAGGTACGACAAGGACAGCTATGAGTCTTCAAAGAAACGACACAAATCTGAACATGAAAGGTAGGATGATTCATTGAAAATTCGCATTGAAGATCGAGACTACAGGGGCACCCCTGTGGAAATTTTGGACCAGATCCGACTGGAAGCAGATCGAGGCATCCCCAATGTGGCGGAGTACATCCGATTTGTCCAGGACAACATCCAGCGGATGTCCGGGCAGCCCTGCACACTGGACGGCGGCAGCACCGAAAAACGCGCGCTGTCCCTGATTGAGCATTTGGAAGCTCTGTATGCACTGGAGGTGATGGCGGAATGAGTGAAACCCTGTATTTTGCCTACGGCAGCAACATCAATCTCCAGCAGATGGCAGTGCGCTGCCCCGCTGCCCAGGTGGTGGAACCTGCGGTGCTGGAGAACTACGAGCTGTTGTTCCGGGGAAATGGGAGCTCCTTTGGTGTCGCAACCATCGCCCCCAAGGAAGGGAGTCAGGTGCAGGGGCTCCTGTGGAAGATCACGCCCTATTGTGAACTGAGCCTGGATATTTACGAGGGTTATCCCCGGCTTTATGAAAAGCAGGCAATCACGCTGTGCACGAAGTCCGGCAAGCAGGTACAGGCCATGGTCTATGTCATGACCCACGAGAAAGAGCGGCTTCCTACTATGCCCACCCGCAGCTACTACACCGGCATCCAGGAGGGCTTCCGGCAGAACGGCCTGCCAGAGCAGGCATTGAAGGACGCCCTGTCCAACCTGATCCATGAAACACGGACCATGGAGCGTCGCAATTTCAAGCACAAGGGAAAGGAGAACCACCATGAGAGATAACTACATTCTGACCGCCGAATCTGTCACCGAAGGGCACCCGGACAAGCTCTGCGATACCATTGCGGATGCGGTGCTGGATGCCTGCTTGCTGGGTGATCCCGACAGCCGGGTAGCCTGCGAAGTGCTGGCAACTGCGAGAAAAATCACGGTGGCCGGTGAGATTACCACCAAGTCCATGCCGGACATTCCCCACATCGTCTGCAAGTCCGTCCGACAGATCGGCTACTCTGGAAATTACGAGGTGGAAGTGGATATTCACGATCAGTCCCCGGATATTGCAGGTGCGGTAAACGGTGAGAACGAGATCACCGCGGGAGACCAGGGAATTGTATACGGCTATGCTTGCCGGGAGACGCCCCTGCTTCTGCCTCTGCCTGTGGTGCTGGCCCACCGGATCACCATGGGCCTGACCGAAGCAAGGCGGAATGGCGTAATTCCAGGTCTGCGCCCTGACGGCAAAGCGCAGGTGTC
>CAJKSU010000032.1 GCA_905202605.1 uncultured Eubacteriales bacterium
CGGGACTATGCCTTTGCGGCCTATACGCTGGTGGAACCCATGGGGGAGGAGACAGCGGAGCCGGTTCGGGTGGAGCTGGGAACCGTGGAGACGGTACAGCCGGTTCCGGCCCAACAGGAGCCGGTGCTGCTGGCAAAGGAACAGGCCGCCGGGGTGACCCGTGAGATCTCTTTGACGGATCGGGTCAGCGCCCCGGTGGAGCAGGGGCAGGTGCTGGGCAGCGTGACTCTGAAAAGCGGCAACGAGGTGCTGGCGGAGGTGCCGCTGGTGGCGGAGACGGGCATTCCGCGCCTTGGCTGGGGGCAGCTGTTCCTGCGGCTGCTGGGGATGATATGGATGGCGGAGTAGGAAACCATCGGTAGAAAAGATGCTGCGTCTTACGAAAAAAGCCCGGCAGGACACGGGAATGTTCCTTTGGTGGAATTGCCCCTTGAATTTTCCTGCCATATCCGTTAAGATAGACACGACTTATTCCATACATTCCAACAAGAAAGATGTGACATCTATGTTTGAAACCGATATCTCAAATATCTGGGGCAGCATTGAATTTTCTGACCTGATGAAAATGGAGGACCGGCTCACCAAGGCGCATGCCACCCTGTCAGAGGGAACCGGTGAGGGAAATGATTTTCTGGGCTGGTATCATCTGCCCTCCCACACCACGGAGGAGGAGCTGGACGCCATTCAAAAGGCGGCAAACCGCATTCGCCGGGACTCCAAGGCGCTGGTGGTCATTGGCATCGGCGGCAGCTATCTCGGCGCACGGGCGGCCATTGAGTTCATGAACGGCGTGATGCACAACGAAACCGATCCGGTGAAGATCTACTTTGCGGGCAATCACCTGTCCACCCGCGCCCTGAATGCGCTGGCAGCACGGCTGGAGAATGTGGACTTTTCCATCAACATTGTCTCCAAGTCCGGCTCTACCATGGAAACTGCGGTGGCGGCGAGAATGTTCCGGTGGATGCTGAACCGGAAGTACGGCCCCGACGAGGCGAAGAAGCGCATTTATGTAACCACCGATCCCGTAAAGGGCAAGCTGCGGAAGCTGGCGAAGGAGGAGGGCTACACCACGTTCCCGATCCCCTCCAATGTGGGCGGGCGCTACAGCGTGTTTACCGCCTGCGGCCTGCTGCCTATGGCAGTTGCAGGCATCGACATCCGTTCTGTGATGGCGGGGGCGCGTCAGGCGGAGACGGAGCTGAACGTCAGAAGCATGGAGAACCCGGCGTGGCTGTATGCCGCCGCCCGGAATCTCATGTACGAAAACGGCAAGAAGATCGAGATGCTTTGCAGCTATGAGCCGGACTTCGAATATGTGGGCCGCTGGTGGCAGCAGCTGTTCGGAGAGAGTGAGGGAAAGGATGGCAAGGGTATCTTCCCTGCCTGCGCCCAGTTTACCACGGATCTCCACTCCATGGGGCAGATGATCCAGCAGGGGGAACGGAACCTGTTTGAAACCGTGGTGCGCTTTGATCCGGATGAGCACGACCTGAACATTGAGATTGACTGGAAGAACATTGACGATCTCAACTATCTGGCGGGGAAAACTGTCAGCTACGTGGAGGAGAACGCATTTCTGGGCGTAGTCGCTGCGCATGTGGACGGCGGAGTGCCGGTGATTATTCTAAAGTGCGGCGCCATGAATGCCAGAACGCTGGGGTACATGATGTATTTCTTCCAGCTGTCCTGCGGCATCAGCGCCTATCTGTTGGGAGTCAATCCCTTCAATCAGCCCGGCGTAGAAGCCTATAAGAAGAATATGATGACCAATTTGGGACGATGAGCTGATTTTTGTGAATTCCGGCAAATTCCTTTGCATAAAAAACATAAAAATAGTTGAAAAGTACGCATAAAAATGTTACTATAATGCCACAGTCGGTTTCAGCCGACAAAACGAAAGGGGAAATCATCATGGTTAAGGTTATTATGGGCGTGAAAGGCACCGGTAAAACCAAGCAGATGGTTGAGACGATCAATGCTGCGGTGGACAACGAGTCTGGTCACATTGTCTGCATTGAAAAGGGTTCCAAGCTTGTATACGACATAAAGTCCAGCGTTCGACTGGTCGAAGCCAGCGACTATCCCATTGGCGGATATAACTATCTGAAGGGATTTATCAGCGGGCTGCATGCTGGCGATTACGATATTACACACATCTTTATTGACAGCCTTTATAAGATCTCTGTTTGCAACGACACCATGGAGACCGAGGCGTTCCTGCAGTGGTGCGACGAGTTTGGCAAAGCAAACAAGATTGACTTTACGATTTCTATTTCCGCAGACGTTGCCACCGCAACCGATGGCATCAAGAAGTTCTTCTAATTCAGAACATCCTGCCGCCCGGCTCAGCCGGGCGGCATTATTGCCTTTGATGTAGGGAAAAATTGGAATTATTGCGAGAGGTGAAGCAAAGTGCTGCTGTTTACGCCGGAGAATCAGCTTCCGGCCGGTGCCGGATTTCGACTGTTTGACTGGCGGCATCTGGGAATGCTGCTGCTCCTGAGCCTGTGGACGGCGGGGAGCCTGCGATGGATGCGCCGGAGCCAGCCGGAGCAGATGAACCGCGCACTCCGGACGACCGGATGGGTGATGCTTTGGATGGAGATTACCAAGGATTTTATTCTGGGCTGGATCGGGGCGTTTTCCGTGGGCTATCTGCCCCTGCACTTATGCTCTCTGGCAATGTTTGTGTGCATGTATTACGGTGCGCACCCCAAATCCGATGCCTGCGGTCAAATTTTATACAGCGTGTGCTTCCCGGGAGCCCTGTGCGCCCTGCTGTTTCCCGACTGGACGATGTTTCCGGTGCTCCATTTCCAGAGCCTCCACAGCTTTGTCTACCATACGCTGCTGGTGCAGGTGTCGCTGGCACCGGTGGTAACCGGACGGGTCAGACCGGGGCTGCAGCATGTGTGGAAGAGCATGACGTTCCTGCTGCTGACGGCACTGCCGGTTGGGCTGCTGAACCGGCTGCTCCACACCAATTATATGTTTCTGGGGCATCCTTCCGCCGGTTCACCGTTGGAGCTGTTGGGAGCATTGCCGGGGAAATACGGATATCAGGCGGGGTATTTTCTGCTGGTACTGGGGGTATTGTGCCTGATAAACCTTCCGTTTACAGTATATTGGCGCTGTGCAAAACAACGGAAAGTGTAGAAAATGAACGATGAAAACGGATGATAACTGTATAAAATGACGAAAATGATTCATAGAAATTCCATGGGGACTTTAAAATGTGTTCCAGATGAAACAAAAACGAGGCAATAGGGTGGGGACTTGTGAAAAATGTCACATACTATATCTGGAAAATACAGAAAATGGGAAATGCGAATGTATGAAAATGGAATCTTCCGAATTTGCAGCTTTCCAATGAGCCGGATTTACGGTATAATAGCATGGAAGCGTACCGTATTCGGATTACGCATTTGCCGGAGCCGGGCAGCCCGTCGTTCGGCACAAAACCACCTAACCGGGGTCATGACCCCATGAAAAGGAGGATATCATCTATGCCAAATCAGAAAACCGTTGTTCCCTATTCGGGTACCCCGGAGCAGGAGGCGAAGCTGCAGGAGATCATCCGGAAGTATAAGGGTGTTCCTGGCGGCACCATGCCGGTGATGCAGCAGGCGCAGGAGATTTTCGGATATCTGCCGGAGGAGGTGCAGATTCAGATTGCCGAGGGACTGGACATTCCGCTGGAAGAGGTCTACGGCATTTCTACGTTCTACTCTCTCTATGATCTGAATCCCAAGGGACAGTATAAAATCACCGTATGTCTCGGCACCGCCTGCTATGTCAAAGGCTCTCAGGCAGTACTGGACAAGATTGTGGCACGGCTGGGATGTCCGGTCGGCTCCATCTCTCCAGATGGGAAGTACTCTGTGGACGCAAACCGCTGTGTGGGTGCATGTGGTCTGGCTCCGGTCATGATGGTCAATGACGACGTTTACGGCCGCATGACCCCTGAGCAGGTGGACGACGTACTGGCAAAGTATAAATAAATGAAAGAGCTGAGCCTCAATATTCTGGACGTGGCGAAGAACTCGGTGACTGCTGGGGCAACCCGGATTGAGATTACCGTGGCGGAAACGCCGGAGCGGATTACGATTACCATCACCGACAACGGCTGCGGTATGACGCCGGAGTTTGTTCGTCAGGTTACGGATCCCTTTACCACCACCCGTACAACCAGAAGGGTTGGCATGGGTCTTCCGCTGATGAAGATGGAGGCGCAGATGTCCGGCGGCGATCTTTCTATCGAAAGTCAGCTGGGGCAGGGGACAACGGTGATAAGCTGGTTTGATCCCCGCAACATTGATATGCCGCCGCTGGGGGATTTGACCTCCTCCGTTACAACCCTGATTCAGGGTAGTCCGGATATTGATTTTATATTTACTCATCAGACGCCCAACGGGGAATACACGCTGGATACCGGAGAAATCCGGACAATCATGGGTGACATTCCCCTCAGTGAGCCGGAGGTAATCGCATGGCTGACGGATTATCTCCATGAAAATGAATCCAATATAGAAGGGAAGCGTTGAAGCAATGAAATCTCTGGAAGAACTCAAGGCACTCCGTGAGAGCATGCAGAGCAAGATGAACCTCCGCAAGGAGGATACCGATACCATCCGCGTTGTGGTCGGCATGGCAACCTGCGGCATCGCAGCAGGTGCGCGGCCAGTCCTCAATGCTTTTGTGGAAGAGGTCAATAAGCGCGAGCTGAAAAATGTGCAGGTGACCCAAACGGGCTGCATCGGCGTATGTCGGCTGGAGCCCATTGTCGAGGTCTACGTCCCCGGACAGGAGAAGGTCACCTATGTGAAGATGACCCCGGAAAAGGTGCCGCAGATTGTGGCACAGCATCTGGTCAATAAGCAGGTGGTGACAGAGTACACCATCGGTGCGGCAGAATAAGGAGGGTACATAATATGGATTTTGTAAGAGCGCATATCCTTGTCTGTACCGGTACCGGCTGCGAATCCGCAGGTGCGTCCAGCATTATTGCAGAATTTGAGAAGCAGCTGAAGGCCCACAACCTGGATAAAGAGGTGCGGGTGGTAAAGACGGGATGTCTTGGCCTGTGCGCCAAAGGCCCCAATGTTGTGGTGTATCCCGAAGGCGTGTTCTACTGCCACGTCTCCCCGGAGGATGTACAGGAGATCGTGGAGGAGCATATCCTCAAGGGTCGTACCGTCAGCCGTCTCATTTACAGTGAGGTGGATCAGTCCGGAAAGTCCACGTCACTGACTGAAACTGCCTTCTATAAGGATCAGGTGCGTATTGCCCTGCGGAACTGCGGCGTCATCAACCCGGAGGACATCGACGAGTACATTGCCTATGACGGCTATGCGGCACTGGGCAAGGTGCTGACCTCCATGACGCCCCAGCAGGTCATCGACGAGATTAAGGCTTCCGGCCTCAAGGGGCGCGGCGGCGCAGGTTTCCCCACCGGCATGAAATGGCAGTTTGCCGCCAATTCTCCCGGCCCCATCAAGTACGCCTGCTGCAACGCCGACGAGGGCGATCCCGGCGCATTCATGGACCGCTCCGTGCTGGAGGGCGATCCCCATTCCGTGCTGGAGGCTATGACCATTGCGGGCTATGCCATCGGCGCAACGCAGGGCTATATCTATGTTCGTGCCGAATACCCCATTGCTGTGCAGCGGCTTCAGACTGCACTGAAGCAGTCCCATGAGTATGGCTTCCTTGGCGATAACATCTTTGATTCCGGCTTCAGCTTTGATATTGACATCCGCCTCGGCTCCGGCGCATTCGTATGCGGTGAGGAGACGGCGCTGATGGTTTCCATCGAAGGCAAGCGCGGCGAGCCTCGCTGCCGTCCGCCCTATCCCGCAGTAAAGGGCCTGTTCGGCAAGCCCACCATCCTTAACAACGTTGAGACTTATGCCAACGTCTGCTGGATCATCAACCACGGCGCAGAGGCCTATGCGGCGATGGGTACCGAAGGCTCCAAGGGAACCAAGGTATTTGCGCTGGGTGGCAAGATCAACAACACCGGTCTGGTGGAAATTCCTATGGGTACCCCTCTCCGCAAGATCATTGAGGAGATCGGCGGCGGTGTTCCGGGCGGCAAGAAGTTCAAGGCGGTTCAGACCGGCGGCCCCTCCGGTGCCTGTATCCCCGCGTCCCAGATTGATGTTCCCATCGACTATGAGAACCTTACCCGCATCGGTGCAATGATGGGCTCCGGCGGCATGATCGTTCTGGACGAGGACGACTGTATGGTGGATATCGCAAAGTTCTTCCTGCAGTTTACCGTGGACGAGTCCTGCGGAAAATGCTCTCCCTGCCGAATCGGTATCAAGCGGATGTATGAGATTCTTGAGCGCATCACCGAGGGCAAGGGAACCATGGAGGATCTTGACACGCTGGAGGAGCTGGCAGAACATATCAAGGGTAACGCCCTGTGTGGTCTGGGACAGACTGCGCCGAACCCGGTGCTGTCCACCATGAAGAATTTCCGGGATGAGTATATCGCCCATGTGGTGGAAAAGCGCTGCCCCGCAGGCTCCTGCAAGGCGCTGCTCAGCTACACCATTGATCCTGAAAAGTGTAAGGGCTGCTCTGCCTGCTCCCGTGTCTGCCCCGCAGACGCTATCAGCGGCGTGATTCGCTCTCCTTTTAAGATCGATACATCCAAGTGCATCAAGTGCGGCAGCTGCATGGAGAAATGTAAGTTTGGCGCAATTTCCAAGGGTTAAGGAGGCTCGGCAAGATGGATACTGTGAAATTGAAAATCAATGGCATGGAAGTGGAAGCCCCTGCCGGCTCCACCATTATCCAGGCTGCAAATCTTGCAGGGGTGAAGATTCCGTCCCTCTGCTATCTCAAGGACTTAAATGAGATCGGCGCCTGCCGTATCTGCATGGTTGAGGTAAAGGGCGCAAAGGGACTGGTTGCCTCCTGCGTCTATCCCGTGAATGAGGGCATGGAGGTGTTCACCAACACCGAAAAGGTTCGTAAGGCGCGGAAGATGACACTGGAGCTGATTCTCTCCAACCACCGGATGGAGTGCCTTACCTGCCGCAGAAGCGGAACCTGTGAGCTGCAAACACTGGCACAGGAATTCGGCGTGGATCAGGTTCGCTTCCGGACTCCCAATATGAAGCCTCAGATTGAGGATTCTGCCATTCATCTGGTGCGGGATAACTCCAAGTGCGTACTCTGCCGCCGCTGTGTCGCAGCCTGCCAGAATCAGGGCGTGGGCGTCATCGGCTGCAATGAGCGCGGCTTTATTACCGAGATTGGCAGCCCCTTTGGCCGCAATCTGGTGGAAACGGCCTGCATTTCCTGCGGTCAGTGTATCGTCAACTGTCCCACCGGTGCGCTCACCGAAAAGGACGACACCGATAAGGTGTGGGCGGCGATCGGTGATCCGGACAAGCATGTGGTGGTTGCCACGGCGCCTTCTGTCCGGGCCGGTCTGGGCGAGTGCTTCGGCATGCCCATCGGCACCAATGTAGAGGGCAAGATGGTGGCAGCACTCCGCCGTCTGGGCTTCGATCAGGTGTTTGATGTGGATACCGCCGCTGACTTCACAATCATCGAGGAAGGCACCGAGCTGCTGAATCGAATCAAGGAGGGCGGCAAGCTGCCGCTGATTACCTCCTGTTCTCCCGGCTGGGTTCGGTATGCGGAGCAGTATCATCCGGACTTCCTGCCGAACATCTCCTCCTGTAAGTCTCCTCAGGGGATGTTTGGCGGCCTGATGAAGACCTATTACGCCGAGAAGATGGGCATTGACCCCAAGAATCTGGTTGTAGTATCCGTGATGCCCTGTACTGCAAAGAAGTACGAGATTAAGCGCCCCGACATGGAGGCGGTTCCCGGCTGCAAGGACATCGACATTTCCATCACCACCCGTGAGCTGGGCGAGATGATCAAGCGTGCCGGCCTCAACTTTACGGCGCTTCCGGATGAGAAGTTTGATCCCATCTTTGGCATTGCCTCCGGCGCTGGGGATATCTTCGGCGTTACCGGCGGTGTCATGGAGGCAGCTCTGCGTACCGTATCCTCTATTCTCATGGGCGATGAGAACGCACCGCTGGAGTTCCACGATGTCCGCGGCTTTGAGAATGTGAAGGAAGCCACCTATGAGCTGCCCGGCAAGACCGTTCGGGTCGCCGTGGTATCCGGCACCAAGAACGCGGGCGAGCTGCTGGACGCCATCCGCAAGGGTGAGAAGGAATATGACTTCGTTGAGGTTATGTGCTGCCCCGGCGGCTGCATCAACGGCGGCGGTCAGCCCTATGTTCCCGCCAACATCAAGAACTTTGTGGATTACCGGAGCCTCCGCGCCAAGGCGCTCTATGACGAGGACGCCGGCAAGGAACTGCGGAAGAGCCACCACAACCCCATTGTGCAGGAGGTCTATGCCAATTATCTGGGCGCATGGGGCGGCGAGAAGGCGCACCACATTCTCCATACCAAGTATTACGCACAGTCCAAGTACCGCATCTGATTCTATATGCATGCATCCCCGGCCGGGTTTCCGGCCGGGGATTTTGTGCTTTTTGTGAACCACTTGTAAAGCGGCGAAAAACACAGTATAATCATACCTCAAGAATGTTTTTCGGAGGTATTCATGAAAAAGCGAACCATTCCGACTTTATTTTTGCTGCTGCTGGTGTTGCTGAGCAGTCTGCGGCTGCCGGCAGAGGCGGTGGATGGCGGGCAGCGGCGCCAGACCCTACAGGGGAAAACACTGCTGATTCTGGGGGACAGCTACTGCGCGGGCTATGGGCTGGAGCGCCGGGAGGACGCATGGCCTTATCAGATGGCGGAGCAGTGGGATATGGACTATATCGATCACGCCATCAGCGGCTCCACCTTTGCCTCCGGTTCTCAGAGCAGCGCGCCTATGGTAGAGCGGGTCGAGGAGCTGACCGGGCAGAGGGTGGACATTATCCTTGTACAGGGAGCATCCAACGACTGGGCGCACAATATCCCGGTGGGGGAAACGGATTCCAGAGATCCCGAAACCGCAATGGGGGCGTTGAATAGAATCCTCGATACGCTGGAGCAGGCGCACCCGGAGGCAACGCTGATCTGCTTTACCCCGTGGATTTCCAATGGAGCAAAAAATGATCTGGGGCTGGAGACAACGGCTTATCATGACGCCATGCTGACCCTGTGCCGGGAGCGGAACATCCTCTGCTACGATGCGGCGGATGCCCGGCAGAACGGGATCCATATGGACGATGGGACATTCCGGACGGAATACTGCCTGACCCCGACGGATCGCTGGCATATGAACCCGAAAGGGCAGGCGATGTTTGCGCCGGTGTTTTCGGCTTGGCTCCAGAAGACTCTGTACGGCGAAGCGGAGCCGGCGGATCGCTTTGCCGACCTGATATCCGCCTCCGAACCTCTGCGGGAGGCGGTGGGGCAGCTGGGGCAGGCGGGGATCATGCGGGGAACCTCGGATACGCTGTTTTCTCCTGCGAGAGCGGCGACCGTGGAAACGCTGGCGGTGACCCTGTACCGACTGGCGGGCAGCCCGGGCAGGGATCCGTCAGTGGCGGCTGCGGTGCAGTGGGCTGGAGAGCAAGGAATTCTGTCGGAAAGCAGCCGACTCAGCAGCAGCCTGAACCGGGAGACACTGGCATGGGGGCTGTATCAGTACCATAAAAACTGGTTAAGCGGACAGGTGAACGCCCTTGCGGGATTGGGCGGCTGTCCGGATCGGAACGAATTGGAGGAGGAATATGCCGTTGCGTTTGCATGGGCAGTGCAGACAGGACTGATTTCACTGGACAACGGTCATGTAAAGCCCCATACGCTGGTTTCTCGTGGACAGCTGGCGCTGGCCTTGTGCAAAATGCAGGAGATCGGCTCGTAATGATTTTGAAAAAAAAATACTTTAATGCATAAATGCGTTGCATTGTTGAATTAAACGTGCTATAATCATTCCACATTGAACAACAGAAAGGCATGAACACCCATGGATACCCTAAAGAATATGAAATTTCTCCGCAAGCTTCCCACGCCCGAAGAGGTGCAGCAGTCCATTCCGCTCTCCAAGGAGGGGGCGGCAGCCAAGGTGCGGCGGGATCAGGAGATTGCGGATATTTTCTCCGGTAAGGATCATCGGCTGCTGCTGATCATCGGCCCCTGCTCGGCAGATCGGGAGGATGCGGTCATTGACTACATCACCCGCCTGATCCCGGTACAGGAAAAGGTCAAGGATAAGATCCTGATGGTTCCACGCATCTATACCAATAAGCCCCGTACCACCGGTGACGGCTATAAGGGCATTGCGTCCCAGCCCAATCCGTTGGAGCAGCCGGACATGGTCAAGGGGCTGATCACCATGCGCCATATGCATGTTCGGGCAGTGAATGAAACCGGCTTTACCTGCGCCGATGAGATGCTATACCCCGGAAACGACGGCTATCTGGCGGACGTGCTGAGCTATGTCGCCGTGGGCGCACGCTCTGTGGAGAATCAGCAGCATCGTCTGGTTGCCAGCGGCCTTGCGGTTCCGGTGGGCATGAAGAACCCCACCTCCGGCGACCTGAGCGTGATGCTCAACTCCATCACGGCGGCACAGCATCCTCATGTGCTGTCCTACTGCGGCTGGGAGGTGGAGACGCAGGGCAATCCTCTGGCACATGCGATTCTCCGAGGGTATGTGGATAACACTGGGCGCACCTGTCCCAACTACCACTACGAGGATCTTATGGGACTGTACGAGCAGTATCAGGCCAAGAACCTCCAGAACATGGCGGTGATTGTGGATACCAACCATGCAAACTCCGGCAAGCGCCACCTGCAGCAGCCCAGAATTGTCAACGAAGTAATGCATGCCTGCCGTCATTCCAGCGAGATCCGCAGCATGGTCAAAGGCTTCATGGTGGAGAGCTATCTGGTTGACGGCAATCAGAAGGTGGAAGAGGGCATTTACGGCAAGTCCATCACCGATGCCTGCCTGGGCTGGGAAAAGACTGAAGCCATGATCTATGAGCTGGCAGAACAGCTGTAGGCTACGATTCGACCGATTCTAAAATGGTATCAGGCGCTGCTCCGGCAGCGCCTGATTTTGATAAAAACGGCATTGCAAAAAGGCATGGAACATTTCTCCGGGAACGCTTGCATGACGAACTTTTCTGGAGTATAATAGAAGTATCTTAAAGGGAAAGGCTGTGATTCTATGAAACAGTATCCTATGATTACCATCAGTCGTCAGTACGGTACCGACGGCCACGAGATTGCAAAACGCCTTGCAGAAAAGTTGGGAATCCCCTTTTATGACAAAGATCTGATTACTATTGCAGCACAGGAGACACGGTTTGCGGAAAAGGCGTTTGAAGAAGCGGAGCAGACTGCTACCACGGCGCTGGGCTATGCCCTCAGCAACCGCAGCAATCGCAGCCTTTACGGTATGCCGCTGAACGATCAGCTGTTTATGGTGCAGTCCGGCATCATCCGTACCATTGCGGATCAGGGGCCGGCAGTGTTGGTGGGGCGCTGCGCAGATTATGTGCTCTCCGGCTATAAGCCCTCCATTGATATCTTTCTTCAGGCCAGCGTAGAAGCTCGCACCAAGACGGTCATGGAGCGGGAAAACGTCTCCAAGAGGGAGGCGCAGAACCGCATTGCCCGGCTGGATAAATCCCGCGCTACATACTATAACTATTACACTGACCGCAAGTGGAGTGATCTCAAGAACTATGATATTGCACTGAATGTCAGCTATTTGACGGCACAGGAGGCAGCAGAGCTGCTGGCGGCCTTTATCAATCAGGTGGTGGATAAAACCGGCCTTGTGGAAGAGGAAGTGCGGGAGGAACGCACCGCTGCAAAGGAGTAAACAAAATCAATATTGCAACAGACCGCTGCTTCGTTCAGCGGTCTGTTTTTTTGCAGAGGTGAAAAAACGGGCGGACAGTTGCATTTTTCAGCAGATTCATGTATACTTATCTAATAGCATAACGCATTACATCCATAAAGTAACGAAATGTGCCGGAAAGGACGGAACTGAGCGTGAAAGAATTATACATCGGAAATGCTGCGGTAAGCCGGGGCCTCTATGAGGCGGGGTGCAGCCTGATTTCCAGCTATCCCGGAACGCCCTCCACTGAAATTACTGAGGAGGCGGCAAAATATCCGGAGATCTATGCAGAATGGGCGCCGAACGAGAAGGTTGCGTTGGAAACAGCCTTTGGTGCATCTCTGGCGGGGGTACGGAGCTGCTGCGCCATGAAGCATGTGGGGCTGAATGTGGCGGCGGATCCGCTGTTTACCCTGTCCTATACGGGGGTAAACGGCGGAATTGTGCTGTGCGTGGCGGATGATCCGGGCATGCACTCCTCTCAGAATGAGCAGGATTCCCGGCACTATGCCATTGCCGCCAAGGTTCCCATGCTGGAGCCTGCGGATTCGCAGGAGGCCAAGGAGTTTGTCAAGGCGGCGTTCTGCCTGTCTGAGGACTATGATACGCCTGTAATCCTGCGGATGTGTACGAGAATTTCCCACTCTCAGAGCATGATCGAGCTGGAGGAGCGGGTGGTTCCGCCTCAGAAGCCCTACCAGAAGAATGTGGCGAAATATGTTATGATGCCCGCCTATGCCATTGCGCGGCATCCGCTGGTGGAGGAGCGTACCGAAAAGCTGCGGCGGCTTGCAGAGAACTGTCCCTTTAACCGGGTGGAGATGGGCGGCACACAGCTTGGCATTATCACCTCCGGCACCTGCTATCAGTACGTCAAGGAGGTGTTCGGCGATACGGTCAGCGTCCTGAAGCTTGGTATGCTGAATCCGCTGCCGGTGGAGCTGATCCGGAGCTTTGCTGCCAAGGTGGAGCGCCTTGTGGTGGTGGAGGAGCTGGACGGCATCATTGAGCGCCACTGTAAAACTCTGGGCTTGACGGTGGAGGGGAAGAACCTGTTCCCGCCGCTGGGCGAGTATTCCCAGAAAACCGTCGCTGCGGCCTTTGGCGTGGCGGAAAAGCCGGTGTTGTCCATTGAAACGGCGATTCCGGCACGTCCACCCATGATGTGTGCCGGATGTCCGCACCGGGGCATGTATTACACCCTGACAAGAAACAAATGCACGGTCATCGGGGACATCGGATGCTATACGCTGGGGGCGCAGGCGCCGCTCAGCTCCGTGGACTCCACATTGTGCATGGGTGCATCGGTGTCCGGTCTCCACGGCTTCAACAAGGCCATGGGACAGGCGGGAGAACAGCATACCGTGGGCGTCATCGGCGATTCCACATTTATACACTCCGGTGTTACCGGGCTTATCAACATCGCCTATAACGGTTCCAATTCCACGGTGGTGATTCTGGACAACTCCATTACCGGTATGACCGGACATCAGCAGAACCCTACCACTGGCTATAACATCAAGGGCGACCCGGCAGGGAAGATCGATTTGGAGAGCCTGTGCCGGTCCATTGGTATCCGGCGAGTGCGGGTGGTAGATCCCTATGATCTTGACCAGTGTGACAAGGTGTTGAAGGAGGAACTGGCGGCGGAGGAGCCTTCGGTGATTATCTCCCGCAGACCCTGTGTGCTGCTGAAATATGTAAAAGCAAAGCCTGCGCTGCACGTGAATTCGGAGAAGTGCCGCAGCTGCAAGAAGTGCATGGGCTTCGGCTGCCCCGCCATTGCCATGCACGGGAATCAGGCGGCGGTGGATCCCACCCTGTGTGTGGGCTGCGGCGTTTGCCAGCAGGTATGTCCCTTCGGGGCCTTTGAAGAGGAGGCGTGACCATGGAAACCAAGAGTATTATGATCGTCGGCGTGGGCGGACAGGGAAGCCTGCTTGCCAGTAAGCTGCTGGGACGGCTGCTGATGGACGAGGGCTATGATGTAAAGGTGTCGGAGGTTCACGGCATGAGCCAGCGGGGCGGCAGCGTGGTGACCTATGTACGTTTTGGCGACAAGGTATATTCGCCCATTATCGACAGCGGCGAGGCGAATTTGATTGTATCCTTTGAGAAGATCGAGGCGGCACGGTGGCTTCGGAATTTGAAGCCCGACGGCGTGATTGTAGTCAATACCCAGCAGGTGGATCCCATGCCGGTGATTATCGGCGCAGCACAGTATCCTGCTGGGGTGCTGGAGGAAATGCAGGCGGCTGGCGCAAAGATCGACGCAGTGGACGCGCTGACACTGGCAGAGCAGGCAGGGTCCCCCAAGGCGGCAAATATCGTGCTGATGGGTCGGGTGGCAAAGTATTTTGACATCCCCTATGACAAGTGGATTGCCGCCATTGAAAAAACCGTTGCCCCCAAATTTGTGGAGCTGAATCAGAAGGCGTTCCAACTGGGCTATCAGGCGTAAAAAAGAAACAGAAAGAGCGCACTGCGGCAAAAGCCATGCAGTGCGCTCTGATGCGTCTTACCATTTAAAATGCTTCGCCGTGCTCAAAGACCCGGAGCCGCAGCCGGTGAAATTCCCGGTAGGCGTCGGTATCTGCCAGCGGTGACAGCGCCGTTTCCAGCCGGTAGTAGTACCAGGACTGCTTGGCACGGCTTTTCTGATGGAAGAATTCCCACAAATCGTCACCGTATTGCTCATAGTCACGGGCAATACCACGGAGATTGGAGAGCTTGTCAGCCAGCGTCAGCTGACGAACGGCGAGATCCTGCGTTTCCTCCAGCGCGGCAATGGTTTCCTCCTTCCGCACCAGCCATGTGGCTTCCGGTGGAAGATTGGGGCGTTTATTTTCACTCATGGCCTGTACCAGACCGGCGACTCGGCTGCCAAACTGCGTTTCCAGCGCTTCCTGTGTGACTGCGGTATCCTCCACTACATCGTGGAGCACGGCGGCAGCCAAAACCTCCGGATCCAGCGTCAGCGTGGCGGCAATGGCGGCGGCCTCAGTGCAGTGCAGAATATAGGGCGTATGTCCGTCCCGGCGCATGGCGCCCGCGTGAGCCTTAGCCGCAAAAATAATGGCTCGATCCAACAGGGTAAGATGTTCCTCCATAGTGCTTCCTCCAGCGGGGCGTAAGCCCGATTCCTCTTTACAGGACAACATTATACGGCTTTTTTTAAAATATGCAAGGATTTTTTCGAGAAGTCATGGACTTGCGGGAAACGAAAATTCGGGGTATAATAAAGAAAAGTAAGCTGCGGAGGCGCAGCGAAAACGAAAGTGGGATTTGCATGGATTATAAGGCAGAAAACGTGGTACAGAATGTGGGCGCCATGGCGGAAGTGACCTCGGTATTCTATAACAGCATTGTCCGTCAGGTTCCCAAGGATGTGGCGCTGGTGCTGACCCAACACTTTATGGATATTACCATTGCCAGACCGGTGAATATCAACCTTTCCGCCAGTGCGGCAGCCAATGCCGCGGCCAAGGCGGCGCAGGCGCAGAAGCAGGCCATGGAGGCACAGAGACGGATCATGGAGGAAAAACGCCGCCAGATGGCACAGCAGGAGCCGCAGAACCGTTCGGACGCACCGCAGGAGCCGACTGCACCCTCCTATCCCACGCCGGATGCACCGGAAAATCGCCCCGAAGACTGAATTTACAAAATGTCCATATTTTCGTTAAAAAAAGGCCATAAGTACCCGGTATCATGTAACCATCAAACAAAACCTCCACAGTTTGTTTGATACCCTTCCTTTTTCTCCTCTTTTTTTACTCCTTACATTTTCCTCGAATACACCCGCAGATGCTTTTGTCGTCTGCGGGTGTATTCTGTATCTCCGATAGAGTATTTTTGCGGGATACGGGTATACTGCATTTGTAGCAAACTTGCAGGAGGAAAATATCAATGCATGTAAAACACCATATTTCTTTGACGGCGGCGGTGATGGCGCTGCTGCTGATCCTTGGCGGCTGCGGAACAAACCAGAAGGGCAGCGCTGATTCCATGGTTTCACCCGGTGCGGTGGTCAGCACAGCGCCTGCTGTTACAGAGAATACCGGGAGTGACCGGGAGACGAACAGCACAGAGGAGGACAAGTCCGACTCTGAACGGGACAGCAGTACCTCAGAACTGCCTCAGAAGGATTCCGCAGTGCCGGAAAGCAGCAAGGACAGCGCCGGGAAGACAGCCGGCTCTCAGGCGGAAGAGGATATGAAGCGTGCCGGGGAGGACTTAGGCGACGCAGCGCAGAATGCGGGCCGCGGCATCGAAAACGGAATCAAGGGACAGTAATGGAATAACGGAAACGCGCTGGGACGGGATCGCCCCGGCGCATTTTCTTTGACAGCGGGAAGAAACTGTGATACAGTCGGGAAAAGGAGGAATGCAGCATGACATTGGAAACAGAGCGGCTGATTTTGCGCCCGTGGGCGCTGGAGGACGCAGAGGAATTGTACCGCTATGCCAAAGATCCGGGGGTTGGCCCTGCGGCAGGCTGGCCCGTCCATACCAGCGTAGAAAACAGCCGGGAGATTATTCAAAACGTACTGTCTGCTCAGGGTACCTTTGCGGCGGTGCGAAAGGAAACGGGACTGCCCATCGGCAGCGTTGGGTATTTCCAGACCAAAGCGCAGGGCGGCGAGGAAGGCGAAATGGAGATCGGCTATTGGATCGGAAGACCCCTATGGGGCAAGGGCTATGCGCCGGAGGCTGTCAGAGAACTGCTCCGCTATTGCTTTGAAGAACTCCGCTGTCCGCGGGTATGGTGCAGCCATTTTGACGGCAATGAGAAGTCGAAGCGTTGCATGGAAAAGTGCGGCTTTACCTATCACCACACGGAAGCGGAATCCCAGTGGGAAGTGGAGGGCGAACGGAAAACGGTAGACTATGAGTGTCTGACCAGAGAAGATTGGGAAAAGGCGCAGAAATAAAGGGAACCTCCGGAAGCACTCCGGAGGTTCCTGATGTTATAGGGACGAGAAGATTTTCGTACCGCGCCGTTTGAGCCAGTTCAGAAGCACGGCACAGAGCAGCATGGTCAAAAGGGTAAACAGCAGCAGATAGACCCCTGTACTGAGAAAGCGCTTTAGCAGGAAGTACAGGCCGCCCAGTACAATGGCATAGCCCCAGCCGCCAAACAGCGCAATGGTTACGCTGGCACTCTGTTTAATGGGAGCAGTCTCATTGGTCCATGTGAGGTTGGGAAGCTTCAGCCCGAGACAAAGCCCCAAAATCCCGGAGAAGCAGCCGTAAACCATGGGCAGAAGCAGCATCAGCGCCAGCGCCAGCGGCCTTCCGGGAATGGCAATCACGGCGCAGATGCCGCAGACCCCTGCGGGGACGATGGTGAGAATCCAGTGAAGCTGCAGCTTGGCGCTGAGTACCTGCCATGGATCCACCGGAAGGGAGTGCAGCTGCCACAGGGTTTTCCCCTCCAGAGAAACGGAGGGAGCGGCAATGTCATTCATGGAGACTACCATGCAGATGCAGGCGGCGACCAGCACCGGAAGCATGCCGGAGAGAGACGGAAGCTGGGACAGTACGTCCGTCAGCGCAGACGCTTTGACCAGCAGGACAATGCCCAGCGCGGGCAGCAGGATAATGCCCAGACCGCAGTTGAGCATATAGCTGGGACTGCTCAGAAACCGCCGTGCCTCCTTGCCCAGCAGGGCGCGGGCGGGGGAGTGGGAGGAGAGGGACCTGGCGCGATAGCGCACCCTTGCACTATGTCCCTGAGCGGTGGCGATTTTCAGGAAGCTCCGGGAGAGCATCGCCCACACCAGCCCGAACAGAATCAGCGAAACTGCCGTTACCGCTGCCATGGCGGGATAGCTGCCGGCTCCGGCCTGACCCAATAGATACAGCGGATAGGCCGCGCCCTGAATGGCTTCGCCATAGACCACGGCGTTGGCAATCAGATCCTGCAAAATATACTGGAGCCGGAAGCAGAAGACATAGTAGACCCCGAAGAACACAAGAGAGATCAGGACGGTGACAAAGCTTTTGTTTTTCAGCTTCAGGCTGACCTTTGCCACCACCCAGCCCAAAAGGCAGGACAGCACCTGCATCAGCAGCGAGACAGAAAGCAGCAGTAACAGACTGCCCAGAACGCTGCCCGGACTGAACTCTCCCAGACACCAGTAGACGATAATGGCGGGGAGTATGACCACGGAGGAATACATCAGCCCCATCAGATAGACGCTCAGCAGCCGGGCGGCCATAATCGCGCCGGTGGGAATGGGCAGCGACAGCAAAAGGTCATTGTCCTTGGATAGATACAGGGAGGAATAGGTGTTGAATACACTGCCGAAGATGCCCAGCAGCATGGCCAGAAGGGTCATCAGCGTAAAATAGAACCAGCCCATCCCGGCGCTGACCAGAGAAGAGCAGAGTGCCAGAGACAGCAGCGTAAACATGCCGCCCAGCAGCACCACCATCAACAGTGCGAACAGAACGAAGAACAGAATGGTGGCGCCTGTGGAGCGCTTTTTATTCTTCTTGGCATCATAGAAATAGCTGCGAAAGATCTCGGAAAGCTGCTTTTTTACCAGAAGCTTCAGCATGACGGATCCTCCAATTCCAGAAATACCTCCTCCAGAGAATCGTCACCCTTGACCGCTTCCATGGTGCCGGAGCGGATCAGTCTGCCGCTTTTAATGATGGCAACCTTGTCGCAGAGCTTTTCCGCCACCTCCAATACGTGGGTGGAGAAAAAGATCGCGCCGCCGCTATTGCAGACCTCCCGCATCATGCCCTTGAGCTGATGGGACGCCTTGGGATCCAGTCCCACAAACGGCTCATCCATGATGACAAGCTTGGGATTGTGAATCCATGCGGCGATAATTGCCAGCTTCTGCTTCATGCCGTGGGAGTAGGTAGCGATGGGCTGTCCCAGATCGTCTGTGAGCTCAAAGAGCGCGGCGTACTGCTCGATGCGAGCCTGACGCTCCTGCGCACTGACGGCGAAGATGTCGGCAATGAAGCTCAGGTACTGGATGCCGGTCATGAACTCATAGAGATCGGGGTTGTCGGGGATATAAGAAAGCCGCCGCTTGCATTCCAGCGGCTCCTTCACGATGGAGTGTCCGCCGATGGTGATCTCGCCGGAATCGAACTGGAGAATCCCTACAACGGATTTGAGGGTCGTGGTTTTTCCCGCACCGTTATGCCCGATAAAGCCGTAGATTTCACCGGGGGCGATGTGCAGACTCACCCCTCTGCTAT